>JADDPP010000093.1 GCA_016781845.1 Rubrobacter sp.
CCCCGGCAGCGAGCACGTCCGCTTTTGTCATTTGCGTACAGATTATTTCTACGCGGCTCATCACCCCGTGGTGGCGGGCAATACACTGTACCTCTCCTGGTACAGCGACGGCGTGAGGGTACTGGATCTCTCACATCCTGCGAGTCTTCAAGAGATCGCCTGGTTCGTACCCCCGGATACGCGCGATCCGTTCAGCATAAGCCCTAACAGAGCATTGGTATGGGGGGTTGTGGTGGACCGTGGACTGGTGATGGTTAGCGACATCAACTCTGGCCTGTATGTGCTTCGCGCGAGGCTGGAATGAGCTCGGCATGCAGAGGCCGACCCCTCGGGCAAGCTGAGCGACCGGGCACACCTACATGGAGCCTGGAGACATAAGAGATTTGAGACGGGCAGGAGTGATACCCGCCCGTCTCAACGCGGAATTAGCGCACGCCCAGGAGCAGCTCCATGACGAGCTGGTCAAGCTCCTCGTATCGGCGTCCGCGCGCGCTCAATGCTCCTATGTCGAACTGCTGGTCTCGCAGCGCCTGAGCACTCTCTGATGAGTAACCCTCCGATGCCGAGGGGCCTTCGTAGCTGGTGTCCTGCGCCCGCAGCTCGGAAATAATTCCCTGTATCTCCGGGTCCTGGTTGAACTGCTGCGCCTTTTCTCTGAAGATGAGGTAGGAACGCATGCACCCGCGCGCGAACGCCCACACCCCCTCCTCGTCCTCCGTGCGGTATGCCTTCGCGTCGTAGTGGCGAGGGCCGTCGAAGCCACTGTCCTCCAGAAGCTTGACCAACAAGAAAGCCCGCTTCGGGTTCTCGGAGCCAAATCGGAAGTCCTGGTCGTAGCGCCCCGGCACCTGGTCATTGAGGTCTATGTGGAAGAGCTTCCCCGCCTCAATCGCCTGCCCGACGGCGTGGACGAAGTTGAGCCCCGCCATCGTCTCGTGCGCGAACTCCGGGTTGAGACCGACCATCTCCGGGTGGTCGAGGGTGGCGATAAAGGCGAGCGCGTGGCCGACGGTGGGGAGGTATATGTCGCCGCGTGGCTCATTGGGCTTCGGCTCGATGGCGAAGCGAAGGTCATAGCCCTGGTTCCGGACGTACTCGCAGAGGAAGTTCATCGCCTCACGGAAGTACTTTACGGCATCCACCGGCGAGCGGTACGCATCCGTCTCCGTGCCTTCGCGCCCGCCCCAGAACACGTACGTTGTCGCGCCGCACTCCACGCCCAGGTCTATCGCGCGCATTGTCTTCTGCAGCGCGAACGCCCGCACCGATGCATCCGACGCGGTGAAAGCGCCGTCCCGGAATATGGGATGTGTGAAGAGATTCGTGGTCGCCATCGGCACGACCAGCCCGGCGTCCGCCACCGCCTGCTTGAACTCGCGCACTATGCGGTCGCGCTCCTGCGGGGTCGCGTCGAACGGGACAAGGTCGTTGTCGTGAAAGTTCACGCCGTACGCGCCAAGCTCACCAAGCTTTCTAACGGCGTGGAGCGGGTCCATGACCGGGCGCACCGGATCGCCGAAGGGATCTCTCCCGGCATTTCCCACCGTCCACAGCCCGAACGTGAACTTGTCACTCTTCTGAGGGGTGTACTGATCTGGCATAGCGTTCCTCCGTTAGCAGTTATGAAAAAGAAACGAAGAGTAGAAAGCAAGGAGCGCTCGGTGCTCATCACTCCTCACTACTACT
>JADDPP010000455.1:0-22279 GCA_016781845.1 Rubrobacter sp.
ACCGCTTCTCCGCGCATACGGACCCTCCCCGCGTAAGTGCTAAGTTTCTAGTAATGCGTGATGAGTAGCTATCACTCACCACTCGGTCCTATATTCTTCCGGCTGAAGCCGCTGCTGACCTCCCGGCTTCCGTGAGCGAGAGCCGATCACCTGCTGGATTGAGCAATCCGCGGCGCGTGGCGTCACGTATGACTCGCCGCGCCTGCCCGGAGCTCCAGCCGAACTCTTCCTCTATATCCGCCTGCGTCTCGCGCTCGGAGCGGCGGAGGTGTTCCAGCAACAGGTCCACCGCGAACCGCCGCCGCTGCTGCGCCGCGCGCAGCTGGCGCGTTACCAGACCGTGGCGCGGCGAGAACAGGAACGCCAACGCAAAGAGCGCGCCCGTGGCTGTCGCCATCGAGCCCGCGATGGAGGCGTCGAGAAGGCGCGCCAGAGCGTAACCCCCAACCGCGGAGACAGCGCCCGCAATTACCGAGAGGGCGAGCATCGCCGCGAGTCGGTCCGTGAGCAGGTACGCGGTCGAGGGCGGCACTATCAGCAGAGCCACGACGAGCACCGCTCCGACGGCGTCGAACGCGCCCACCGTAGTCAGTGAGACCACGAACATCAGCGCGTAATGGATCACCGCCGGGGAGAGGCCGAGGGCAGCCGCGAGCGCGGAGTCGAACGTCGCCAGCTTCAGCTCCTTGTAGAAGCCCAGGACGAAGAGAAGGTCCAGCAATCCAATGCCGCCAAGCGTCCACAGGGCGCGAGGACCGAGATCCCAGCCAGCAACGACAAACGTGTCGAACGGGGTGTACGCGATCTCTCCGTACAGTACGTGTTCCACGTCGAGATGGACGTTGCTGGCGTAGCGCGAAATCAGAAGCACGCCAAGCGCGAAGAGCGCGGGAAAGACGAGGCCAATCGCCGCGTCCTCCTTGACAAGGCCGCTCCTTGTTACAAGCTCCACGAGCACTACCGTCAGCACTCCCACAACGGTCGCGCCGATGAGCGTCGGGATGCCGGTGATGCCGCCCGTGAGCAGCGCCGCGAGCACGATGCCGAGCACGACAGTATGGCTGATCGCATCGCCGACGAGCGAGAGCCTGCGTAGCACGAGGAAGGAGCCGATCAGCGCGCAACTCGCTGCCGTCAGGACGCCTGTGAGGATAATAGTCACCTGATAGCTCATCGCCCTCTCTCCCTTACCGCCGACGGGCGACGCTCCTCCTGGGGACGCGGATGCACTCCGCCCAGGGCGCCGAGAGTATCAGGATGCTCAGCCCCGCCCGGCCCTATGCTCCAGACCGGCCCGTGTACCATGCTCGTTGCCAGCCTCCTGCTATCTCGCCTCCGACTTAGCGCGGTCCAGAGCAGGCCGCGACGGGGTGCGAGCACCAGGCTGACCATCACGATCGCGGTGGCGATCAGCACGACGAGCGGTCCAGTAGGCACCCGCGCATCCATGCTGCTGAGCACCGCGCCTGTAACGCCCGAGAGCGCGCCGAAGATCGAGGCGAGTCCGATCATCACGCTTAGCCTGTCTGTCCACTGTCGCGCCGCCGAGGCAGGGGCGATGAGCATGGCGGCCATCAGGATGACCCCCACGCTCTGCAAGCCGATCACGACCGCAACGGTGATCAGCGCGGTCAGCAACACCCCGACCAGGCCCATCGGGAAACCGAGCGTGCTGCCGTACGAGGGGTCGAACGCCAGCAGCTTGAACTCCTTGTAGAAGAGCGCGACCAGCAGGAGCGCTGCGCCGCCCACGACGGCCATAAGCGCAACGTCGCGCTGGAGAAGCACCGCGGCCTGGCCGAACAGGAAGCTGTTGAGGCCACTCTGGCTCGCATCACCGGTATTCTGTATGCGAGTGAGGAGGACTATCCCCAAGCCGAAGAAAACGGTGAGCACTGTGCCGAGCGCCGCGTCCTCCTTGATGCGCGATCCACGGGTGACGCCGAGCACCGCCAGCGCCCCCAGCCACCCACTCAGCGCTGCGCCCAGAAGCAGCCAAACGGGGGACTTCCCGCCCGCGAGCAGGAAGCCGACGCACACCCCCGGCAAGGCGGCGTGCGCGAGCGCGTCCCCGAAGAGGCTCTGTCGGCGCAGCACCGCGAAGCAGCCCAGCACCCCACTCACAAGCCCGAGCACCATCGCGCCGAGCGCGACAGTGCGGACGGTGTAGTCGTAAATCAGCAGATCCATGAGGCCTCTCATCTTACAGCGACCTCTCGGAGCAGCGCCATCGGCTATCACCACTGGCGCCGACGCATCCGCTGGGGACGCCCCTTCAAGGAAGGTGATCCGCCCGCCGTACGTCTCGTGCAGGTTGTCATGAGTGAAGACGTCCTCGACCGGCCCCGCCGCCACGAGACGCAGGTTGAGCAGCGCTACCCAGTCGAAGTAATCGTCCACCGTGGACAGGTCGTGATGCACGGCAACTACCGTCTTGCCCGCCGAGCGCAGCTCCGAGAGCAACGAGACTATCGCCCTCTCGGTGGTGGCATCCACCCCAGCGAACGGCTCGTCCATCAGGTAGAGGTCGGCGTCCTGCACGAGCGAGCGGGCGAGGAATACGCGCTGCTGCTGTCCGCCGGAGAGCTGGCTGATCTGGCGCCCGGCGTAGTCGGCCATGCCCACCTTCTCAAGCGCCTCCATAGCCGCCTCTTTCTCCCGCCTACCGGGGCGCCGCAGCCAGCCGAGCCGGCCGTAAAGCCCCATCGTAACCACGTCGAGTACGTCCGTTGGGAAGTCCCAGTCCACGGATGTTCGCTGTGGCACGTAGCCCACCCGGTCGCGGACTTTTGAGTATTCCTTGCCGAAGAATCGAGCCCAGCCCGCGGCCCTGGGCACGAGCCCCATCGTGGTCTTGAGGAGTGTGCTCTTCCCCGCCCCGTTCGGCCCTACAATGGCGCAGAGCGCGCCCGCGGGCACGACGAGGTCAATGTCCCACAGGACAGGCTTCGTCTGGTACGCAACGGTCAGGTCGCGCACCTCCAGCGGCGCGGCTTTCGGCAGCTCGTCTGCCCTGGTGTTCACAATGGCGCTCACAACATTACCCCCCCTTGTGATGTCCAATCCTATACTCAATGCAGAGATCACAGAGCGATGGTTAGGGTTCCTCCAAGCTACTCGCCCTCGTGATAAGTAGCTGACACTACCCGGCCTCGGTGATCTCCTGGTCCTCCGTGTTGAAAGCTTTGACACTAACACCTATCGCAGGGCACTCACGATAGTATCCGTGTTGTGCCGGATCATCCCGATGTACGTACCTTCCGGCGTGCCTGCCTCGCCCATCGCGTCTGAGTAGAGGCTGCCGCCTATCGCGACCTCGTGGCCGCGGGAGCGCACAGCGGCCTGCACCGCCTCGATGTTGCGCCGGGGCACGCTGGACTCCACGAAGATCGCCTTGATCCTGCGCTCGGCCAGCATCGAAGCCAGTTGGGCCACATCCCCGATGCCCGCCTCCGACTCGGTGCTGATGCCCTGAAGTCCTCTTACCTCCAGGCCGTACGCGCGCCCGTAATAGCTGAACGCATCGTGCGCAGTCACGAGCACACGGCTCTGCTCTGGTATGGAGGCCACCTGCCGCTGCACGTACTCGTGTAGCTGCGCGAGCTCCGCACGGTACGCCCTCGCCCTGGCTCTGTATCCCGGAGCACTGTCGGGATCAAGCTCCGAGAGTGCCTGCTCGACGCGGCCCACCGTCTCCACCTAGAGGCTCACATCCATCCAGACATGCGGGTCGTGTGCGCTCGCGAACTCTTCGGTGCGGATGAGTCGCTCCTCCGGTATACCTTCGGACACGGCAACGACGGGCCGGGTATCGCTCGTGCGCTCCAGCACCTCTGTCATGCGCCCCTCGAGGTGGAGGCCGACGTAGAACACTATGTCCGCCTCGGCTATCTGGAGCACGTCGCTCTCACTCGGCTTGTAGAGGTGTGGGTCTACCCCTGGCCCCATCAGAGTCTCGGAGCGGACCCGCTCCCCGCCGACGCGCGCGACAACATCACCAACCATCCCCACCGTGCTCAACGCCTGGATCGTGCGGCCCGACACATCCTGGCGCGTGTACGCGCTCGTGACCCTGCCGCAAGCCGAAAGCAGCACAGCGAGGAGAAGGAACAGCGTCAGAGCTGCCCGGCGACGGGCGCGTAATCGAGGGCCGCTTGTACTACCACGAGCCATGCACATCATTTCTTCTCTCTACAACTTCTGATTTAGCCTATGCTAAATATTACTTCGCATACTGTAGAAAAGCAAGTGCCCGATGGCACACCGATTGCCCGATAACCTGCTGCTACATACCAGGAGCACTAATACGCAACGGCGCACGCGGAGGAAAATGCATGGCACGGGAAAAGATACTGGCACTGATAATGGCCGGAGGGGCGGGCGGCAGGATGGGCCCCCTGACGCAGGTGCGGGCAAAGCCGGCGGTGCCATACGGGGGACTGTACCGCCTCATTGACTTCCCCCTGAGCAACTGCATGCACAGCGGCCTCTCCGACGTTTGGATAGTCGAGCAGTACCAGCCACACTCACTGAACGAGCACCTTGCGGGAGGGCGTCCGTGGGACCTGGATCGCACGTACGGTGGGCTCCAACTGCTCACGCCGCAACAGGGTGGCGAGCAGGAAGGCTGGCACGAGGGCAACGCGGATGCCATCTACCATCAGCGTGCTGCTATCCGCCGGTACGCCCCCGACACCATCGTCGTGATGAGCGCGGACCACATCTACAAGCTCGACTACGGGGAGGCGATAGCCCGCCACAAGGAAACGCAGGCTGACGTGACGCTCGTGACCACCACGGTGCCGATAGAGGGGGCGGGTCGCTTCGGCAACGTACATGTTGACGAGAAGGGCCGGGTGACGGGCTTTCAGTACAAGCCTGAAGAGCCGCAGAGCGAGATCGTCACGACGGAGGTGTTCGTGTACGACGCCGCGAAGCTGCTGCATACACTTGATGAGCTGGTCGAGGAGAGCGACAACTCGGAGGGGCCCGCGCTTGAGGACTTCGGGCACCAGCTCATCCCACGACTTGTGGAGGAAGGGCGGGCGTACGAGCACCGCCTGGAGGGGTACTGGATGGACGTGGGCACACCCCAGAGCTACTGGCAGTCGCACCTGGACCTGCTGGCGCCGGAGCCGCGACTGAAGCTGTACGAGCCGGACTGGCCCATCCTCACGTACAGTGGCCTCCAGCCCCCTGCCCGCATCTACGGGTCGGCGCGCATAGACAACAGCATGATCTCGCCCGGTTGCACCATCCGCGGCACGGTTGTCCGGTCCGTGCTCTCTCCCGGCGTTGTGGTCGAGGAAGGCGCGACCGTGCGGGACTCGATCATCCTGCACGACACGCTGGTGGAAAGCGACGCCACGGTGGGGTGCGCGATAGTGGACAAGAATGTCCGGATAGGCAAGGAGGCGCGTGTCGGAGGGGACACTGGCTCGGAGATCACGATCATCGGGCGGTGGACGCGGATACCGTCTGGAGCTAAAGTAACGCCCGGCGCGCAACTCCCACCTCACGCCACGGAGGAGCATCTAAAACAGCCGGTTGAGTGATGCCCGCATCAGCGCTGTGGGATACGAGGGCGGCGAGTACGGCACGACCGTAAATCCCTCCGCCCTCGCCGCATCACTCAAGCGGTCTTCCGGACACACGAACTCACGACCTACCTGCTGTCCATCGCACCAATCCAGGGCAGCAGCCACTTGGAATACGTCGGCCTGATGGAGCCGCAACCGCCGCTCGCGTTAGATCTCCTTACTTATCGGTATCAACCGGGCTACCGGTTCGCCTGCCTGAACCCGTACCAGGTATTCACCCAACCCGGCCTTCGACTATACGATCGTTATCATCTCCGTCTCTGTACATGCGTTACGTTCCTCTCGGACACCGTGTTACACACAGACACGAGTGTACGCCCCTTCACTTCCGGCAGCAGTAACTATGGTTTCGATACATACGTATATGCGTGATGCCAAAAGCTGCGTGCTGTCGTCCTTCTGCTAGAATCGAGCCAGGAAGAGCCTGAGAGAAAGGCACGCATGGCTACCATCCATTCACGGCTGGACACCACCTCCGAGGAGTACGCGCGCAACCGGAGCTGCATGGAGGAGCTGGTCGCGGACCTGCGAGAGCGGCTGCGCGCGGCGGCGCAGGGGGGCGGGGCGGATGCGCTCGCAAGGCACACAGGCCGCGGCAAGCTGCCGGCCAGGGAGCGCATCGGCAGGCTGCTCGACCCGGACACTTCCTTTCTGGAACTCAGCCCACTGGCTGCCACTGGCATGTACAGCGATGAGGCGGCCGCCGCGGGGATAGTCACCGGCATCGGCTCTGTATGCGACCGGGAGGTTGTAGTCGTCGCGAACGACGCCACGGTGAAAGGTGGCACCTACTACCCTATGACAGTGAAGAAGCACCTGCGCGCCCAGGAGATAGCAATGGAGAACAGGTTACCGTGCCTGTACCTGGTGGACTCCGGTGGCGCGTACCTGCCCCTGCAGGCGGAAGTCTTTCCGGATCGGGAGCACTTTGGGCGCATCTTCTATAACCAGGCACGCATGTCCGCGCTCGGCATCCCACAGGTCGCGGCGGTGATGGGCTCCTGCACCGCAGGCGGGGCGTACGTGCCCGCGATGAGCGACGAGACTGTGATAGTGCGGGGCACCGGCACTATCTTCCTGGGCGGGCCTCCGCTCGTCAAGGCCGCAACAGGCGAGGAAGTATGCGCGGAGGAGCTCGGAGGGGCGGATGTTCATACCCGCGTCTCCGGAGTTGCGGACCACCTCGCGGAGAGCGATGAACACGCCCTCGGCATCGTGCGCGAGATAGTTGCGAACCTCGGCGGGACTCGGCCCGCGCCGCCGTGGGAACAGCAGGAGCCGGAGCCCCCGCGCTACGATCCCGTCGAGCTGTACGGAGTCGTGCCCGCCGACGTGCGGACCGCGTATGACGTGCGCGAGGTGATCTCGCGAATCGTGGACGGCAGCCGGCTGCACGAGTTCAAGGCGAGCTACGGTACCACCCTCGTGTGCGGCTTCGCTCACATCCACGGCTATCCCGTAGGTGTGGTGGCAAACAACGGCATCCTCTTCTCCGAGAGCGCGCTCAAGGCCGCACATTTCATAGAGCTATGCGCCCTGCGGCGCATCCCGCTCGTGTTCCTGCAGAATATCACCGGGTTTATGGTGGGCAAGCAGTACGAGCATGGCGGCATCGCCAAAGACGGCGCCAAGATGGTGACTGCGGTGGCGAACGCCGCCGTGCCAAAGTTCACCGTGGTGATTGGCGGCTCGTTTGGAGCAGGCAACTACGGGATGTGCGGGCGCGCGTTCGGTCCCCGGCAACTGTGGATGTGGCCGAACGCACGCATCTCTGTGATGGGTGGCCAGCAGGCGGCGAGCACGCTCCTGACCGTCCGACTGGACAGCATGCGAGCCCGCGGCGGGTCCATGAGCGAAGAGGAGCAGGAGGAGTTCACCGAGCCCATACGTGAGAAGTACGAGCGTGAGGGAAGCCCGTACTACTCGACAGCGCGACTGTGGGACGACGGCGTGATAGACCCCGCCGACACCCGCCGCGTGCTCGCGCTCGGTATCGCAGCCGCCCTCAACGCCCCCATCGAGGAAACGAAGAACGGCGTCTTCCGCATGTAGCCGGACGCAACCTGACGTAGAGGAGCCCATGGGTCGCCCTGCCCGATGAAGAGAGAGAGCTTGAACGACCGCGCGTACAAACACCTGCACCTAAGCCCGGAAGGTCGCGCCCTGCGCGTACGCCTCAACCGCCCGGAGGTCCATAACGCTCTAAACCCGGAGATGATAGAGGAGCTGCACGAGTGCTTCAGCTCTTTGCACACGGGCGGCCTCGTCCGCGTCGTGCTGCTTGAAGGCTCGGGGCCGTCCTTCTGCGCGGGCGCGGACCTGACATGGATGCGCGCGCTGGCGACGTACAGTTATGAGGAGAACGTGGGAGACGCGCACAACCTGGCGGACGCGCTCACGGCGCTCGATGCCTCACCGGTGCCGACGGTCGCGCGCGTCCACGGCGCGGCGCTGGGCGGCGGCATGGGACTTCTGGCCTGCTGCGACGTTGTGGTGGCCGCCGATGATGCCCGCTTCGGCTTCACAGAGGTGAAGCTGGGCATCCTACCGGCCGTTATCTCACCGTTTGTCCTCGCAAAGATAACACCGGGACACGCCCGCGCGCTCTTCACAACCGGGGAGCGGTTCGGCGCGGAGCGGGCGTTGCAGGTAGGACTCGTACACCGCGTCGCGCCTGCCGACCAACTGAACGTTGCCGTGGAGCGCGTGCTACGGGAGATACTTGCGAGCGGTCCGAACGCCGCGGCGGAGGCAAAGGCGCTCGTGCGGGTCATGCAGGGCAGGCAGCCCACGGATGTGCGCGGCCTGACGGCGGACGTCATCGCCCGACTGCGCCTGAGTGATGAGGGGAGGGAGGGCATCGCGGCCTTTCTGGAGAAGCGCAGACCGTCATGGGCGGAGGGTGAGGGCTGATGTTCTCGAAAGTGCTCATCGCCAACAGAGGCGAGATAGCCGTGCGCGTGATGCAGGCGTGCGCCGAGATGGGCATCAGAACAGTTGCGGTCTATTCCGATGCGGACGCGCGAGCCCTTCACGTCCGGCGGGCGGACGAGAGCTACGGCATAGGGCCATCGGTCGCGGGAGAGAGCTACCTGAACGTTGACCGGATGATACGCGCGGCGCGACACAGCGGCGCGGATGCGGTACATCCCGGATACGGCTTCCTGGCGGAGAACCCTGATTTCGCACAGGCATGTCTCGGCGCGGGGCTGATATGGGTAGGACCCTCGCCGGAGGCCATGCGCCTCCTGGGGGACAAGCGCGCCGCGAAGCGCCTCGCGCGCGAGACAGGTGTGCCCGTCGTTCCGGGATACGACGGCGATGCGCAGGACCTCAACACGCTCTCGCAGCAAGCGGAGACCCTGGGCTATCCCCTGCTCATCAAGGCTGCTTCGGGAGGTGGAGGCAAGGGGATGCGCATTGTCCGCACCGCAGAGGCGCTGGCAGAGGCGGTAGAGGGCGCGAAGCGCGAGGCCCTGTCCGCGTTCGGCGATGAAACGCTGCTGCTCGAGAAGTACATCGAGGGTCCGCGACACGTCGAGATACAGGTGTTGGCCGATACGAACGGGGACGTGGTACACCTGGGCGAGCGCGAGTGCTCCGTTCAGCGACGGCACCAGAAGGTGATGGAGGAGAGTCCGTCGCCTGCGCTGACCCCGGAGCTGCGCGAGGAGATGGGCGCTGCCGCGGTCAGGCTTGTTCGGGCCGCGGGCTACACGAACGCCGGCACGGTAGAGTTCATCCTCTCGCCAGAGGGTGAGCCGTTCTTCATGGAAGTGAACACGCGGCTGCAGGTAGAGCACCCTGTCACGGAGTTGGTCACCGGCTTCGACCTTGTGCGCGAGCAGTTGCGCATCGCGGCGGGCATGCCTCTCTCGATAACCCAGGACCAGGTGTGGCTCTGGGGTCACGCGCTGGAGTGCCGTGTGTACGCCGAGGACCCGGCGCGTGGCTACCTGCCCTCTACGGGTCCACTGCTACTGTTCGAGCCACCTTCCGGCGCTGGTGTCCGCAACGACTCTGGCGTCGAGACTGGCGACGAGGTCACGCCCTTTTACGACCCGATGCTCGCCAAGCTGGTAATCCACGCCCCCGACCGCCCCTCGTGCCTCGAGCGTGCCCGTGCTGCACTGCGTCGCTACACTGTGCTCGGAGTCTCGACGAATCTCTCCCTGCTCGCCGCGGTGTTCGACGCCCCGGCCTTCCGCGCTGGCGACCTCTCCACGGAGTTCCTCGACCAGCTCCTGCCCGAACTGGCCACCACCTCTGACCTGCCGGACGAGGCTGTTCTGGCCGCCGCCGGTTGGCAGCTGACTGCACGTACGAGCGACCAGCGGGACCCCTGGAGAGAGGGAGGGTGGCGGCTCTCGGGACAGGAGCGCGTGCTGCGCTACACGCACGAGGGCACGGAGCTGGTGGTGTCGGCGTCAGAGCGGCGTAATACCTTCTGGGATATGCTGCTGGGAGGGGCGCACCGCAGGGTGGGCTTCGAGCGCACCGGCAACTCCTCCCTCCTCCTGCGAGAAGGCGCGCGCACCTGGCACGCGAATGTGGTGGAGACAATGGACAGCCTGCACATAGGGCTCGGCGGAAGCGCGTATGTGCTTGGGAAGGCGCGGGCGCTTACAGCGGATGATGCGGGTCGCGCCCCTTCCGCTCTCGGCGGTCGGGAGAGCCTGCAGGCGCCGATGCCCGGCACCGTCGTGAAGGTGGCTGTCCGCGAGGGCGATGAAGTGGAGGCGGGGCAAACGCTGATAGTGCTGGAGGCGATGAAGATGGAGCACGCGATAGCCGCGCCCCACGCAGGCGTAGTCGCGAAGCTGCCCTACTCTGCCGGCGACCTCGTGACGGCAGGCGCGGTGCTCGCGGAGGTTCGGGAGTGAGCGTCTTCGGTCAGCTGCCGCCGCGCGTGCGCGTGGTCGAGGTCGGACCACGCGATGGCCTGCAGAACGAATCTGCCTCCGTCCGCACCGCGGACAAGGTGCGGCTCATAGACCTGCTCTCGGAGTCGGGGCTGCAACATATCGAGGCCACCAGCTTTGTCAGCCCCCACGCCGTGCCGCAGTTCGCGGACGCCGGGGAGGTGATGGGCGCCATTCAACCCAGAGAGGGCGTGACGTACTCAGCTCTCGTGCCGAACTTGAGGGGGATGCGAAGAGCCCTGGAGAGCGGTGTGCGCGAGATCGCGGTCTTCACAGGCGCCACCGACGGCTTTACCCGGCATAACATCAATATGACTGTAGAGGAGAGCCTTTCGGCATTCGCCCCTGTGCTTGGGCTCGCACGCGCGGAGAGCGTGCGTGTGCGCGGCTACGTCTCGGTCGCTTTCGGCTGCCCCTACGATGGGCGGGTGCTTCCCGAGCAGGTGCTTGACGTTGCCCGCCGCCTCTTCGACCTCGGCGTACACGAGGTCAGCCTGGGGGATACCATTGGTGTAGCCACGCCTAATCAGGTGCCGGAGGTAGTTGGCCCGGTACTCGAAGAGGTGGGTGCGGACCGCGTAGCCGTCCACTTCCACGACACCCGTGGCACTGCTCTCGCCAATGCCCTCGCCGCTCTTCTTCTGGGCGTCTCCACGTTCGACTCTGCCGCCGCCGGGCTGGGCGGCTGCCCCTATGCCCCCGGCGCTTCCGGCAACCTCGCGACGGAGGACCTGCTGTACATGCTGCACGGTATGGGCATCGAAACCGGCGTGGACATCGAGAAGATTGCCGCCGCCAGCCGATTCATCCTCAACGTGCTCGGTCGCGCGCCTGGGAGCAAGTACCTGCAGGCGTGCGGTTGAAGCCCACTCTCCAGCGCTCGTTCACTCCCAATTCCTGCCACGCCGTCTACCCGTCGCCTGACGTGTCTGCCTCCACCGACCATCCGACATCCAGATGCCCTTGAAGCCGTGTCGCCACCGGGTGTAACACTATACCTCTCTGCGCAGCCCACCAGGCCCTCGTCTTCCCTCTGGCTCTTGCTCCTGAGGATCGGCATCGAGTATGGGTAGGCAGAAGTAGAACGTGCTGCCCTCACCTTCTTTCGATCTTACTCCTATCGTACCCTGGTGACGCTCGATTATTGCCTTGCTGATGTACAGTCCGAGTCCCAGGCCGGCGTAGTTGCTGGCAGGCGCGTTGGTCGCGCGGAAGTACAGGTCGAATACCTGCCCCTGTTGTTCGTCAGGTATGCCGATCCCGTAGTCGGTCACGTACACTTGCGCCCGATCCCCCTCTTGCCTGAGGACCACATCCACTTCCTTGCGCTCGTGAGAGTACTTCACCGCGTTCGTCAGCAGGTTCGTTACCACCTGCTGGAGGCGCGTTCGGTCACCCCGCACCCAAACGTTCTGCGCTGGCTGATCGAGTCGGAAACTGAAGTTGGCCAACGAATCCCTCATCTCGCCCACCACCTCCTCAACGGCGGCGTTCAGGTTAAAGGGAACTATCACGAACTCGATCCTGCCGCTCTCGATACGCGATACGTTGAGCAGGTTGTCCACCAGGTCGTTGATGCGCTCAACCTGGCGGCTGATCACTCTGAGTGGCCTGACAAGGTCCGCGTCTGCCTTCCGTTGCGCCTGCTTGCTCAGCACCTGCGCGTATCCCTTGAGCAAGGTCACAGGTGTCTTGAGTTCGTGCGAGGCCATAGCGAGGAAGCGGTTGCGAAGCTGCAGAGCGTGCTGGGCTTCAGATAGAGCCACCTCGCGCTCTGCTTCTGCCTGCTTACGCTCGGTGATGTCCGTGCAGGTGCCGATCCACTCCCGTATGTCACTGTCTGCTGCAAGAACAGGCACCGCGCGCACAGCAAAGTGTCTGTAAACCCCGTCGTGCCTGCGTAACCGGTATTCTGTGTCGTACACCCTCTTCCGCCTGGCAGCTTGTACCCAGCCTCTGGCAGCCTGCCACCTGTCCTCAGGATGCACCGCATTTACCCATCCCCACCCCTGGGTCTGTTCCACACTCTGTCCGGTGAAAGTTCTCCACCCAGGTTGGTCAGTAACCACCTTGCCATCTACATCTGTCGTCCAGACGATCTGCGAGCTGGCGAGCACGAGCGACCGGTACCGCCCCTCACTCTGGCGCAGTTCCTCCTCTGCCTTCTTGCGCTCAGTGATGTCGTGGACTATCCCTCGCATCCGGACGGGCTTGCCCTCGCCGTCCAGGACTGTCTCGCCCTGCCTGTGGACGATGCGTGTCTCCCCATCAGGCCGCAACACCCGATGCTCGAGGTCGTACGGCTTGCCCTCATATAGCGCGCCGTGCAGCGATTGTCTGACGTATTCCACATCCTGTGGATGGACCAGCTTCCAGAACGTATCAGCTGTCGCAGTGAACTCTCCGGGGCAGTACCCGTAGATACGGTACGTTTCATCCGACCAGCGCACTTCATCCGTAGCCAGATCCCACTCCCAGCTACCCAGGTGCGCGATCTCCTGGGCTGCGGCGAGGCTGGCCTCGCTTCTCCTGAGGTCCTCCTGCGCCCGTATCTGCTCTGTGACATCCTCGTGAACCAGGACAACTTCCTGAACGCTGCCGCTCTCATCCTTCACCGGGTATATGAACGCCCGTACCCAGCGATAGGTCACATCGGTCACATTTGAGACCGTCTCTTCCGGCACATAGTGGACCGGGGGGATCTCGGCAGGTTGGCCCGCGAAGCCCTGTTCGATGTAGGGCATTATCCCCTTCTCGAGTAGCTGCGGGTCCTGTAGCACGTTGTAGCCGGGAAGCCGGTCGAGCGTGACACCCCATAGCTCCTCCCACGCACGGTTCACCCGCAGCGTTCGCCCGTCCGGGGCGAAGATCTGGATGCTCAGGGGGGATTGCTCGATCACCGTGCGGAAGCGGACCTCCGACGCACTCAGCGCTTCCTCCGTCCGCTTGCGCTCCGTGATGTCGCGCACGTAACCAGTGAAGAGTGGTGGCCCTTCCCAGGGGACTCGAGTGATTGCCAACTCCACCGGCAACTCGCTACCATCGGAGCGCATCCCCGTCAACTCAAGCCGTTTGCCGATGGCTGGGCCCTCCCCCGTGGCGAGGTAGCGTGCGAGGCCCCGGCGATGATGCTCGCGCAGCGACGGCGGGATTATCAGCTCGGCCATCTCCCTGCCCAGGGCTTCCTCTCGTGTGTAGCCGAACGTTTTCTCAGCTGCCGGGTTGAACTCTATCACTCGCCCCTGAGAGTCCATGCTGATGATAGCGTCGAGTGCCGACGCAAGGATGGCGGACTTCCGCGCCTCGGACTCGCGTACAGCCTGCTCGACGCGCTTGCGCTCAAGAAACTGGCCAATCTGTGCGCCCAGAGACGCCATTGTGTTGATGATGGCCCGATCAGGTTCTCGTACGTCGTGGCTGAGAAACTCGAACACGCCGAGAACCTTACCTCCGAGGAGGATGGGAAACGCTGAAGCCGCACGCAAACCTTCCGACGCTGCTGTCATCATCCTCGGGAAGTTGATATCCTTCCCAACGTCAGCGATCCACGCGGGTTGGCGGCTGCTCCATACCCTGCCTGGCAGCCCTACACCGGGTCCGAACGTATTCCGTCGGCTGAGGGAGTCGAACCTGGGGGACGCCGCTGCGCGCCTGTGCCAGGTATCAATGCACCGAAGAATATCCTCGCGCTCGTCTACAATCCACAGTGCCGCGTAGTCCCATCCGAGACCTTCCCCGATAGCCTGCAGTATCCTTGGAGCGGAGTCAGAGAGGTCTCCGGACTGTGCCAGGGCATGGCTCACAGCGTACTGTGCTACCAGGTGCTGCCCGGCTTGTGCATCCACGGTTGTCGGATGGGAATCCTCGCTCATCCGGTCGCCCCCGTGGACTGCTGCACGAGTTGGGGTCTGCATGTTGGGCTCACCAGGCCTCCTTGCTAAGGGTCTTTCGGAACATCGCCGCGCATGGCGATGTACTGTATATGTTATTCGGGTGTATGCCTGCACGTAAGATAGAGGGGTACTGGGTCGTAGCCAACCTCCACGTCACCCCTCCAGTTGCTCCGCGACGAGCCCGAGCAAGCTGTAGATGTCGAAGGGCTTTGGGAGCACGCTCGCGCACCCTAAGCCTTGCATCTCTTCCTCAGTAAGCCTGTGCGCTGTGAAGACGATCATCGGGACCTGGCTGCCAATGACCTCGCAGTAACGCTTGTACGCGCCAAGAGCTCCCTCCCTCGTAGACTCCCCCGAGTCCGCAAGCACAAGACTCACCCCGCCGCGTGCGACCAGACTCTGTGCCTCTCGCAGGCTCTCTACGCGGAGTACGGTGTAGCCTTCCGTGGTAAGTAGCTCGAAGACCAGATCGCGGATGGTCGGGTTGTCCTCAAACAGCAGGATGGTGTGCGGCAAGGTACCTCAACTACACTCTCACGCCGTACTTCCCGACTCCAACGACAGGAGTCGGACGTTCGGCTTGCGGAAATTATAAACCCAAAACCTCGCCCACGCACCCTCGTGTATGCGAGGCCCGGCACATAACGTGCATCAGAGGCATGATATGGACGATCCACGACGCTGGAAGATGGAGCACGAACTGAACACCGTTCTGACGGTGCTGCGGCTGCGCGTGCAGATGTTGCAGCGCCACTCAGCGTCGGATCCGCCTCGAAGGCAGCGGCTCGGGGAGATACTCGACTCAGTGGACGAGCTGCAGAAGGTGTACGCGAGGATACTATCGCGGATGGGAGGGGATGGCAGCACGAGTGACGCCAGCGAGCAGGTCGGGGGCGCGG
Organism: Rubrobacter sp.; assembly: GCA_016781845.1. GTDB lineage: Bacteria > Chloroflexota > Chloroflexia > Thermobaculales > Thermobaculaceae > JADDPP01. The sequence goes on from JADDPP010000455.1 coordinate 15,315, forward strand.
GTATCACGGCGAAAGTTCACACGCCGCACATAGCTGTGGTGAACGATGACACAGCCTTCCTGCGTCTGATGGATGAGCTTCTCGGGCAGGAGGAGGGCTACAAGGTATCGACGTCGTTCGTCGGCAGCGAGGCGTACGCCTTCGTGCACGACCTGCAGCCTGACCTGGTAGTGCTGGACCTTGTGTTCGGTAGTGGCGCTGAGGAGGGGTGGCGCACCCTGGACCTGCTTACCCTGGACCCGGTCACACGGCGCATCCCTGTGATCGTGTGCAGCGCAGCCACTGTGCAGCTGCAGGATCACGCGGACTGGCTCCGGCGGTTCGATGTCGAGGTGCTGCCCAAACCGTTCGACCTGGACACTCTGCTGGATATGGTCCGCGCCGCGCTGGGTATGCCTCGTAGGGGTTTCCCCAGGAGCGATAGGTAGGACCGCCCTTTTCAGTCACCTCACTCCCAGTGACTGGTACCTTAACACCCGATTACTTGTGTTTCGTGTACGACCTGGCTGTTGCGCTGAGCGAGGTACGGGACGGGGTATGCAGCACGCGGGCAGGATCAGGAAGAAGAAGGGCTCGGGCACGACCTGGGGCTACACCGATGTGTGGGCAGGCGTCGTGCTCAACGGCAAGCGCTTCCTGCCGCTGATGAGGCGCTTGGACTCCTGCGCGCACCCGACGGATTATATGAAGCATCGGATCGAGAAGGCGACGCTCACCTTCGTGCAACTGGTGCCGCTTACGGGTAAGCTCGACCCTTTGGTGCTCGCAACTTACCTGCGCGTGCAGGCGAAGCGGCTGCTCAAGCGCGAAGGGGCGCTGGGCAGGAGGCTCACACCAGGCAAGCTCGCCGAAGTCATCAGGCTCGACTATGGCCGCCACCGACGCGCCTGGACTTCAACTTCGCTGACCTGAGCTTGTTTGAAACTGGAGATAGAATGGGCGGGAGGGGACAATGACGAGACGCATTGACGACGAGGTTGCTGCGCAGGCGCCGATCCGGTTCGGTGAGTCCTTCCGGCGTCAGTACCCGTGGGCCGAGACGTCGGCAACCGAAGCGGTGGTGAACCTCATCCGGACGGGCGACCTGCTGATGGAGCGGGTTGCGCCGCTGGCCCGGAAATACGGGATCTCGGCGCCTGCCTCAAACGTGCTCGGCATCCTCGACGGCGCGGGCGAGCCGCTCCCCCCTCAGGTCATCAGTCAGCGGCTCTTCAGCCACCCGGCCACTGTCACGGGGTTGCTCGACTCATTGGAGAGACGTGGCCTGGTACGCCGTACGCCGCATCCGACTGACCGGCGGAAGCTCTTGATCGAGATCACCGACGAGGGGCGTGCGGTGCATCAAGCGCTGCTCCCGGAGATCCTGCGAGCGGAGATGGACTGGATGGGATGCCTCAGCCCTGATGAGCAGGAGACGTTGGTCAGGCTGCTCGGCAGGATCCAAACGCACCTCTATGAACTGTCCGCAAAAAAGGGCGAGGCGAGATAGACGATAGCTCCAAGCTAAGCATCGCTGGCGGGAGCGTCAGATGACCTGCAGTCCAGATACGCGGCAGCCGATGCCGCCACCGCATCCCCTCCGGAGACGGGACATAGGCTTTGAAAGGCGCTCTTAGTAGCTGACCACCGGCGCCTTGTGGACGTAGGTATCGTCCGTCGCCTGCTTCAGCATGAAGTCCGCGAGGTCTGCGCGGGATATAGCCGCGCCGGTGCCCTTGCCCACGTAGCCCACGCGGTAAGAGCCCCTCTTCGGTCCCTCCGTAAGCCTCGGGCCGCGCACTATCGTCCAGTCCAAGCCGCTCGCGCGGATGGCTTCCGCGTGGGCTTCCGCGTCCGCGAGCACGTCCGGTTGGAGGCGCTTCAGGAGGAGGGTGATCGCCTTGTTCCAGAGCTTCGGGGCATCCTCGGGGTCGGCCACCCCGGCGCCGGTGAGGCTGATGATGCGGCTGACACCGTGTTTCCGCATCGCGGCCAGGATGTTCCGCGTGCCCACGGTCTGAACGTCCTTCGTGGAGGTACTGGTGTGGCCGAGCGCGCTGAGGACCGCGTCCGTGCCTGCCACAACCTCCTCCACCTTCGCGGGGTCGAGCACGTCGCCCTGCACGATGGTGAGCTTCTCGTGCCGCACGTGGAGACGGGAAGGGTCGCGGGCGAGCGCTTTTACCTCGTGACCCGCGCCGAGTGCCTGCTCCACGAGCTGCCTTCCGGTCCTGCCTGTCGCGCCGAATATCGTGAGCTTCATAACTGCCTGCACCACCTCTCGGTCTCTTTCCGCCTGCAACTGCCTGTGCGGCTCCATCCGGCCATCTACAGCGATCATGCAGTACTGGTACAATCTGTACAAGTACACATACCAGCAGGTCAGACGGTTTCGTGGTGTCGCGTCTGAGGGGCGAGCGGAGGTATGGGACGGGCACGGCGACGCACGCCTGTCAGGACGATTTCGCAGTCGGCATAGGAGCCCCACGCCTCCCACTTCCGCCATGTGCATAGCGGTTACATCGGCGCGCCGAGGGGGAAACCACCGTAGAGACGTTGCACGCAACGTCTGCGTAAGGTCTCCGCAACGTCTGCGCGGCGTGTTCATCCCACCAACACGGACTTCGAAACCGCCCTGCACGCCTGTAGCCTCGGGACTTTACGTGCGGCAGCGGAGGCCGCCGGGGTGCCTGGGAAGGGCGCCGCGGCTCACCACGCCGGATGCGCGCGCATCGCGGAGGTGACACGCCCGGCGCTTCCTCTCACGCTCCCTTACCCCTGGCCTCCCACCCCCGCCGATGCCCCTGACCTGCCACGCGATGGACAGGAAGACCTCGGGCGCCACAGCCACCGCCCCGCTGCCGCCGGTCGCGACGGCGAGCGTCACGGCGGCAACAAGCGACGCGACGTAGACCTGCGCCCTGTTGTCAATCTTTGGGCTGGATGTGTCCTCTGACATGGCACCCCTCTGTTATGTAGCGTCACGAGCGCGGCTGAGGCACGACCGGCGTACCTTGCCGGAACCCGTCGGTCGCCCGCGCTTCTTGTCCAACTTCAATCTGGCTGCACGCTACTGGAGCACCACTGGAGAGCACCTCGAAGAAACTGTGCGGCGGTCCCTCTGGGAATACCTGCGCCGCGCGTCGTGCTGATGATAGCACACCAACCGAGCGACCGCACCATGCCTGCGGCGGGATGATGACGGCTGTAGAGACGTTGCACGCAACGTCTCTACGGGGATCGGTCACTCGGCGCCGTGAGTCGGGGCGGGCCGCCCGCCACCCGACGAGCTTGCCGATGCGCGCTCCGAGCGCCGGGTGCGGATGAGCGACGCGATCACGCCGAGGCCGAGCAGCGTCACGATCACCAGCAGCGAGACCGTGACCGGCATGTGGTACACATCACTCAGCACCATCTTCACGCCGACGAAGGTCAGCACCGCCGCCAGCGAGAGCGAGAGGTAGTGGAACTTATCCACGGCGCCCCGCAGCAGGAAGTAGAGCGACCGCAGCCCCAGGATGGCGAAGACGTTGGAGGTGTAGACGATGAACGGGTCGGTCGTCACCGCGAAGATCGCCGGGATCGAGTCTACCGCGAAGATGAGGTCGGTACTCTCAACCATCACCAGCACGACGAAGAGCGGGGTCACCATCAGCTTGCCGGCGCGCCGGACGAAGAAGTGACTCCCCTCGTAGTTCTCGGTCACCGGCAGCAGGCGGCGCACGAGCCTGATCAGCGGGTTGCTCTCCGGATGAACCTCCGTCTCCTGGTGGAGCGCCATCCGAATCCCGGTGAAGATCAGGAACGCGCCGAAGACGTAGATGATCCAGTGGAACTGGTTGATCAGTGTCGCGCCTGCGACGATCATCGTGGCGCGCATCACGAGCGCGCCGAGGATGCCCCAGAAGAGGACCCGGTGCTGGTGGACTGCCGGCACTGCGAAGTAAGAGAAGATCAGCACGAACACGAAGATGTTATCCATGCTGAGGGAGTACTCGATGATGTAGCCCGTGAAGTACTGCAGCGCGGGGGTGAGTCCGCGCAGGATGTAGAGCCCGATGCCGAAGATGACAGCCAGGCTAACCCAGATCGTGACCCAGATGCTCGCCTCCCTTGCGGAGACGACATGCGCCTTGCGGTTGAAGACGCCGAGGTCAATCGCCAGCATCGCGAGAACGAAGAGGTTGAAGCCTATCCAGGCTAGAGTGACAGGGGACAAGGTTGAGCCTCCCATTGCGGATTGGCCGTGGGATGAAAAAAGGCGAGCCCACGGCATACATCGTGTAATGCCGGTCTCGCCATCAGCGCCCCTGTGATTGGGCGCGTACCGGTCGACCGAGGGCCACGCGGCCCCGTACTGACGATCAACCAGCCCACGTGGGTGGCTACTCCCCAACTACGCTATTGTAGTCTCTCCCGCACCCCCGGTGCCAGCCCCGCAGACAGGTTGGACAGCGCAATCTCAACGTCACCCGCCCACTGCCCGACGCCCCCCCAGCACCCGTAGAGACGTTGCACGCAACGTCTCCTACGTGCAGGGGCCTACGCCAGCGGCCACCCCGGTATGCGCGCGTCTATCTCCGCCATCAGCCCGACGGTGCGCCCCAGCGCCGCGACCACCCGCTCGTAGTGCCGGATGTCGTCGTACGTGAGCTTGCGTCCCTTGCGGTCCTTGAGCCACTTCTCCGCGATCTGGTTTATGTGGAATCGAAAGTCAAGGCCCGGTGCCGCAAAGAGGCGGCGTTGTGCCGCCCCGATTCGATATCACCCTACAAGCATGTAGGGGCTAGGATTGGTCGGACTACCGCCTTTCCCGACAGCCGCGATCGCTTGACAGCCTCACCACTCGCATGGGACCGTAGGACTATGTAGGTTGTCAAGCTGCAAGAGGAGGCGAAGTGGACGTTTCGAAGATCAGAACCCTATACTCCCCTCTGTACAACCAAGTACTCACTAGCCTCAAGTATGGCCCGGCGTCCAATATCGCTCGCCTAGCCGAGCGGGCTGGGCAACCCAAGCCCGTGGTCGAAGCGATACTGCGGGATCTGCGCAAGCAGGACATGGTGCTGCGCAAGAGCCGCGGTTGGGTGCTGCCCCCGGAGGGCGAGCGACGACTATCGGAGGCGCGGCCCTCGTGCGACAGGCATCCGAGAATCGGGCCCTTGAAGCCGTTGAGCAGATACGGCGTATGGGAACGGCGAGGGCCGCTGTCGAGTCCTTGGGTACGTTGGGTGCCCTCAACAACATAGCCGCTCCCTTCGGCAGGAATGGCGTCTTCGGAAGCAATATCACTTCGACCCTTGGCCCCAGCGGGGTCCGGGGCCTCAGTGACTACTCTGCTTTTGGCAGACCCAGCGAGGCCCTACAGGACGCCGTGCGGAACCTGACCGCGGCATCAAACACGAACCTCGCATCCACACTCGGGCGCGTCGCGGCGATGGACAGCCCGCACCTGGATAGGCTGACGGGGCGCATCGCGAGCAGTGCGTTGCTCTCCGCAGGCTCCCAACTGAACGCCATCGCAAGCATAGCCAACCCACTTAAGGAGATGCGGTCTCAGATTGCCGACTACGTGGCGAGGCCCCTGCTCAAGCTCGACTGGTCCTCGCTCTTCCCGAAGACTTGGGATTGGTTCGAGGACTTCGCGCGGTCGCGGCGCATCGAGGAGGCGTTCAGCTGCGCCGACCTGGTGCCGTCTCCCTCTATGTCGCACGAACTGGTGGAGCGGGTGCTGGAGGCGTACGAGGCGGGCGCGGGCAGGGTCGAGATCACCGAGATGGTGATGTCCGAGTGCGACGCCGACGGTTGTCGACTATTGGGGGAGATCGTGGACAAGCTGCGCGTCAACCCGTACTTGGCCGGACGGGAGGAGACTCTCCGGCAGACCCTCGAAATCCACAGGCTGGGGTTCGACGCCGTCAGTTCGTACCCCCTGGTACCGATGATCGAGGGCGTCATGGTACCGTTTCTCCAGGAACTGACGGACAAAAAGGTTGGACACAACCGCATAGCGGGGGAACTCGGCGAGATGCCGGTCCAGGTGGGATACGCGGTCGGCATCGAGGGACTCAGCTGCGCCATCGCCTTCATGGAGTCGCGGCTGTACAAGTCGTTCGATTGGACGAGCGACGCCATAGCCCGCAGCAACTACATCGACCTCAACCGCCACCTGCTGCTGCATGGCATGGCGGTGCAGGGCACGAGGGAGAATACCGCGCGCTGCTTCCTCCTGCTGGACCTCGTCGGGGCGCTGCTGCCTGCGGTGGACAGGATGCTTGATGAGGAAGCCGCCACGCAGTCCTGAGCGAGGCGGTGATTCAGTTGCTTGCTTGATGCTCGACGATGGGTCGTAGCGAAATCAGACCCCATTTCGCGAGGCATCTTGCCGGCGGGCATGAGCACGTCGGCGCTCCTCTCGATGAACGCACCCAGCGCCTCCTCGTCGCCGTCGAGGGCCTTCTTCTCGTCCTCGGTGAGCGGGATGTCCTCCCGCATGCGCCGGATGCCCTCCTTGGACCAGACAAGCACCGCCTAGTCGCCCTGGATGCAGTAATCACACTTGACGCACGCCATGCAGAACTTGCACTTCCACCAATTCGGGTTCGTGCACAGCCCCCATCCGAGGTCGTAGTATACGATCTACTTTTCCCCAACAGCCAATGCCTCCAGGTCGAGCAGGACCTCCACCGTTGCCAGGTGGGACACATCACCCACGCTCATTCTACAGCGCCGCGCGTTCCACCTGCCCCTGCCACCGTGAGCACGGCGTCCGGCAGCGCGGTTTCGAAGTGGGTGGGGGATACGGGGCGCGGATGGTGCGTGGCCGCTGCGTGGGAGACGTTGCGTGCAACGTCTCTACGGAAGGTGGTGTGACCGTCGGACAGTTGCCGGAAGGGAGCTAGAACTCCTCGCCGGGCGCGAGAGGGTACTTGAGGCCAGCGCCGCAGTTGAACAGGACAATGCGCTCGCCAGCGCTCACCTGCCCG
>JADDPP010000455.1:22412-24698 GCA_016781845.1 Rubrobacter sp.
CTCGCCAGCGCTCACCTGCCCGGCGTCGCGCAGCTTAACCAGCGCCGCGAGCGTCGCGCCGCCCTCCGGACACGCGAAGATGCCTTCCGTGCGGTCCAGCAGCAGCGTGTGCTCCCGGATCTCCTCCTCGGAGACGGCCAGCGCGCAGCCGCCGCTCTCGCGTACGGCCCGCAGGATGAGGTAGTCGCCCACGGCTGCGGGCACGCGGATGCCGGAGGCGTACGTCGAGGCGTTCTCCCAGCGCCGCGCCCGCTCCGCGCCCTCCTCGTACGCGCGCACGATGGGGGCGCATCCTTCGGACTGCACGCTCACCATCCGCGGGCGCTCGGGGCCTATCCACCCCAGCGCCTCCATCTCCTCGAACGCCTTCCACATCCCGACTATCCCCGTGCCACCGCCGGTGGGGTACACGATCACGTCGGGCAGGCTCCAGCCGAACGCCTGCGCCAGCTCGTACCCCATCGTCTTCTTCCCCTCGCAGCGGTACGGCTCCTTGAGAGTGGAGACATCGAACGCGCCGGTCTCGGAAGCGAACGCCCGAGCCAGCGCCCCGGCGGCGTCAATGAGCCCGTCTACCTCGTGCATGGTGGCTCCGAACGCTCGCAGCTCCTTCTTGAAGAGAGGCGGGGTGTCCGCGGGCAGGAACACGTCCACGCGCATGCCGGCCCGCGCGCCGTACGCGGCGAGCGCGGAGCCCGCGTTCCCCGCGGTGGGTATCGTCACCGCCTCTACGCCTAGCTCCTTCGCCCTGGACACCGCCGCGGAGATGCCCCTCGCCTTGAAGCTGCCGGTAGGGTTGAGACCTTCCTCCTTGACGTACAGCGCGGAGAAGCCAAGCATCTCGCCCAGGCGGGACGCGGGCAGCAGGGGGGTGCCGCCCTCTCCGAGGGTAACGACGTTGGAGGGGTTCCGCACAGGCATCAGCTCGGGGATGCGCCACAGACCAGGCGAGCGAGCGGCAACCTCATCGCGGTCGAGCTCCCGCGCGGCGCGCTCCAGGTCGTAGCGGGCGTACAGCACTCCCCCGTCGTGCGGGCAGAGGTTGTGCAGCTCGTCCGCGTCGTGCGTGCGGCCACAGGAGGTGCATTCGAGGTGGGTCATGAGGCTTGCCATCGGCGAGTAGTATACCACGGCACACGGGTTGCGAACCTCCAGCACGGCATACAGCACAGGGCGATTTCAGAGTCGGCATAGGAGCGCTACACCTCCTACTTCCCCCAAGTGTATAGCCGTTATATCAGCGCGCCGAGGGGGCAACGACCGTAGAGACGTTGCACGCAACGTCTGCACACAACGTCTGCGCGGCGTGTCCATCCCACCAACGCAGACTTCGAAACCGCCCTGCGTACAGCAAGCAAGGAGACGCGAGATGACACAGCCACAGGACAAACAGGCGGACCCGGACCAGCAGGCGCGGGAGGTACAGCGCACATCCGACACGGAGCTGGACTCCGAGCGCGACGTGGAGCCTGTGAACACTCCGAACAGAGAGACCGGCGACACCGTGCTCCCGCTCGACGACGACCACCCCGCCTACAGCGCCGGTGAGGGCCGTCTGTAGCAGAAGGCCAGGGTTGCTCATCGCAGAGCACGCAGAGAGCGCAGAGAATCAGGGAGGGTGCAGGGGCGAGCCTCGTGCTGGCCGTTGCAGGGTGTGGGTTTGGGTAGGGCAGGTACGGGGCGGGGCAGGCACGGGGCGGGGCAGGCACGGGGACCTGCCCCTACGGGGTTGATCGTCTGCTAGTACACCTTCGGCTGGCGGGCCTTGTTGAGCATCCAGAACATGGTGGCGGTGACGCCCGCGTAGACGAGGTGGGCGAAGATTTCGGCGCCCTGCTTGCGCGGCTGATCCTCTGTGGGGCCGGGGTAGAGGCCCGCGAGCGGGGCCCAGCCGCCGAAGCCGATGGCCCAGAGCGCGAGGCCGAACACGGCGCTGGCGGGAACGAGCGCTCCTGGGAGTTTCAGCCTGTTCTGAACGAGGCCGTAGACAGAGCCGGCGACGGTGCCGTAGATGAAGTGCTGGGTGATCCAGGTCGCCTCCATCGCGCCCCCCGATAGCTCGTCGGCCACCCCCACCTTCTCCGCGGCGTTCTCCACTATCTGCTTGTGCGGTATCTCGTCCGGAAAGAACCCGGCAGTCTTCGCGAACGCGAGTATCTCGCTCATCAGCGTCGTGCCCACCACCCCGGAGATCGCGCCGCGGACCAGGTCGTTTACCAAAGTGTTCCTCCTCGTAAAGGGTTCCACCGAAAACAGGGGGTTAGGGGAGTAGAGTTGAAGGCAAGC
>JADDPP010000242.1 GCA_016781845.1 Rubrobacter sp.
AGATGCGTCCATAGCCCGCGTGCCGGTGACGCTGTTTGACGCTCCTCCGTATCGCCCCCTATAATCGCGCGTCACTGACCAGCACTACGGAACGCGTGATGAGCAGTGGGCGCGATCCACTCATCTGGTCTCATCCATCACTCGGAAAGCAGGATCTCGGTTGCGTATAGGCATTGTAGGCTTGCCGGCGAGCGGCAAGAGCACTGTGTTCCAGGCGCTCACGGGCGCGAGGGCAGACTCGGGGTACGGGCGACGGGAACAGGCGAACGTGGCAGTTGTGCGCGTCCCGGATGAGCGCATAGACCGGCTAGTCCCGATGTTCAACCCGAAGAAGACCGTGTACGCTACGGTCGAGTTCGCGGACATCGGCGGACTGCAAGGCTCGACGGACGGCGCCCCCCGCGGCTTCAGCCCCACCCTGCTCGCAGCCGCGCGCCAGGTAGACGCCCTTGCTATCGTGCTGGGCGCGTACTCCGAGGACTCCGAGCCGAAGTCGGACCTCGAAGAGATAGAACTGGAGCTGAACTTCGCAGACCTCTCCGTTATTGAGAAGCGGATCGAGCGGCTCGCGTCCGACATAAAGAAGAGTCCAACCGCTGGTCGCGCGGCTATCCAGGCAGAGAGCGACCTTCTACAGCGCCTGAGAAACGCGCTTGAGCAAGGCACCCCCGTTCGGGATGTGGAGATCACGCCCGATGAGGAGAAGCTGATCCGGGGATACGGCTTTCTCTCCGCAAAGCCCGCGTTCGTAATCCTCAACGTGTCCGAGGATGCTGTGCAGGAGCCCGAGAGCGGCCCAAACCTGGACCTGCCCTCCGTGCGGATATCGGGCACGATAGAGGCCGAGATAGCGGAGCTCGACGCGGAGGATGCGCGGGCGTTTCTTGCCGACCTCGGCATTGAGGAGCAGGGCATCAACCGCGTGATACGTGTGGCCTATGCGACGACCCGCCTCATCTCTTTCTTCACGGTCGGACCAGACGAAGTGCGGGCGTGGCCGATCCGCGAGGGCTCCACCGCCCTTGAAGCCGCCGGAGAGATACACACGGACATAGCGCGAGGGCTCATCCGGGCCGAGGTGATATCGTACGAGGACCTGATACGGTGCGGTGGCATGGTCGAGGCTCGCCGTGCGGGCCTGCTGCGGCTCGAAGCTAAGACGTACATCGTCAAGGATGCCGACATCTGCCACTTCCTGAGCAACGTCTAGCAAACTCGCAGGCGCCATCGGTGGTGGTCCGCCGGCCTACCTTCAAGGCGTCCGTCTCCGTTAACCGCGAGAGAGTCAGGCTCGCCCCGCAAGCTCAACCACCGCGCCTGCGGCGGCGCGGCGGTTCCTGAGCGACTATTGGCTGGCGCTTCGGCACACCCGGCTCGCGGGGATACTCGGCTGGTGTGCTGGCAACCTTCTCCACAACCAGAAGCCAGCGCGTCCCTGGCACGCCCGGTATCTCGTACGGGATGGGCTCGCGGAGCCGGCCGCCAAGTGTCTCCACCGCTGCGAGCCCGTCGCTTATCTCTTCTTCGAGCTCCTCGCTCTTCATGGCGATGAAATAGCCTCCAACGCGCGCGAACGGCAGGCAGACCTCCGCCAGCGCAGGAAGGTACGCAACGGCCCGCGCGAGCACCAGGTCGAAGCGCTCACGCAGGACGGGCCGTTGCCCCTCCGTCTCGGCCCGGCCCTTCACGACGCGCACGTCAAGCCCAAGCTGGGCGGCAGCTAGCGAGATAAACTCCGTCTTCTTACGGCTGGAGTCGATCGCCGTGACATGAATCTCGGGGTGCGCGATGGCAAGCGGCAGCGCGGGGAAGCCCGCGCCACTCCCCACATCGAGCAATGTTCGCGGTCGCTGCCCGTCCGTTGCGCGCCAGACGTGCGCGGAAGGGGCGAGGGAGTCCACGATGTGCTTGAGCTCGATGCCCTGCCGGTCGCGGATGGATGTCAGGCTTACTTGCCCGTTCCACTCCTGCAGAAGCTCTACGAGTTGGTGCATCTTCCGCACCTCGGCCTCGTGGAGGGTCACCCCGATGGCCGCCGCGGCGGCGACAAGGTCCACCCCTGACTCGGAAGGCGGAGACGTAAAACTTTCAGGCTGCAGGTACTCCTCCACGACCTAAGCCACCCATCCCATGAGCGCAGCAGAGCCACTATCCGCCCCGTGAGCGGCCTCGTGCTTGCCGACCGTCACGCGTCGGCGTCGCAGCGCCGACCACGGATTCGCCGCTGCGCTCCGAGCGACAGGAGGCAGATGCTTAGACCCAAGCAGATATGACACCAGGGTGAGGCAGGACGTCAGCGGACGGACATTTCGCCGTGTTCGACCCGCGCGCCGAGGAGTTGCTGTACCGCGCGCTCTATGCCGCGCGCATCCAGGCCCAGAAGCCTTCGCAACAGCCCCTGCTCCCCGTGCTCGACCCACCGGTCGGGCATGCCGAGGCGGACGATGCGCTGTGGCAGGGCGCCCCTGTCCGTCAGAAACTCCAGCACCGCACTTCCGAACCCACCCTGCAGCACATGCTCCTCTGCTGTTACGAGGGCGCGATGCTGGGAGGCGAGCTGGAGGAGCAGCTCTTCGTCAAGTGGCTTGATAAAACGGCAGTTCACGACTGTCGCGTATATCCCCTGCTCCGCGAGGCGCTTCGCCGCCCGCACGGCCTGGTACACCTGGTAGCCCGTGGCAAGGATGAGCAGGTCCTCGCCCTGCTGCATCACCTCCCAACTGCCAACCGGGATGGTATGCAGCGTCTCCGAGAGCGGCACGCCGTAGCCAGCGCCGCGCGGGAAACGCACGGCAGCAGGGGCGTTCAGCGCGAGGGACGTGGCGAGCAGGTGTTGCAGCTCGTCCTCGTCCTTGGGCGACATCAGGGTGATATTCGGCACGCAGCGCAGGTACGCTATGTCCAATCCACCGTGGTGCGTGCGGCCGTCGTCGCCCGCAAGTCCCGCCCGGTCCATCGCGAGCGTAACGGGCAAGTTCTGCATGCATACGTCATGCACCACCTGGTCGTATCCGCGCTGCAGAAATGTGCTGTAGATCGCGGCCACGGGACGCATGCCGGACGCGGCCAGCCCCGCCGCGAAGGTCACGGCGTGCTGCTCCGCGATACCCACGTCGTACGAGCGCTCGGGGAAGCGCTTCATGAACTTGTCCATACTCGTACCGTTCGGCATCGCGGCCGTGATACCCACTATACGCGGGTCCTCCTCCGCGAGCCGGATGAGCGTCTGAGCGAACACGTCCTGATACTTCGGCCCCTTATCCGGCGGCTCCACATCGGATGGTCCCGTGCCTGCCTCCTTCTTGGCGACCGCGTGCAGCTTCATGAAGTCGGCCTCAGCGGGCGCGTAGCCCTTCCCCTTCTCCGTTATCGCGTGGATGAAGACAGGACCGTCTATCTGCTTCGCGAGCGTCAGAGTTTCCTGCAGGTCGCGCAGGTTGTGGCCATCTACGGGGCCCAGATACGTCAGGCCGAGCTCCTCCCAGATCATCCCTGGAAGCACCGCCTCCTTGACACCATCCTTCAGGCGCTTGCCTATCTCCATCAGCGCCTCGCCGGCAGGCATCTTCGCCAGCACTCCCGCAACGTCTTCCTTCGCCCTGTGGTACGTCTTGCTCGTCCGCAGGCGGGTGAGGTAGCGAGGAACGGAGCCGACGTTGGGATAGATGCTCATCTCATTGTCGTTCAGGAGGACGATGAGGTTCGTGCCGAGATGGCCCGCGTTGTTGAGGGCTTCGAGCGCCATACCGCCCGTGAGCGCACCGTCGCCGATGATCGCAACGACGTGGTAATCCTCCTGCTGCATGTCGCGCGCGACCGCCATACCGAGCGCGGCGGAGATACTGGTGCTGGCGTGCCCGGCGCCGAACTGGTCGTGCTCGCTCTCCTCGCGGAGCAGGAAGCCGCTGAGTCCACCATGCTGACGGATGGTGTGCAGGCGTTTGTTGCGACCGGTGAGCATCTTGTGGGGATACGCCTGATGCCCCACGTCCCACACCATCTTATCCGCGGGCGAGTCGAACACCGTATGAAGCGCAATGCACAGCTCTACAGTCCCCAGACTCGCACCCAGGTGGCCCCCAGTGGTGTAGAGCGTGTCTATCATCCGCTGGCGGATCTCGCCCGCGAGCTGCTCTAGCTGCTGCAGATTCAGACCTTTAAGGTCTTTCGGGGACTCTACGGTGTCAAGTATGGTGTTGCCTTGCATCTTTGCTCCGACTCCTTGATGTTGCCTCATCCGGCTTTTGCCGCCGGCAACGCTCGTCAGTTGACTATAACAACCCTGCGTGTCAGGGTCAAACCACAAGCTCCGTGGCATTATACCCCGCACCGGCCCTTACGTCGTCTGCCCCTGCCTCCCCAGATCCGGGGCGTCCCGTCCGCTCGCAAAAAGCGGACCTCCGTGTCTTCGTCATAGAGCCTGCAGAGAGCACGGAGAGGAACGCGGAGGGCGCTGGGGGTATCGCTCGCGGCACACATCACCGAGTTCCCACGGCCAGCCCTTCGGTAACCCCCCTGAAACACTCTCTGCGCACTCCGCGGTACTTAGCCCGCCTAAAGCAACGCCTTCAGGGGAATGTGCCACTGCTCGCCCTGCTTGTGCGCCGCGATCCTGTGCTCACGTATCAGCTTGCGCACCTGCTGTGGCGTGTAGCCCAGCGCCTCCGCGGCGACCTTCACACCCACCGTTGCGGTATTCAGGTCCACTATCTCCTCGTCAGCACGATCCTTGAGTGCAGCCTGCAACGCCGTCCACCGGCCGTGCGCCAGGCGGATAGCTATAGGGTCGCGTGTATCGAGCGCCTCCACTCTCTCACTCTGCAGGAAGCGCCGCAACTCCCCTACAGTCATCCTGCTGTTGTTCAACGGCTCTGCTCTCTCTTGGGAAGCAGCTCGGCCGCCCGCTTCAGCGTCTGCTTGCCGTACTCGAAGCTTGGCTGCCCCTTGTTCAGAAAGGCGAAGATCACCGTCTCGCCCCCCACTTCCGCGACCCCAATCTGGTGTACGAGCCAACCGCCCTGAACAGGCAACCAGCCTCCCTTGAACGCCACCTCGGAGTTGGGCAGCCCCTGAGGCACTCCCCAGCGCTGCTCCTGTACCACGCCGGACATCAGAAGGATAGCGGCGTCCCGCAGGGCACGGTTCAGCCGCTCGCCGTAGTACAGGCTCCTCATCAGCAGCGCCATGTCCGGCGCGCTCGTCGTACTCAGGCCCCAGGCGTCCGGGTTGATGTCCGTCTCGGAGACGCCACGCGCCTTCAGCTCGGCTTCCACCGACGCTGGGCCACCGACCTCTCGCAGCAGCGATGTCGCCGCCTCGTTGTCACTCACGGTAATCATCGAGTTCAACAGGGGCGACCCACCGGTACTCGCGTCAGGGTCCTGCCTGTACATCTTCCTGAGCTGCGTGACCATGATGGGCACCTTCACGACGCTCGCCATCTCGAATCGCTCGTTCGGGTTGAGCGTGTAAAGCTTGCCGCTCTCGGGCAGATACACCGCAGCGGCCGACTCGCCCGAGCGTGAGCTCAGAAACCTCACGAGCTGCGGTGCGAGCTCCGTGAGCGAACGCTCCTCCACCCCAGGGAGGACCTCCGCCGCGGGCGGCAGCTCCAACCCCTTCCTGTCCCCGACGGAGGGTATGCGCAGACGCTGCCCAAGGATAAGCTTGCTGTCCGGGGCCAGGCCGTTCTCCCGTGCAAGAGCCTCCAGGCTCACGTTGTACCGTCGGCTAACGCTCCACAGGCTGTCATTTGCCCGCACCGTGTAAAACTCGACCTCCGGTGCGCGGGTCGGCGTGGGGGGCGCGTCCGTCGGGGTACGTTTCGCCCGGTTCACGTTGGCTGCACGCTGAGTAGGAACCGTGGAGGTCTGTGTGACCTCGGCTGTGGGTGGAACAACTGGGGCCATCGTCGCCTCCAGCTCTGGGGTAGCCACTACGGCTCCGGCGTCCGGCGGCGTAGCCCCTGGCTGCGTTGCCGGTACGGTGGCTGTGTTGGAGGACCCGGTCGGCGGGAGCGAAGACGCGGGCTGCTCTGTGGAGCGGGACGCGGGCGCCACGGCTGCCACAGTTGCCGTGGGAAGCCTTGCAGACGGTCCTTCCGTGGCGATCCCTGGGCCGCACCTGCCCACGGCAGCCACGAGCAACAGCAGCAAGGTGAAGACGCCTATCAGGGCTACGGGACTGCGACCCCGCCGCCGTCGCCCCGCGTAACCTCTGCTTCTCGAAACGCTCGTAGTATACCCCTGCCTTCGGGCGCGTGCTGATTGCGCCTGCTACGTCCTCCGGAAGTCAAAGTTTAGCATAGCAGCAGACCGGCTAACAACCGGGCGGTCAGCTGGGGATGCCCGCCATATTTTCGAGGTCAGAGATGCAACCACAGCACCGACATAAGGTAGAAGGACTGTCTTGGCGCACTTACAGGGCGGTTTGGGGACTCAGTGGAGCAAGAAAGCACGTCTGCGGCTGGTATGGGAGGGACGGATCAAGACCTGGAGACGAAGTGAGGCCTTATGCCATAGGTCACAAGTTAAGCCTTTGGC
>JADDPP010000205.1 GCA_016781845.1 Rubrobacter sp.
TAAGGCGTCTATCTATGACTACCGATTCACGCCAGGAAGCGGGCGCCGGCGCCTTCATCACCTCCACCTACCGCTTTATGCAGAGCGGGAGGGAAGCAGAGGACGAGACCGTGGGATAGCCGCCTGACTACCGCCTGTCGGCAGGTATGATCACCTCAGGGGCGTTCGCAGGGTCAACGGTGGCGACCGGGTCTTCGTCTATCGAAGGGTCGTTCAGGATTATCAGGCTGGCGATGATGCCGTTGACAATGAGAAAGGCCAGTATTCCCAGGGCGAGCCGGTTTACTGCTGTGGCAATATCCGCTGCTGTGTTCACTTTGCCCCCCTTGGTGCGCTCCGGGATAGCGCACATTTCGTGCCCGGCTGCTGCAACTGGCCCCCGAGCGGCCACCGGTAAGGCGCGATCTCTCAGCTTGTGAAGTGTGGCCCCATGAATGGGGTTGACGTGCTGCCCGCGCGTGAGCGAGTGGTCGGGCTGCCAGGCGGTCGTGCTTGGGAGGACTGAGGCTGCGGGGGCAGCACGGTCTGGGGACCCCATAGCTCTCCCTATCTGCCCGTGGCCATACCCCGGATTGAAAGCGCGACTATCCACAGGGAAGTGACGCCGTACAGGAAGAGGCGACCTCGGTCCGAGTGGTGGCGCGCGTATATGTGGGCGAGCGGCAGGGACAGAGCCGCCGTGACCCCGTACATCCAGTGTTCCCACTGGCCGGCCCTCGCACCCCCCAGGAGGGCGAGAAAACCCACGAGGCTCTGCACCACGATCAGAGCCTCCGCGAGGATAAGCGTGGATACCAGCCCTCCGCTGAACGGCCTGCGAAACACCAGCGCCCCAAAACACCACAGCGCTGCGATCATCAGGAACAGGATCATCGCGGTCGCGAGACTTGCGTGGATGAACGTCAGCATGTACCGACTACTCTCAATCTTCGGCCTGGGCCCCTACCTCTCCGGCGTCCCTCGGCGGCTCACCCTCTCCTCGCTGCACCTTCTCCGCCTCCAGAAACGCGACGATCGCGTTTACCTGCTGCTGCGTGAGGTTGCCTGCGTATGCGGGCATGCCTCCCCCTCTGCCATTGATGATACTGATGACTATCTGCTCGTGCGACAGCCGTTCGTGTACGTTCGTCAGGTTCGGGCCATACAGCCCACCCCAGTTACCCATCCTATGGCAGGCCTGACAGCCCTTCTGGTAGTAGAATTGAGCCCCCTGCGCGACGAGCGCCCGTTTCTCAGGCGCGGCAACGACCTCCACAGGTAGCTGTGGCTGATCAACGTACGGGGACCACGGCGCACGCTCCCCAGCTACGTACAGGGTGCCTACCATGATCACCGCGATCATCACTATCGCTATCGCCCACGGTCGGCGCTTCGGGCTACGTTCCCCTTTGTTCGCGAAGAACGGCAGGAATACGAGTAGTGCCCCGAAGATCGCTGGCGCCCCCAGGATCACCAAATCCTCGAGCGCGGGCGGTACCACCGCGAGCGCTGCGAAGATCCACAGGAAGTACCAGTCAGGTCGGGGATACGCTTGAAGTACGGTCGGGTCGGGTGGGTTCTCCAGTTCAGGGGGGCCCACGATTATCGCGAGCGCTGCGACGGCTGCCACCATACCGACACCCAGCACCACATCGCGCCACGCCGCGTCCGGCCAGAAAGGCACCCCGTTTCGCTCCAGGTACTTTTGATACCAGGCTCTGTACGTCTTCGGGTCCACCGGCCGCCCGGCCTGCGGTGGCTCCGACACGCCGGTGTGCAGCACCAGCCACAGGTGGAAGCCTATGAACATGAACACGAGCGCGGGCACGAAGAACACATGGATCGCGTAGAAGCGAGTGAGCGTTGCCCCACCTACGGTGTCACCCGCGAGCGCCAGGTCCGCCAGCCGATCTCCGATTATCGGCGTTCGCTCTACCTGTGCGGCGAGCACGTACGTGGACCAGTACGCTGTCTGGTCCCATCGCAGTAGCTGTCCGGTGAAAGCCAGCACGAGCGTGAGCAGCAACAGCACCGCCCCCGAAAGCCAGTTCGCCTCGCGTGGGAACTTGTATGCGCCCACGAGATACGTCTGTATGACATGCAGGCCGATGAAGATGATCATAGCCCACGCGCCGTAGTTGTGCAGACCGCGCAGAAAGCTGCCCAGGGTGGCCTGATCCGTGATGTACATCAGGCTGTCGTACGCGTCCTCGGTGGAAGGCACGTAGGCGGTCGCGAGAACTACCCCGGTGACTACCTGCAAGATGAACGCGACGAGAACCGCGCTGCCGATGGCATACGACCAGCCCACCCAGCCGGTAGTGTTTGGCACCGGGTGACTGAGCTGATGGCTCAGCACCTGACCGAGGCCCGTGCGGTCGTCGAACACCGCCCATGCCTTCTTCGCGGGACCGGTAAAAAGCCTCGTGAAACGCACGACTGCCACTCCTTGCGCGCTACCTTATGATGCCGGGGTCGTCGTTATACGGCGGGAAAGTCGTCGCCTGCAGCTGGACCTGCCCATTCTGTACACGCACTGGATACTGGTTCAATGGCTTCTGCGGCGGCCCTCCAGCCACCCTGCCGTCGGCGTAGAACACCCCGCCGTGACACGGGCACATGAACAGGCTCGCGTTTTGCAGCCAGCGGATGGGACAGCCGAGGTGGGTGCAGTTCACCGAGAAGGCTAAAAACTCCGTCTCGCTCTCCCTGCGCAGCCAGGCGGCGGTGCTGGCTGAGAGGCCGGCCCACGCGAGCGGCGAAGGGTCCTCAACTACCACCTCCACCGTGGTTCCCACCTCGAACTTCTCCACGGGGCCTACGGAGAGCCATTCACGCGGCACCCGGCGGAACAGCGGGCCAAGCAGGAACGTGACGATGGGCGTTGCGACTATAGCTCCGCCAACCCCGCTCAGTGCAAGGCTCAGCTTCGTCAGGAAGGCGCGTCGTGCGGGAGAGGGAGGTCCGAACTCGTTATGCCGCCCCTCGTGCTCCTCAATCGTGCTCATGTCTGATCTCTCCTATCCAACCCCACAACGCTATCGCGAACAGCACAAGGCCCACAAGCGAGATGAACCAGGTGAGTATAAAGCCCCACAAACCCACGGTTATACCCACAGCCATCACTATCGGCCAGTACGTGGGACGCGGTATGTGCTCGGGCCTTGCCCTGCTCCAGCCCGGCGGCAACTCCCCCAAGTCTGTGTGCCCTTCGCCCTGCCTCGGCGTTATTACGAACGAGGTAGATTCGTCGGGTTGCCCCATGCCCTCTTCCCTTCGAGTCTCAGCCATCCTCTCGCTCCGCCCTCTCGCTGCGTTCTCCCACTACCCTCAGCTCCCCCGTGGCCGACAGCACCACATATTGCGCCGCCGGCTGGGCGGCCGTAGCAGGCGCCACAGCCTGCGTGGGAACCTTCGTCTGCTCCTCGGCCTGGACGCCCTCATCGGGCTCGTTGAGCCACAGCGCAAGCGTGCCGACTATCGCCAGGCCGTACACTATTCCCCCCGGTATCCACATCAGCATCCCGCCCAGCTGCTGGTCGTCCGCGGGGCTTATCCCCCACCCATCCCTCACCAGCCCAAGCAACCCGTGGTGGTCTTGCGGGTTCAGGTAGTGCGGGTACAGACCCACGGGTGCGAACGCGAGCAGGATGCCCAGCGCGCTTCCAGCAGCCATGGCAGCGAACAGGTAAGCTATCAAGCCCCACGCCTCCATCCTTGCGTGCCCTGATATTGGCGCAACCACCGGCCACCAGAAGAGCAGCGCGGTAGACAGGAACATCGCGTGCTGCAGTATGTGTATCACGTCGCTCCTAAGCGCTGCCCCGTACAGGACGGGGGCGTGCCACACCCACAGCACACCCGTCGCAAGCACCCAGGCTGCCAGCGGGTTGCCCAGCAGCCTCAGCAGGCCACCAAAACGCCATCGCGAAGCCACAGTACGCTGCACAAGCTCCGGGGGAATGCCCAGCAGCAGCAACGGGGGCACGACTATCGTCATCAACAGGTGCTGCGCCATATGCGCGCTGAACAGATAGTCGTGCGCGAGCGTGTCCAGCGGTGACACAAGGCTCAGTGCAAGCAGCAACACACCCGACACCCACGAGAGTGTGCGCCATAAGGACAGCGGCCGCGCCAGAAGCGGATACGCCGCCAGCAGCGCAAGCGAAGATGTCAGCACCTCAAACTTGAGGTGCCACGCGGACAGAAGCATCTGTGTAGTGCTCACGAGAGCGCCGTCCACACGTACACGACGGAGAACACAGCAACCCATACCAGGTCCACGAAGTGCCAGTACAAGGAGGCAGTCTCAAGTGCGGAGGAGTGGGTGCCCCTGATGTCACGGGCGAGTGCCAGGATTATGGAGAATATCACCAGCCCCCCGAACACGTGCAGTCCATGAAAACCTGTGAGTGTGAAGAACGTGGTGCCGAACAGGCCGCTGCTGATGTTGATGCCTTCCGCGAACAGTTGTGCGTACTCGAAGCCCTGCCCCACGAGGAACACAGCACCCAGGAGCACCGTCACAAGCAGCCACAGTCTCATCCCCCGGTGATTGCCGCGCTGCAACTGGCGCTCCGAGATCCATATCGTGACACTGCTTGAGAGGAGCAGCACTGCAAGCACGGTAGCCAGCGGCACGTTGAGCTCCTCAGGTGTGGGACCTGTGCGCGCGAAGCTACCGCGGTAGTAGATGTACGCCATTATCAGCAGCGTGAAGAACACGGCCTCCCCGCTCAGAAACAGCAGCATTCCCAGCTTGTTCGCATCAGTTACGACCGACTTCGGCACTATCATCGCTTCATCGTCCCTTCCCTCTGGTCCGGCAGCCTGTAGTCGGCTGCCTCAGGATGGTTCAGGTCCCATATGGGCCTGCGGCTGCGTATGGGCGGGACCGCATCGAAGTTGTGTACGGGGGGTGGCGATGACGTAGCCCACTCCAGCGTATTCGCATCCCACGGGTTGTCCCCTGCCGGCTCTCCGCGCTTCAGGCTGATATACACGTTCCAGAAAAATATCCACACCGAGCCGCCAAGTATGAACGCGCCCACCGTGGATAGCAGGTTCATCTCGTGCATGCCTGGCAGGTCGGGGTAGGTGTAGATGCGCCGCGCCATGCCTATCCATCCCAGAATGTGCTGGACGAAGAACGTCATATTGAAGCCGATGAAGGTGACCCAGAAGTGCCACCTGCCCAACCGTTCGGAGAGCATTCTGCCCGTCATCTTCGGAAACCAGTAGTAGAGTGCGGTCAGGGTTCCACCGACGAAGACGTAGTGTATGTGCGCGACCACGTAGTACGTGTCCGTGACCTGCCTGTCGAACGGGATGACGGCGAACTGTATGCCTGTGACGCCACCGATAACGAACTGGATCAGAAAGACGATACTGAACATCATAGCCGTGGTAAATCGGATGTTGCCGCCCCAGATCGTCGAGATCCAGTTGAAGATCTTGATGGCTGTTGGAACTGCGATAGCGAGCGTGCCGATGCTGAAGAAGATGTCCGACCAGAAGCCCATGCCAGTAACCCACATGTGATGCCCCCACACCGCGAAGGAATACACCACTATGAGGACTGTCGAGACCACCATGAAGCCGTATCCAAAGATCGGCTTGCGGGAGAACACAGGCAGAATCTCCGAGATCATCCCCAGCGCAGGCAGCACCAGGATGTACACTTCCGGGTGGCCGAACGTCCAGAAGTAATGCTGGTACAGCAGCACCTCCCCACCTTCCCTGGGCACGAAGAAGTGCGCCCCGAACTGCCTGTCAAGGAAGAGCATCGCGAGCGTGGCGTTCAGGCTCGGAAAGGCGTACATTATGATTAGCTGGGTGAAGAACGTCAGCCAGACAAAGAGGGGCAACCGCCGGAATCCCATCCCCGGCGCGCGCAGCGTGATGATCGTGACGATGAGGTTGATCGCCCCTGCAACGGAGCCGAGGCCGGTGATGACCAGCGCCACGCAGTAGTAGTCCATCCCAGGGCCGTTCGCCCAGACCCGCGAGCTAAGGGGAGGATAAGCGTACCAGCCCGCGGATGGAGCCTCGCCCGCGATAAAGCTGAAATAGAGCAGCAGCCCGCCGAACACGAGAGTCCAGAGGCTCAGCGCGTTCAGCCGTGGAAACGCCACGTCGCGCGCGCCGATCATGAGCGGTACGAAGTAGTTCCCGAACCCTATCAGCATAGGAGTGAGGACGAGGAATATCATGGATGTCCCGTGCATCGTGAAGAGCTCGTTGTACAGCTGGGACGAGAGGAATGTACCGTTAGGCGTCGCCAGCTGAGCTCGCATCAGGAGCGCTTCCGTCCCACCTATAACGAAGAAGGCGAACGCGGCGACGATGTACATGATGCCTATCTGCTTGTGATCAACCGAGGCTATCCAGCGAAGCAGGCCCGTGGGCGAGCCGAGCCTGGGCAGGGGTACGGTTTGCTCTGGGACGAGAGTTCTGTCTGTGCTGCTCATTTCAGGCTCTCCAGATATACGACCAGGGCTTGCACCTGCTCATCGCTTAGCCCATAGGTCACAAGTTAAGCCTTTGGCGGCGTTGTC
>JADDPP010000034.1 GCA_016781845.1 Rubrobacter sp.
CTGCCCCATCGCGTCCGTAAGGGGACCGCCGGAGTTGCCGGGCGCGAGCATCACGTCCGCCTGAATCATGTCGTCGAGCCACGTGCGGTCGGGACCGGCCACCTGTCCCACACCGGTGATGATACCCGCGGTCACGACGCCACGCATCCCCATAGGGTTGCCCGCGGCGAGCACCCATTGTCCCACGTGCGTCCGCCTGGAGTCGCCGGGCTGGAGCGCGGGCAGGTCCGTTGCGCTGACGCGCAGGCTTGCCAGGTCGTGGTCGGGGTCGCGGTCAACCACCCTCGCGTCGAGTCGCTCCCCCGACCGTAGCGAGACGCTTGCCTCGTCACCGCGGACGACGTGGTTGTTCGTGATGATGAGCCCGTCGGGCTGCCATATCGTGCCCGACCCGCTCCCCTGCCTGCTGTTGACGAGGACGACGCCCTCAAGTAGCCGATCCGCTACATCCGCCGCCTCCGTCGAGAGAGTTGAGGCCACTCCAAAGCTGGTTGTCTCTGTAGTCATCTGCTGTCTGCCTTCTTAGCGATCCGTGTCACTGGACTGCGGTGGCTTCCGCAGGGGACTTCGCTTCCCTGACCCTGCGGGAGCCATCTACGTTCGTCTCGGTTAGTCGCGCTGGCCCACGGTGACGGTGATGTCCCTGACCTCGCCGCCGCGAACGATGCGTAGTTGCGCGGCCTTGCCCACGCGCTCCGGTGTCAGCTGACTCTGAAGGTCGTCCGCGTCCGAGAGCTGCTGGCCCTCTAGCCCAACGAGCACGTCTCCTATAATCATGCCCGCGTTCTCGGCTGGCCCGCCGGACACGAGCGAGAGCACTATCAGGCCGGTTTCCTGCCCCCCAAGCTGGTCGCGCAGTGTTTGCGGGAGCGGGACGACCTGGGAACCGACTCCAAGAAAGCCACGCTTGACGCCTCCCTGAGACAGCGCCCGGGCGAGCCGGTCGGCGACGGTCACGGGTAGTGCGAGACCCGCGCCCTGGCTAAGCGTCCAGCTATTGATGCCGACTATCCTGCCCGAGGCATCCACGAGCGGCCCCCCGGAGAAGCCGGGATAGAGGGTGGCGTCTGTCCGCACGAAGCTCTCGAGCTGGCTGCCACGCGCGGTGCGCCACGAGCCGCCGACCGCGCTGACGATGCCTATGGTTGCCATCGTACCAGCAGGACCAGGACGACCCACCGCCATGACTAGGCTCCCAACTCTTATCGCCTCCTGGGGCGCGTGCTGCGCGGGCGTGAGGTCGCCCGAGTCCACCCTGAGCAGCGCGAGGTCGGAGCCGGGGTCGCGCGCGACGAGCTTTGCCGGCAGGGACCGGCCATCGCCGAGGTGGACCTTGATGCCGTCCTCACGCTCGATAGCATGGTCCGCGGTGAGTATCTGCCCGTCGGCGGACCAGACGATGCCACTGGACGAGTTGCCACGACGCGCCTCGACCCTTACGACAGAACCACTGATACGGTCCACGGCACTGGCTAGCTCGTTGGAGAGGGTTTCCAGAAAGCTGGTCCCAGTGGTTGTTACAGCCTGCGTCATAATGTGTGTACCCCCCGTACTGCAATTAAACCCTTGTGATTGCAAGGATACGGCTTGCGGGGTAGGGGCGCATCAGTCGAGCGGGTGGTGCAGTACCTGCCGGTTTGGCTAGGGTCAGGAATGGAGGGATGAGGGGAGGCCTGAGGGGTCACGTAGAGTGTGTCGGGGCGCGACCAATCGCGCCCCGACTGCAGAAGGCTTCACAACCGGTAACTCCCACCGGTAAGGACTGTCCCCTCTAGCTGTCCCTCCGCTCGGTCGGCAACCCGGCGTCGGTCCAACCTTTGAAGCCACCCTCAAGGATGTGGACGTTGGTGAAGCCCATGTCCTTGAGAGTCTTCGCGGCGAGCGCGGCCTGCCCCCCAAGCGCGCACGTAGTTATCACCGGCCGGGAGCGGTCCTGCAGGTCAGGGTCTCGCATCTCCTCGGGGAGCTCCTGGTCCGCCTTGATGGGCAGCATTCCGAGGGGGACGTTCTTCGCGCCGGGTATTGCACCTGTCTCCGCGATGCCGCTCGGCTCGCGCACATCTACGATGAGCGTGTCAGGGTTCTGCTGTAACTGCTGCTGCGCTTCCTCGGCACTTATGGAGCCTACCTCCGCACGCGCCTCGCCTACCATCTGCATGAACGTCTTCGCCACTATCGTTCCTTTCTACGTATGTTACGGCATACTTTGAGCCGATTCTCAGGCTACCGTCTCAGTGTTGAGGCAGCAAGAGACGCACCGGTTATGCCACCTCGGCGCTACGGCTATTCGGTGCGGATTCCCTCGGCGGGAGGGATTCGCGCGGCTTGCCAGGCTGGAAGGGTGGTGGTAAAAAGCACGCACGCCCAGGCGACTACGGAGAGCACAATCACCTGCCTCCATGGCACGACGTACAGCATCTCAGGGTAGTCGAGGGCGAAAGAGCGTACGATGTTCCTCGATACCACGAGCCCTAGCAGCACGCCTGTAAGGATGCCGAGCGCCGCGACAACACTTGCCTCCAGAATCAGTCCCCATTGCACCGACCGTGCGCGGAAGCCAATCGCGCGCATGGTGGCGATCTGGCGCCTCCGCTCCACTACCGCGCGGGTTGCGATGACTCCGAGCGCCGCGATCCCTACGACGAGGCCGAGTCCCATGAAACCCGTGAGCAGGTAGTTCAGCAGTATGCGTATCGCCTCCTGGCGGAGCGCCTGCTCACCGGAGAGGTCCACGCTGAGCTGCTGCACCGTGAGCGATAGCTCCAGCCCTATGGCGGCTCGGCGGGCGTCCTGGCCGGGCGCTAGCTTGAACACATACGCCTGCCACTCGAAGCCGGGGAACTGCTGCGAGACGTTGCGAGCGGGCGTCACCAACCCTTGCTGCAGCGACGTGCGTGGGTCGAGCAATCCCACGACGGTCAGCTGCACCGGCCTCCCGCCGCGGGTGTCCCGCACCCACACGGAGGCGGGGGCGAACGGAGCGTCCACGCGGAAGCCACTCTCCGGGGCATTATCCGGCACCGCAAGGGCGAGGCTCGGGCGCTCCCGCAGTGCCTTCCAGAGCTCCGCATCACTGCCGAAGCCGTCCGCGCGCGCCGCGAGCCTGTACCCGGCTCCTCGAAGCCACCCGTCGTCCACCACCGTCAGGCTCGACGTGCTCCAGCGGCTGACCGGCAGGTCCAGCCTGAGAGACTCGACATCCAGGACCGAAGAACTTCCTACCGTGGCAAAGGTGTCCGAGCGGATCGCGGAGGCGTTCCGCAGGGCGGCCTGGATATCGCTGATCGGTTTGCCTGCGGTAGCGGTCAACTCGAACCCGCCTGTCATCGCCTGAACGTCGGTGTAGGCCGCTCCTGTGGTGCGGGTGAGCACTGAGCCGACGACCATCGTGAAGATGACGAGCGCGAACATCGCGAGCACCATTCCTGTTCGGAAGCGCGCGCTTAGCGGGTATGCCACCGCCGTTCGGAGCACAGCCGCGAGGCGCGGTAGTCGCCCCAGCACGAGCTCCAGGGCGCGAAGCAGGAAAGAGAGGTTATACACAATCACCCAGACAGCGCCGAGCACCATGAGTATCCCCGCGAGGACGAACACCTCCAAGTGACCCCGAACAGGGAAGTCCTGGGAGCGGCCTATCTCTTCAAGCGGACGGCTCCAGTAATACAGCAGGGTCAGCCCGGCGAGTGACCATATAGCCCGGTCCGCCCACCGTGCCCCGGCGTGCGACAGCCCGGAGCGCAGTCCAACAGCGAGAGCAATGCCGAGCAGACTGATGCCCAAACCCCACAGCCCGACCTGCCCCCAGCGGAGGGCGGCGAGCAGTGACGCTCCCGCCAGCAGCGCGAGGCATGCCACACGGACAGGCGATGATGCGAGCCAGGCGCGGAAACCACGGCGTCCAGCTTTATGCGTGCTCTCGGGAAGGTCACGGATGGCGGCGACGATGTTTAGCTTGCTGATGCGCCAGGAGCAGTACGCCACGACGGTGAACGTGAGCAGGCCACCAAAGCAGAATGCGATGACGAGCGAGCGGGGCGCGAAGTACGGCTCGATCTCCACCCCGAACCTGCGCACTATGTCCGCAAGCAGCCCCACCGCGAGCGTGCCAACGAGCAGCCCCGCGAGCACGCCTGCCGCGGAAGACACAACGCTGTATACCGCGCCCTCGAAGAGGAACATCTGGACGAGGTGCCGCCGCTGTACGCCGACAGCGCGCGCGGTGCCCATCTCCGTCCTGCGCTCCGCCGCGAGCATCACCCAGACCAGAAAGACGAGCATCGCGCCGACGGCGATGCTGAACAGCCCGAGGACGACGAACACGCTCGTGAGCACGCTGCCCACCAGGTCCGCCCGCTCCATCCCAATCCGCTTGATCTCCCGCACGGAGAGTGGGTGAAGGCGCGAGAGCAAGTCGCCGGCCTGGTAGACGGACTCAAGCTCCCACGTCTGCGACGCGAAGTGCCCTAACTGATGAACGAGCTCCGGGTCGCCCATCAGGGTGACAAACTCAGGCGTAATCCGTCCGCGATCCAGCTCTCGCTCAAGCGAGCGGAGCAGCCGCAGCTCCTCATCGTCGCCCAGGGGGTCCATCTCGGCCTCAAAGCGGTTCACGAACTCCCCGAGCTCTCGGCGGAAGTCCGGCGCGGCCATCAGCGTATACAGTTGGGTAGCGACCTGTTTGTCGGCTATTAGGTTGCGGAGTACACGGGTGGCCTCGCGCGAGCGGTCCACGCTGCTCTCCGCGTCACCCTCGTTCGCGACGAGTATCGCGTTGATAGAGCCTCGCTCCCACCCGCGTCCGCTGCTCCACATATGAGTTAGCGGGACCAGGGCGGTCGCCTGCGAGCCCGCGGGGCCCGGCGCGCGCACCACCGCCCTCACGGTCGGTCGCCACACACCGGAAGGCTGAAAGTCATCGTCCCCGATTATCTCGATTCGGTCTCCGGCCTTCGCCATCAGCGCGCCCGCTGCTTCCATGTTGAGGTACACCTCGTTCTCCGCGAGGTCGCTGAGGCTCACCGGTCCGTCCGGCCCCGTGAGAGGCCCAAAGGCCGGGTCGTAGGAGGAAGGCATCGCAAGAACCTTCACGTCGGGGACCGTGATGTGTGACTTCGTGTTCACGACCGTGCGCAGTTGGACTATGGCGGGCGCGAGGGCGGCCACAGGCGGTATGTCCCCCGATTGGGAGGCGATGCGTTCGTATTCCGCATACGGGAACGGACCCTGTGCCGAAGCGGCAAGGGCGTCGCCCCGCTGGAGTCCCTGGAGCGCTCGCCGTCGCTCGCTCCAGACGTACCCCTCGCCTGGGACGATGAGCTCGTCCGCGCGTCCGAGGCTCGCGGTAACTACCGTCCGTATCGCGTGGCTCATCGTATCGCCCGTGCCTAGCGCGGTCGTAACTATCGTCGTGGAGAGCATCAGCCCGAGCGTGACGAGCGCGGTCTGCGCCCGCCTGCGGGGTATGTGCCGCAGCGCGAGCCGCACGAGCACCCGGTGGCGCAGCCCGAGCCACACCAGCGCGAGCGCCACTACCACCCAGACTGCGCCGAGCGCCACAGCGAGGGCGGAGGTGGGTATGCCGAAGATCCTCTCCACGCTGTGCGGCCTCTACGACGCTTCCGCTCGCGCCGCGCGTCCCTCGATTACGGGTGCCAGCTTAGACCACCAGAGCTCGGCGAGGCGTGCGTAGCCCTGTGTCGAGGGATGAAACGCATCGCCACTGATGTACTCCGGGTGCGCCTGCAGCTCGCGCCACTGAGCGTGGATGTCCACGAGCACCGCGCCGTGTTTCCTGGCGACCCGCGCGATGGCGGCGTTCCACCGCGCTACCTCCGCACGGAGCTGTGAGAGGCTGCCCACGCCGTACTGCCTGAGCACGAAATCCGGGATTGGCAGGCTCGCGAGGTCGGGAACGTTGCCAACGGTGATGAGCGCATCCGTCTTCCGCAACTCACCCAGCAGGGAATCTAGGTCGCGCTCGTACCGGGCAAGTGGCACTCCGTTCTTGAAGTCGTTCACCGCGAGCCAGATTGTTACGATATCGGGCCTCGCGGCGAGGGCCACGGGCAGTTGCTGGTCAAGCGCCTCGGAGAGCTCCGAGCCGGAAACGCCGAGGTTCACCAGCTTCGTTCCCTCGGGCATCTGCGCGTGAAGGCGCGGGACCCAGCCTTCACGCGCCGGATTGGTCGCGCCCACGCCCACGGCGTCGGAGGCGCCGAGCGCCACATACACCAGGCTGTCACGCTGCACAGCCTCATCGTTCCCACTGCAGCCCGAGAGAACAGACGCGAGCAGGATACTGAGAAGAGATAGGTTGATACGGTGAGAAAGCAAGTCGTTTCCGGCCTTCCAGGGATAGCGGGAGGGTGCAAAAGGTAAGGCACGCTCTCCGCGCAAGAGCAGTTATGTATCTCAAGTTTAGCGCATTACGCGGAAAGGCGGAACGAGAGGGCGTCCGCGCATTCTACAAGGCCATTTCAAAGTCGGCACAGGAGC
>JADDPP010000366.1 GCA_016781845.1 Rubrobacter sp.
CCGGGCCCTCGGACTCTCATAATACCTGGATCAGTTTTCTGGGGTCACGCCACCTCCTACCACCCCAAAGTAAGAGACTATACACCCACTAACCGCGCAGCCACCAACCCCCCCTTATGTTATGGTGGAACCGATGGTTCCAAATCGCGCCCCTACACGCCTCGTTCTCGTGACGCGCCGCAGATCTCGCCTACAGCGGATCGTTTTGCAGAGACAACCCACGCAGCGGAGTGGCCGGCGCTCCTTTCCGGGCGACCAATACCCGGAATCCTCCGAGCCCGTCTGGCCGTATGAGCTGCTCTACGGCAGCACGCTCTCGATCCCACTCCCCTGCTGTGCTCGCCCGCGCCTGCGCGAATAACAGCCCCTCGCCGAGGCCGAGTGCCGCCAGGAAAAACGCCTGTGTTGTGTACCCGGCCACCTCCCCGCCCGCGTCCCGCACCGCTCGCGCCAGCGCGCTAAAATTGACGTGCGCCGTGATATCCTGCTCCCCGATACGCTCAAAGGGATCGGTGCCACGCGTGTGCCTGTAGTAGCAGGCAAGCGTACCGTGAGGGTAGCGTCCGCCGTACAGCCCAGGGGCCGTGCCTCCGTAATCAATGGCGAGAACCCATCCCGACAACAGCGCCTCGACTTGCCTGAGTATCCAGTCTGGAGCGCGCAGGTTGATCTCCGCCGTCTGGCCGTTGCTGAGCGGTGTACCCGACGCATCCAGGTATGCGCCAAGTTCGGGAGTAGAAGGCTCCCCTGGATCTTCCCCAAGAGTGCCGTCGCGGTCCACCACCCATAGCTCGGTGAGCTCTCCGTCGTTTCCGCGCACCCTGTGGAAAGGCAGCGCGTCCGCGACCTCGTTCGAGATGAAGCACCCTGTCACCGATCTGGGCGGTATGTCGGATTCTGCCATCCATCGTGCTGGCAGACCGCGCAGCCTCTCCCTCTGCGCCGCCCGGAGGCCGGGACTTACCTCGACGATGAGGTATCTGAGAGCCTGGAAGAAGCGAGGGTGTGCTGCGCCCGCCCAGCCGAGCACATCCGCGGCGAGGAGTCCCTTGCCCGCACCCCACTCTACCACGGTGAACTCGGCCGGTTCCCCCATGAGCGTCCACATCTCGTGGATCTGCCGACCGAGAGTTGCGCCAAAGAGCGGCGAGACGTCCGGGCTGGTATAGTAGTCTCCCTGGGCGCCTATCCGCGTGGCGCCCGAAGTGTAGTAGCCCCACACCGGGTGATACAGCGCGTGCTCCATGAAGCGCTCAAACGTGATGCGTCCATGCGCGCGCACCTCACGTCGGATGAGCTTCTCGAGCGCAAGCTCTCGCGAGCCCTCCGAGCTATCCGCCATCGGCACGGCGCTTCAGCGCCGCCGCGAGCTTGTCGTAGCTCTCCTGCAACAGCTCGGGCATCACCTTGATGTCTGCCAGCACGGGCATGAAGTTTGTGTCACCCGCCCAGCGTGGAACGACGTGCAGATGAAGGTGATCCGCTATTCCCGCGCCGGCAACCGAACCCAGGTTCATACCTGTGTTGTAGCCGTCCGGCCCGAAGGCATCCTGGAGCGCGCCGAGGCATAGACCCATTAGGGACATGAGATCGGAGAGAGTCTCAGGAGGGAGGGAGGCGAACTCCGAGGTGTGCTGGTATGGCACGATCATCAAGTGGCCAGCGTTATACGGGAACCGGTTGAGCACCACATACGCATGCTCTCCCCGATACGCAACGAGGTTTGGGACATTGTCCTGATCTCGCGCGAAGCGGCAGAAGATGCAGCCGGCATCTGCTTCCGGCGCTTGCGACACGTACTGCGATCGCCACGGGCTCCATAACCTCTCCACTCGGCAGTCCTCTCCTCGCTGCGGCCGACGCTGTCTGCCCTGTGAACAGGGCCGGACGCCCGTCTTCGCCGCAGGTGGAGAGGGGCCGCCGGCTTTGGTTCCTGGGAGTCTGGCTTGTTAAGGTGCCGGGGAAGCCGCCGCATCCTCAAAACAGCGCCAGGCTGATCTGAGGTCCACGTTGCACGGCTTGCTGTCCAGCAGGCTTACGAGGCGGCTATACCACGCCGCCTGCTCCGGATCGTCAGCCGCCGCACGGCAGGCCTCCTCGCTCTCATAGCGAGCCACGCTGATGAAAGTGCTCGGGTCGTTGGGCCTGGTGAACAGCTCGCCATACAGGTAGCCGTTCGTCCTCCCGCGCAGGCGTCTCTGCCAATCCTCGTGCAGCGCCACGACCGCGTCCTCTTCACCGTGCCTGGCCCTGAGCACGAGCACTTGCACGAAATCAGTCATTCTGTCCCATAAGTAATTCAATGATACCTCGCTTATGGTGTAAGTATAGGCTCCGCACGTGCTTCGAGACCTCGGAAGAATTACCTACTCCGCCCCCTGGGTCGCGGAATAGGAGGTCGGAAGTGCGTGCGTGCAGAACGAGGGGAGGATGGTGACGCGGCAACGGCCTCCTCAGGTGGGTGAGGGGACGGTGGCTGGTCGCTCACCGTCCGGACCTCGTCTTACGCCAACTCGTGACGCAACGCGAATGCGGTTGCGCCCGCGCGGTTGTCGGTGTTCGTCTTATTGAAGATCGAGGTCAGGTGGTTCGCGACAGTCTTTTCGCTGAGGTACAGCTCCTGGGCGATCTCTCGATTACTCTTCCCGGCGGCTACGAGCTGCAGCACCTCAAGCTCGCGCACACTCAACCCCGCCGGCGTCGCTGGGTGCGACGCCTGTCCCGGCTGTGTGGGGAGCGAGCGCAGCTTGTCGCGCAGGCGCTCCATCTCGCGCAGTGTATCGAGATCGCGCCATATATCGCGAGCCTGTCCAAGGAGGTTGCGCGCCTGCATCGCGCTGCCCGCCCCACCGCGCGCGAGCACCAGTTCGGCTCGCGCTTCAAGGACGCGGGCGAGCTCCGGCTGCAATCTCTCCCGACGGGCGGTGCTCTCGGATCGCTCAAGGTGGCGCTCAGCGGCATCCCAGTCACCCTGCAGTGTCTCGATCATTCCGAGGACGCGGTCAACGAGAAAGTACAAATGCAGACCCTCGTACGCGAGAAGTTGCCGGTGGTACTCCAGCGCCCGCGCGGTGTCCCCGGTAGCCATACTCATCAGCGCGAGACATACCGATCCCGCGCCTATGGCGAGTGTGCCGGGCGAGACCTCCGAGATCATGCCCTCGATCTCGGGCAGGAGCGACCCCGCCGCGTCTCGCTCGTCCATTGCCCCTCGAGACACGGCGAGGAGACCGAGCATCCATAAGAGCACGCCGCTGCCGGTGTGTCGGAGGGCCGCGATGGCCTGCTGAAGCAGTGCGTCGGCGGAGGGGTAGTCGCCTCGTTGATATGCCTGGAGGGCGCGAATCTGCAACAGGAACGCGCCGGGCAGCGGGCCCGCGAGTTGCCCGGTCTCGGTGTGGGGGCGGTCGATCAGAGAGGCCGCTTCTTCCCACTCGCCCCGGTGTACGTGCAGGAAGGCCAGGTACGACTGCGAGTAGTGGGTGTGGTACACCTCGTGGCAGCGCGCGGCGAAGTCGTGGCGGC
This sequence comes from Rubrobacter sp., assembly GCA_016781845.1. Lineage (GTDB taxonomy): Bacteria > Chloroflexota > Chloroflexia > Thermobaculales > Thermobaculaceae > JADDPP01. Next base: position 3,526 of record JADDPP010000366.1, read on the forward strand.
GCAGCGTTGCTTCGTACGCATTTTCGAGCTGCGCTCTCCAGTAGTAGGCGTTCGCTATATAGGTGCAGCACTCTGCCGCGTCCGCCAGGTGGTTGCCCTCCACCGCGAGAGCGAGCGCCCGGTCGAGCAGTTGCATACCTGCGAGCTGATCGTTCGAGGTGATCAGCAGGTACCCAACGATGCGCGTTGCCGCGCCCTCCAGGTGTTTGTTGCCCAGCCGCCGCGCGAGTTCGACCGCGCGACGGCCGTACACGAGGCCCTCCTGCTGCAGCAGCAGGTCCACGCCGAGCAGCGTCGCGAGATCAACCAGCACCTGGACCGTCTCGGCAAGCTCGTGGTTGTCGAGCAGGTCGAGCGCTCGTTCGAAGGACTTACGCACGGCCGGCAGCTCTTCGAGACGCCACCTTGCAAGCCCCTGTCCGTGGGCGGCGCGAGCGGCGTTTACGGCGTCGCCAGCGCCGAGGTACCAGTCCTGGGCTTCCTCATACGCATCTATGGCCTCGCGCGGCTCGTCCGCGAGCACTGCCGCCTCGCCAAGCCGGAGCAGGAGAGAGCCGCGCCGCGTATCGGCGCTATCGAGCAGGCGCAGTGCTGTCGAGAGGTGCGAAACCGCTTCCGCCCCGGCGTACGTTGCCTGCGCCAGGTCAGCGGCGCGCTCGGCATAAAGCACCCCGCGCTCACGGTCCGGACTGTTCGCGAAGTGGAAGGCCAGGGAGGCGAGGTGTTGGGCGCCATCCCGGTGGGAACGGCTCTCTAGCTCACGGCCGATGGCCTCATGAAGTCGGCCCCGTCGCGCGCTACTCACCTCCGCGTACAGCGACTCCCGTATCTTGTCGTGGCTGAAGGTGTATGTTCCTTCCCCGTCCTGCCGGACCAGACCGGCTCGGCACGCCTCGATCAGGCGTTCCTCCACGGTCTCGACATCCTGCTCGATGACAGCGGCGAGCGGCGCGGCCTCGAAGGTGCGTCCAATGATGGATGCTACGCGCAGCTGGTCCACCACCTCCGGTGACAGCCGAGCAAGGCGCTGGCGCACTGCGGATACTATGCCCGGCGGCAGGCGCATTGCCGAGCCTGGAACGAGGTTCCACTCCCCTTGGCTGTTGGAAAGGGCCCTCGTCTCCTGCCACCCGCGCAACAGCTCCTCGGCGAAGAATGGGTTTCCCTCGCTCTGCGAGTGGAGCAGCTCGGTCAGTGCCGGGCTAACCGGGCTCCGCAGCTGCCTGGTGGCAAGGGCCGCTACGTCCGTCTTCGTAAGTGGCCCGACGGAGACCTGAGTCAGGACACGCAGGCGGTTCAACTCCGAAACCGCTCGGTCGAGAGCGGGGTATCGCTCCGGCTCTCCGGCGCGGTACGCCCCGACAATCAAGAGGCGAGCGCTTGCCCTCCTCCGCATCACGTGGCACAGAAGATCGAGGCTGGCCGCGTCCGCCCACTGGAGATCATCGAGCACGAGCACAAGAGGGGCTGGCTGCGAGATGGAAACCAGGAAGGCACCCACGGATTCGTACAGACGGAGTCGAGCCTGTTCGGGGGGCAGGGCTGGTCCGGGCGGTAGCTCTCCGAGCCGCTCGGTGATTTCAGGAAAGATGCCCGCAAGGATACTCGCTCGCATGCCGGGTGCGTGGGCGCGCAACTCTTCGACCGGTATCTGGCAGAGGTACTCGCCCAGAGCTTCAAGGAAGGGCAGGTAGGGTGGCATGCCTTCGGCCTCGGATGCGCCACCCCTCAGGACGATGGCCCCGGAAGCCGCCGCCCAGCTGCTTATCTGGCCTAGAAGGCGGCTCTTCCCGATGCCTGGCTCCCCGGCCACGAGTACAACTCCGGCGGACCCGCCAGCGGCATCCTCCAACCGGCTGGACAATATCTCTAGCTCGGCATCCCTGCCGATAATGGGGTTTCGGTCTTCCACGGGCAGGCACTGAGGTAGGGTCAACGGCAGACCTCCCAATGCACTAGTCAAAGTTGGACCGCGGGCAGCAAGCGCCCACCTGCCGAGCGAAGGGTCCCTGTGGTGAGTCTCCCGCGATTACAGGAGAGAGGCCTGTCCGGCTCGGTCATTCTAACAGAAGAGCCAGGTCGCCTGCGTTCGTCGTCTCGCACTGTTACAGGACAGCACGAGGACGAGTCTTCGAGTCGTATGCCGCCGCTATAGGCAGTTGGGCTGGGTCGGGATAAGCGTACGAACGACGTATACAGTCATGTGGAGACGTTGAGAGCAACGTCTCTACGGCGGTCTCGCCCGGCCAGCGCCTGTGAGAGAACGGTGCTGAGAGGCTGGCTCGCTGGAGCTTGGAGCTAAAAAGATTGTGATATAATGCACAAAGAAGGGCACTCCTCAAGGGCATTCCACTTGCGGGTTGCTCGATGACTAGCCAGAACATGGAAGGTAGCTGCCTGGATGTCCAATTACTGGCCTATAGCTCTGTTCTTCGTCATAGTCATCGGCTTCGCGCTTACGTCGCTGGGCCTGAGCCGCCTACTCGCGCCGAATCGGCCAAACCGGGTGAAAAACGAGACGTACGAGAGCGGCATCGCGCCTGTTGGCGAGGCGCAGCAGCGCTTCGATATACGGTACTACACGATAGCGATGCTCTTCGTGCTGTTCGATATCGAGGCGGTGTTCCTGTACCCCTGGGCCGTTGTGTACGACGTGATAGGCATATACGGCTTCGTTGAGATGCTGCTCTTCATCGTGTTACTACTCGCAGCGTATGCGTACGCCTGGCGCAAAGGAGCTCTGGACCTCGGATGAGTCAGAAGAGAGATGTGGACCTCGTATCGGCCACAAGGAACGCGCTGTTTGGCTGGGCGCGCAAGAGCAGCCTCTGGCCGATGACGTTCGGTCTGGCGTGCTGTGCGATCGAGATGATGGCGGCCAGCGCGGCGAGATTTGACATAATGGAGCGGTCGGGAATGCTCTTCCGCGCGAGTCCGCGGCAGTCGGACCTGATGATCGTCTCGGGTTCCGTCACGCTGAAGATGGCCCCGGTGCTGCGACGCCTGTACGACCAGATGCCCGACCCGAAATGGGTCATCGCGATGGGCAGCTGCGCGATGGCGGGTGGGCCGTACCCGACGTACTCGCACTTGCAGGGCGTTGACAAGATAGTGCCCGTGGACGTATACGTGCCGGGCTGCCCACCCATACCCGAGGCGCTGTTCTACGGCATCCTTGAGCTGCAGCGGATGATCCAGCGCGGCGACCGTCAGGTGAAGGAGTCGCCGGTGGACCCGCTGCCTGAGCTCGTCGCGAGCGAGGTGTAGTCTTGGAAACACCTGTAGCTGAGCACGCAGACCAGCCCATTGCCGCCGTCGCCCGCCTGGAGCAGCTTCTTCCCGGCGTCGTGATGGAGACGGAGGTGCATCGCGGCGATACAACTGTCCGTGTGCCGCGCGAGCGCATCCTGGAAGTGTGCCGCGTCCTTCACGAGGACGAGCAAACCAGCTTTGACTACCTGATTGATGTCACGGCGGTGGACTGGGACGTGCGCGAGCCACGCTTCGATGTGGTTTACCACCTGTACAGTATCCCGCTAAACCACATGCTCAGGGTCAAGGTCGGAGTGGACGACCTGCAGCCGGTGGACTCGGTCACAAGCGTGTGGCAGTCCGCCAACTGGGGTGAGCGCGAGGCGTACGATATGTTTGGCATCAGGTTCGAGGGGCACCCGGACCTGCGCCGCATACTCCTGCCGGAGGACTGGGAGGACGGCTTCCCGCTCCGCAAGGACTTCCCGATAGGCGGCTATGGTATCTGGGCGGCCGACAACGTACCTTTCAGGTAGTAATGGGTGATGATGGGGTAATCGGGATGGTTATCACCCGTCGCTCAGCACTGGAGCAAGTATGAGCACGCGATTTGACGTTCACGAGCTGAAGGAACAGGAGCTTGTGATCAACATGGGGCCGCAGCACCCGAGCACGCACGGTGTGCTCCGTGTGGTGCTGCACCTCGACGGTGAGAACGTGCGCCAGGCGATACCCTATATCGGTTACCTGCACCGCGGCACGGAGAAGCTGGCCGAGTGGCACAAGTTCTACCACACCATCACTTACACGGACAGGATGGATTACCTCGCCGCACCCTCGAACAACCTGGGGTACGTGCAGGCGGTAGAGAAGCTGCTGGGTATCGAGGATGAGATTCCCGAGCGGGCGCAGTACATGCGAGTCATCATGGCCGAGCTCGCGCGGCTAGCCTCTCACCTTGTGTGGCTCGGCACCCACGCGCTCGACATTGGCGCGCTCAGTCTCTTCCTCTACACCTTCCGGGAGCGTGAGATGATCCTCGACCTGTGGGAGAGGTACTGCGGTGCGCGGCTGACGACGAGCATGATGCGCGTCGGGGGTATGCCGGTGGATCTGCCCGCCAACTGGATACAGCAGCTTGAGGACTTCCTGAGGATCATGCCCGACCAGATAGGGGAATACGACACCCTTCTAAGCGAGAACCCTATATGGATACGCCGGACAAAGAATGTGGGCATAATCAGCGCGGAAGACGCGGTCAGCCTGGGCCTCACGGGCGCGAACCTGCGCGGCTCGGGTGTTGCGTACGACGTGCGGAAGGCGAGGCCGTACCAGGTGTACGACCGCATGGACTTCGAGGTGCCGGTTCGTACCGACGGTGATGTGTACGCACGCTACCAGGTGCGCATGGAGGAGATGCGACAGAGCCTGCGCATCATCCGGCAGGCGGTGGATCAGATGCCGGACGGTCCGTGGCTTGCCGATGTGCCCGACTATGTGCTGCCGAGCAAGGTGGAGGCTATGACCACTATCGAAGGTCAGACCCGCCACTTCGTGCTCACCATTCAGGGGTACAAAGCGCCGCCGGGAGAGATTTACAAGGCTGTGGAGGCGCCGAAGGGCGAGCTTGGCTACTACTTCGTGAGCAACGGTGGCACGGAGCCCTACCGCATGCACGTGCGCGCCCCCAGCTACTACAACCTCGCCGCTCTTCCGAAGATGGCGGAGGGGGGGCTGGTGGCGGATGTTGTCGCCGTGATAGGCAGCCTTGATATCGTGCTTGGCGAGGTGGACAGGTAAGCGATATGGACAACAACGCAACAAAGCGCCAGTTCTACATCGGGGGCATAGAGGACCCATGGACCGGCTCGCAGCAGGACCGCGACCGGGTGCTCTCCATACTCCGTGGTTTCGAGGGTTACGATCCCCTGGAGGCGCTCATTCCCGCCCTGCACGAGCTGCAGAAGGAGTATGGCTACATCCCCGAGGAGGCCGCAAACATCATCAGCCAGGAGTGGCAGATACCCGCGACAGATCTGTTCGGTGTTGTCACCTTCTACGCGGACTTCCGAACGGAGCCGAGGGGCCGCAACATGCTCTGGATCTGCGAGGGGGCGGCATGCTACTTCATGGGTGGGCCCCAGCTCGGTCAGGCAGCGCAGGAGAAGCTGAAGATAGAGTACGGCGAGACCACGCTCGATGGGGAGTGGACGCTCCGGCGGGCGGACTTCTGCTACGGCGCTTGCCATCTTGCTCCACTCGTGGACCTGAACCACACGGTATTCGGACCCCTCTCGAAGGATGAGCTCGGGCGACTGATTGATAACCCGCCGAAGGAGCCCGAAGGGAGTCATAAGCTATGACGCCACAGGAATGGCAACAGTACAGGCAGCAGGCTGCACAGGCATGGCGCCGCGTGGAGGACCCGCAGGAGACGATAATCTGGGTCAGCACGGATAGCGGCGCATACGCTTCCGGTGCAAGCCACACGCTTGACGCGGTCAGGCGCTTTGTCGCCGAGCGCGGTATCAGGGCGCACGTGCGCATAACCGCGTCTTTCGGCACTACCTGGCTCGAGCCGGTTGTGGATATCCGCAGGCCGGGCGCGCCGCGCGTCACATACGGGCACATAACTGCCGATAAGGTTGGCGGCTTGCTTGAGAGCGTGCTGCTGGGCAACGACGCGCGCGCTGATATGGCGTACGCCGCGTGGTCGGAGCAGCCGTATCAGGGCATTCAGCCCCTCTCCGCCACGAACTGGTGGCGGCCACAGAAGAGGGTGCTCCTCGCGCGGTGCGGGGCCATAGATCCCGAGAGCCTGCAGGACTACGTGGCGACGGGCGGCTACGAGGCGTTCGAGAAGGCGCTGTTCCAGATGACGCCCGACGAGGTCATCGCTGAGGTGAAGGCGTCCGGACTGCGCGGCCGCGGCGGCGCGGGATTCCCAAGCGGGATCAAGTGGGAGAGCGCACGAGGCGAGAGGAACACTCCCAAGTACATCATAGTCAACTGCCACGAGGGCGAGCCGAACGTCTTCAAGGATAGGCGCCTCATGGAGGGCGATCCGCACCAGTTCATAGAGGGGCTGCTCATCGCGGCCTACGCCGTCGGCGCGAAGACGGGCTATATCTATATCGGTTCGGAGTACCCGCTCGCTATCCAGCGCACGCGCCTGGCCGTTAGAAAGCTGTACGAGGTGGGTCTCCTCGGTGAGAATATCCTCGGCACGGGCATGAACTTCGACGTGAAGGTAGTGCCGGGCGCAGGCGCGTACATCAGCGGCGAGGCATCGGCGGCCATCTACGGCATCCAGGGCCAGAAGGGTATGCCGCGCACAAAGCCGCCGCGTTCAGCTGAGGCCGGCCTTTGGGGCAAGCCAACAGTGGTAAACAACACCGAGACGATGGCGAATGTGCCCCACATAATCAATAACGGCAGCGACTGGTACAGCACGCTCGGCACAGAGAAGAGTCCGGGCACGAGCGTGTTCTCGCTCGCGGGTGACATCGTCAACGTCGGTCTGACCGAGTGCGAGATGGGTATAACGATGCAGGACCTGCTGTTCATATCGGGCGGCGGTATGCGTGGTGGCAAGAAGTACCGCGCGGTGCTTGCGGGTGGCATCTCCGGCGGCGCGCTGCCCGAGCACACGCTGCACCTGCCGAACGAGTTCAACGCGCTCGAGGCGGAGGGCTCGACGATGGGCTCCGGCGGGTACATCATCTACGACGAGGATACCTGTATGGTGGACCTCGCGTGGTACTGCACCCGCTTCAACCGCAGCGAGAGCTGCGGGAAGTGCGTCCCATGCCGCGAAGGAACGGCCAGCCAGCTGGTGATGCTCGACCGAATCCGCCAGGGCACAGCGACAGAGCGCGACCTCGACAGGCTGGTGCAGAGCTCGAACGACATCATCGCGTACTCACTCTGCGGTCTCGGCCAGGCAGCGCCCATACCCACGCTGAGCGTGCTCAAGCACTTCCGTGAAGAGTTCCTGGAGCATGTACGCGAGAAGCGCTGCCGGGCGGGCGTGTGTCGGTTCGAGCACGCGCGGGACGGCCAGCGGGACGGAGACAGCTTCGTCGTAACCCCCGCGAACCGGCGAATACCGTTGGTGGCGACGGGCGCAAGGTAGAGTAGAATACTGTGGCGTGATACGTAGCTCGCCCAAACACAGGTGTGATGGTGTTATTGTACGTCCCGTTTTAGTACTAACACGATAAAGTACTGTAAACAGAAGGAGTGGAGCCGAGGCTCCGTGAGATGACCCAGGAATCCAACGTCGAGATGGTGAATCTCGAGATTGACGGTAAGCCGGTTAGGGTGCCGAAGGGCACCTTCGTCTTCCGCGCCGCCGCGATGGCTGGCATAAACATACCTAACTTCTGCCAGTATCCAGACCTTCGCCCGTTCGGCGCATGCCGCAGCTGCATGTGCGAGATAGTCACCAGGCGCAGCAACATAGACATCTCCTGCTCCACGCCGGTGAGCGAGGGTATGAAGGTGTTCACGCGCAGCCCGAAGGTGCTTGAGGCACAGCGCTTCGCGGTGGAGGCGCTGCTCGTGGACCATCCAATAGATTGCCCGATCTGTGACAAGTCGGGCGAGTGCGAGCTGCAGAACCACGCCTACTACACGAACGTACGGACAAACAACCCCCTCGCTCGCCCGAAGAATAGCTGGGAATACGAGACCCTGAGCGAGTCGGTGATGATCAAGCGTGACCGCTGCGTCCTCTGTGGCCGGTGTGTGCGTGTGTGCGATGAGCTTGTCGGCTCCACCGCACTCGCGTGGGCGAACCGCGGTAATGATTCCTATATTGATGCCGCGTTTGGCAAGGACCTCAAGGACTCTCCGTGCGTCTCGTGTGGTCTCTGCATCGAGGTGTGTCCGGTCGGCGCGCTGCTGAACACATCGTATCACGACACCGCCCGCGCCTGGTTCCTCAAGAAGGTAAAGACGGTCTGTACCTTCTGCGGTGTTGGGTGCAGCATGGAGCTGCACGTCGAGGAAGAGACCGGCCGCATCAAGCGCATCGTCGGCACCCAGGACACCGGCATCAACAACGAGCAACTCTGCGCCCGTGGCTTCTTCGGCTTCGAGTTCGTGCAGAGGGACGACCGGCTTCAGGCGCCGCTCGTGCGCAAGGACGGAGAGCTCGTGGAGAGCTCGTGGCAGGAAGCACTCTCGCTCGTTGCCGAGCGGCTGCCCCGGTACCAGGGCGACAGTTTCGCCGCCATCGCGGGGGCGCACTCCACGAACGAGGAGAACTACCTCTTCGGCAAGTTCGTGCGTGGTGTGATGCGCAGCAACCACATTGATTTCGACGCGGGCATGGGACGCGGCGTGCGTCCGGCGGGCCTGCGTGATGTGTTCGGCTCCGACGCGCCGATGAACGGTTTTGTGGACGTATATGAGAACGCGGGCTGCGTGCTGCTGATAGGCTCGAACCTCAGCGCGACGCACCCGGTGTTCACGTACAAGCTGCAGACCGCTGTGCGGCGCAGGGGCAGCAAGCTCATCGTAGCGAGCCCGCAGGCAGTCCCTCTGAGCCAGATAGCAACTCTCGACATCCGGTATCGGGAGGGCGCGGAGGCGGACCTGCTGAACGGTCTGGCCGCCCTCATCGCGCGCCGGGAGCTGGTAGCGCACGACTTCCTGGCGCAGCGTGTGGACGGGCTGCACGAGTGGTGGCAGGCCGCGCAGGGCTACACCGCACACGGCACCTCCGCGAACACGGGTGTGCCGGTGGAGGTGTTGGAGCAGGCCGCGGAGATATACGCGACCGGTGGCTCGGGCGTGGATGGTCGCGGAGCCGACGGTCTTTTCCCACCGTCCGCGATATTCTACTCCTCCGCGCTGACGCTGCGGGACGGTGGCGAGAACATAGACTACGGCGCGGCGGCTCTGGCGCTGCTCACTGGCAACGTTGGCCGTCCCGGCGCGGGCGTGAACTCGCTCAAGACGGCGAACAACAGCCAGGGTGCGCTCGATATGGGCTGCGTCCCGTTCCTGCTGCCCGGCGAGCGGCCCGTCGAGGATCCCGAGTCGCGCCGCGCCCTCCAGCAGGCCTGGAGCCTGCCCGATCCGCTGCCGGCCCGACCCGGCCTCGGCCTGGAGGGCATGCTCGATGCCGCGCGGTCGGGCCGCGTGCGCGCGATGTACATTATGGGCTCCAATCCGGTGGAGGCGTCGAGCAACCCGCAGCGCGTTGCGGATGCGCTGGGTCACCTCGACTTCCTTGTGGTGCAGGACATGTTCCTCACGCAGACGGGTCGGCAGGCCGACGTCGTTTTGCCCGCGTGCTCGTGGGCGGAGAAGGACGGCACTTTCACCAGCGCGGAGCGGCGGATTCAGCGGGTGAACAAGGCGCTGACGAACTATGGCCAGAGCATTCCGGACTGGACTATTCTGGTGCATCTGCTGGAGCGGATGGGCTTCGAGCGCCTGTATACCCACTCCGATCAGATCCTCGCCGAGATCGCCGCCGTCGTACCTTCGTACGCGGGCATCAACAGGCGCGTTCTCGAGCGCGCGGGGAATGTGATGACGATGCGGCCCGGAAGGGTGTACCGCAACCCGTCGTTGGATGAGATTAAGAGGCTTGGCGTGCAGTGGCCCACAACGGATGCAGACCCGCACGGCACTCCAGTCCTGTACGCGGATAGCTTCCCGAACGGCAAGGCGCGCCTCGTCGGCGTGCCGTTCCAGGCGGGCCGTCTCCTGGCGGATGGCGTGTACCGGGGCACTATCCGGATCTCGCTGTACCACCAGGGCACCGGCACGATGACCGGGCGCTGCCCGACACTTGTGAGTCTGGACGAGGGGGGCGCGGCCGACAGCAGCCCCGAACGCGGGCGTGGGGTGGGTATGCTGCGCAGCCCCAACCTCCAGCAGTCCGGCTACAGCACCGGCCAGCTTACGGATATTTAGCGATGCATCCGAGGACGGAGAGACTGTGGCTGAGTTCCTGATCACACTACTCAAGATATTCATCGTGTTCGGCGCAGTCCTCGGCGCGATGGCGTACATGACGTATTTCGAGCGCAAGGTGCTCGCGCGTATGCAGGCCCGCATAGGGCCGAACCGCGTGGGGCCGTGGGGACTCTTGCAGCCGGTGGCGGATGGGGTGAAGCTGCTCACCAAGGAATCCCCCATTCCCGCGAACGCGGATAAGTGGGTGTATCTGCTTGCGCCGGTGCTGGTGTTCGTGCCAGCCCTGCTTGTATGGGCCGTTATTCCCTTCGGCCCCGGCTTCACTGCCTTCGGTGAGCGCATCAGCCAGAGTATTGCGAACATCAACGTCGCGCTGCTCTACGTGCTTGCGATGACCTCCGTGGGCGTGTACGGCATCGTGATGGCAGGCTGGGCGTCCAACAACAAGTACGCTCTGCTCGGTGGCCTGCGCTCCTCCGCGCAGGTAGTCAGCTACGAGGTCACGCTGGGGATCTCCCTCATTGGCGCGATCATGCTTGCCGGCAGCATGAACCTGGGAGACATAGTGGAGGCGCAGCGTGGGACCTGGTTTGGCTTCCTGCCGCGCTGGTTCGTGCTCCCTCAGTTGCTCGGCTTCGCGCTGTACCTTATCAGCGCGGTAGCCGAGACGAACCGCGCTCCGTTCGACCTGCCGGAGGCGGAGAGCGAGCTGGTTGCGGGCTTCCACGTGGAGTACGGCGGCTTCGGCTTCGCGATGTTCTTCCTCGGGGAGTACATCAGCATGCTTGCCGTCTCCGCGCTCGCGTCCGCGGTGTTCCTCGGCGGGTACCTCGGCCCCACCATACCGTTCGTTCCTGCGGCGCTCACGGGGGTGTTCTGGTTCGCCGCGAAGATGGCGATCTTCATCTTTTTCTACTACTGGCTGCGCGCCACGCTGCCACGCTTCCGGTACGACCAGCTCATCAGCTTGTGCTGGAAGGTCATGCTGCCGCTGGCGCTGCTCAACATACTGGTAACTGCTATAGTAAAGCTGCTCGTGTAAGGCAGGGAGCTCAACTAACATGAGTTTGACAGACAGGTTCAAAGGTTTCTACGTGACGCTGGGCGAGTTCTTCAAGCCGCCCACTACCGTCCAGTACCCGGTGGAGCGCCGTGACAAGGGTCACCGCTTCCGCGGGTTGCCGGTGCTCGTAACGGACCCCCACACGGGCGAGGAGAAGTGTACCGCCTGCGGTCTGTGTGCTACCGCGTGTCCTAACAACGTCATTACTATGACGAGCGAGCCGCACGCGACGAAGGGACGCCACCCCGTGACGTACACTGTCCAGGCGCCCCGCTGCCTCTTCTGCGGTCTCTGCGTCGAGGCGTGCCCCGTCAAGGCGATACAGATGTCGCACCACTTCGAGCTCGCGGCCACGGACCGCAACAACCTTCTGTACGACAAGCAGAAGCTGCTCGAGCTGGGCCGGGGTATCTACGACGAGATAGAGCAGACGGAGAGCGGAGAGTGGGTAGAGGTAACGCGCTTTCCTGGTGAGGTCGGCCCGAATGACCCAGAGTTCGAGCAGCACGAGCGGCAGACGGCCGCCCGCTACTAGAGGTAGAGAATGTTGCCTCTAACTCTCTTCTTCCTGCTATTCGCCGCGGTGGCGCTTTTCGGTGCGGTGATGGTGCTGGTTTCGCGCAACCCTGTCCACAGTGTGCTGTTCATGCTGCTCACGTTCGCTAACGTCGCGGGAATGTTCCTGCTGCTCAACGCGGAGTTCATCGCGGCCGTCCAGCTGCTTGTTTACTCCGGTGCTATCCTAGTGCTGTTTCTGTTCGTCGTGATGCTCCTGCAGCGCGGCGAGCGGCCGCTGCCCGCGCTCACGCAGCCCCTCCAGGCGCCGGTTGCCATCTTCGTAGGGCTCGCGCTGCTCTCAGAGCTGGCACTCGTTGTGCTGACGAGCAACGTGGGCGGAGGAACGCGCGGGGCGGACACCCCGGAGGCAATTGCCAGGGCGGGCGGTAACATACAGGCTCTCGGTTCGCAGCTTTATACCACCTGGCTGCTACCGTTCGAGATTGCGTCCGTGCTGCTCCTCGTAGCCGCGGTAGGCGCGATATACCTCGCGAAGGAGGACATCTAGCGTGACACCTCCGCTCGAGTGGTACCTTATCTTCAGTGCCGCGTTATTCACGATAGGGCTGGTGGGCGTGCTGGTGCGCCGGCACGTGCTCATCATCTTCATGAGCGTGGAGCTGATGCTCAATGCGTGCAACGTCGCGCTCGTCGCGTTCGGACGCCATCTCGACACGCTCACGGGGCAGAACTTCGTCGTCTTCGTCATCACGGTTGCGGCCGCGGAGGCCGCGGTGGGGCTGGGCATCATCCTCTCGCTCGCGCACCACAAGGACACTGTGGACGTCGGGGAGATGGACATACTCAAACAGTGATGGGTGCTGGGTGATGAGTTTTGAACGACTCGGGCTCTCCACTCATCACCTGTTACTCATAACTCATCTCTGGAGAAGGTCTTGGAAGATTATATCTGGGTAATACCGCTCGCCCCGCTCGTGGCGTTTCTAATAAACTTCCTCTTCGGAAAGCGCCTGTCGGGCAACGGTACGGCCATTATCGGTATCATCAGCGTCCTGATCTCTCTGGTCCTCTCTATCCTCGTGTTCACCCAGGTGCTCGGGGCGGGTGGGGAGGAGGCTCTGAACTTCGACCTGTACGAGTGGATAGCCTCCGGCGACTTCAGGGTGGGAATCGGCTTCTACGTTGACAGGCTGGCCGCGATCATGCTGCTAGTAGTCACAAGTGTGAGCCTGCTCGTGCATATCTACAGCATAGGCTACATGCACGGGGATCCCGGCCAGTACCGCTTTTTCGCGTACCTGCCGCTCTTCACGTTCAGCATGTTGATGCTTGTGCTATCCAACAACTTCCTGGAGCTGTACGTCTTCTGGGAGGCGGTAGGTCTCTGCTCGTACCTGCTGATCGGCTTCTGGTACTACAAGAAGTCCGCGTCCGACGCCGCGATGAAGGCGTTCATTGTCAACCGCGTGGGAGACTTCGGCTTCGGGCTCGGGGTGATCCTGCTCTTCCTCACATTCGGCACGCTCGCGTACGAGCCAATATTCGAGCGGGCGGGCGAAGGCGAGATCGCAGGGAGCGCTCTGACGCTGATCACCCTGCTGCTCTTCACAGGGTCCATGGGCAAATCCGCTCAGTGGCCACTGCACACCTGGCTCCCGGATGCGATGGAAGGCCCGACACCTGTGAGCGCCCTCATTCACGCGGCGACGATGGTGACGGCGGGCGTGTACCTCGTTGCCCGCGCGAACCCTCTGTACGACGCCGCTCCAGGCACCCTCACGGTGGTCGCGGTTATCGGCGTCGTGACTGCCTTGATCGGGGCGACCATAGGCCTGGTGCAGAACGACATCAAGCGAGTGATGGCGTACTCTACGATCAGCCAGTTGGGGTTCATGTTCTTCGCGCTCGGCATCGGGGCTTACGTCTCGGCTATCTTCCACCTGTTCACACACGCATTCTTCAAGGCGCTGCTCTTCCTCGGCGCGGGCAGCGTTATGCACGGCGTTGGCGGTGAGACGGACATGCGCAGGATGGGTGGCCTCCGGAAGTATATGCCGCAGACCTTCTGGACCCTCACGATAGGCTCTCTTGCCCTCGCGGGCGTGCCGCCTCTCGCGGGCTTCTGGAGCAAGGATGAGATTCTCGGCCTCGCCTTCGTCGAGGGGCACTACGTTATCTGGGCTCTCGGCACGCTGGCGTCCTTCTTCACCGCGTTCTACATCACTCGCCTGATCGCGCTGACGTTCCTCGGTGAGCCGCGATTCGATACGCACCAGATACACCCGCATGAGTCCCCGGCGACGATGACAGTGCCGCTGTGGATCCTCGCGATACTCTCCATTGTGACCGGCCTGGCTCTTGGCATCCCTCCTGAGGCTGGTCCGATTCACAGCTTTCTGGAGCCGGTCTTCGCTCATCACGAGGTGGGCGGCGTAGCGGGTGAGGCGCAGCACGCGGGCGGGTTCACCCCGATGACGATCGCGCTGATGCTGACCGCCACGGCGGTCTCGCTCCTGGGCATAGCGCTCGCGTACCTGATGTACGTCCGGCGGCTGCCCGCGCTCGACCCCCAGGTGCTGGCGGGCCGCTTCGCGGGAGTGTACAAGATGCTCTACAATAAGTACTACTTCGACGAGATCTACAACGCGCTGATCGTCCGCCCCTCGCGCGCTCTGGGTGACGGCCTGTGGCGCTTCGATGCCCGCGTGGTAGACGGCGCGGTGAACGGTGTGGCGGAGGGTGTGTCCGATACGAGCGGCGCCCTAAGGCGCGCACAGACCGGGTTCGTGGGCAACTATGCCCTCGCTATCGGCGTAGGGCTGGTCGGGCTCCTCGCCGCCATAGCGTTCTTGTAGGGAGGGATACAACACTTGTACGGTAATAACGCCCTGGGCTTCCCAATTCTCTCCCTGGTAACGCTGCTCCCGCTGCTGGGGGCGGTCATCATCGCATTCCTTCCCAGGGGCGCGAAGAACGCGGTGCGCTGGACCGCTGTCGCTACCGCCGGCATTGATATGCTGCTGATGCTCGTGGTCCTCTTCAGCTACAACCATGAGCAGGCCGGCTTTCAGTTCCGGGAGCAGTTCGAGTGGGCGCCGGGGCTCGGCCTGCAGTATTACATGGGCGTTGACGGCATCTCCATCCTGCTCTTCTTCATCACCTCCCTGCTATCGCTCGTCGCCATCGTGTATAGCTTCGGCAACATAGACCACAGGGTGAAGGAGTACTACGCCAGCTTCCTCGTGCTCGAGACGGGAATGCTGGGCGTCTTCGTCGCGCTGGACCTCGTGCTCTTCTACGTCTTCTTCGAGCTAACGCTCATCCCGATGGCGCTGCTTATCGGCATCTGGGGCCACGGGCGCAAGCTGTACTCGGCGGTAAAGTTCTTCCTGTACACGCTCGCGGGCAGCCTCGTGATGCTCGGTGCGATCATCAGCCTGTTCGTGCAGACCTCCGGGGCGCCCGGTGGCCCGACGCTCAACTGGGTGGACCTGATGCGCCTCGCGCCGAACTTCAGCTACGGCTTTCAGCTATGGATGTTCTGGGGATTCTTCTTCGCGTTCGCGGTCAAGATGCCCCTCTTCCCGTTCCACACGTGGCTGCCGGACGCTCACGTGGACGCCCCGACGGCGGGCAGCGTAATCCTCGCGGGAGTCCTGCTGAAGATGGGCGGTTACGGCTTTCTGCGGTGGCTGATTCCGCTGTCGCCCGAAGCGAGCCGCGACTGGGCCGTCGTCCCCATCACGCTCTCGGTCATCGCCATTCTGTACGGGGCGTACGTGACGCTCGTGCAGCGCGACCTCAAGAAGCTCATCGCGTACTCCTCGGTCGCGACAATGGGCTTCGTCGTGCTCGGCATCTTCACATTCACCACGCAGGGCGTACAGGGCGCGGTGCTGCAGATGGTGAGCCACGGCTTTATCTCCGGCGCGCTCTTCCTCGGCGTGGGCGTGATATACGAGCGGCTGCACACGCGCGAGATAGCGAGGTTGGGCGGGCTTGCGAACCTGATGGGTGCGTTCACCGCCCTGTTCGTGCTGCTTTCCCTGGCGAACCTCGGGCTGCCGGGCACGAGCGCGTTCGTTTCGGAGGTGCTCGTGACGCTTGGTGCCTTCAAGGTCAACCCCTGGCTCGCCGTGCCTGTCTATGCGTACATCATCGTATCGGCGGCGTACATGTTGTGGATGGTGGCTCGCGTCTTCTACCTGGGCCAGCCGCAGGGCGTCCATATCGGGGTGGAGGCGAATCCGGCGGCAGGCGGGCACGTGGGTGGACATGGCCACGGCCATGAACAGGGCCACGAGCCAGCGGCCGGCGCTGCCCTACCAGGTATGAAGCTATGGCAGGAGGCGGTGCCACTCGCGGGACTCGCGCTTCTGAGCATCTTCATCGGCGTGTGGGCGACTCCGTTTCTGGAGACCATGCAGCCCGCGGTCGCGGCACTGCTCGATTACCTGGGTGTGCCGCCCGACACCGGCACG
Organism: Rubrobacter sp.; assembly: GCA_016781845.1. Taxonomy (GTDB): domain Bacteria; phylum Chloroflexota; class Chloroflexia; order Thermobaculales; family Thermobaculaceae; genus JADDPP01. The sequence goes on from JADDPP010000366.1 coordinate 19,777, forward strand.
GCTTTTCTGCGTTAGCTGGTATATAATCGTCCTACATAACGTATCCGGAGTTGCGTGTTGCAAGTCAAGTTTCCTGATGTAAATCTACTTGCGCTGTGGCCGGTCATCGCGCTGGTGGTGACGGCCCTGGTGCTGCTTGTCGTGGTCGTGGTGAGGCCCCGGCTGGAGGGCGCGTTCTACGCGCTCCTGACCCTCGCCGGGCTTGCGGTCGCGCTCGTACTGACGCTCATTCAGGCGGGCAGCACACCCATAAGCACCTTTGCCGGTACCTGGCGTACGGACGACTTCGCGGTGTTTTTCACGCTCGTCATCCTCGCCGCAAGCATACTCGCGGTCTTCCTCAGCGAGGACTGGCTCCGGCTGCACAACGTGGGCCAGCCGGAGTTTTATACTGTGCTCCTGTGTGGTACGGTCGGGATGATCACCTCCGTCTCGGCTACGGACGTTATGACCCTGTTTCTCGGCATCGAGCTCATGAGCGTACCCACTTACCTTCTCACGGGCTTCGCCAAGCACGAGCGGACCTCGAACGAGGGCGCGATGAAGTACTTCCTTCTGGGCGCCTTCTCCAGCGCCATCCTGCTCTATGGCCTCGTGTGGGCGTTCGGGGTTACGGGCAGCACCAACATGGATGCTATCGCGCGGTTCGTTGCGAATGGGGGGGGCGAGTCGAGGCCCGCCATCTTGCTCGCTTTGTTGCTGATTATCACGGGGCTGGGGTTCAAGGTCGCGGCGGTCCCGTTCCACATGTGGACCCCGGACGCTTATCAGGGAGCGCCCACCGTGGTTACGGCCTTCATGTCGGTGGCGGGCAAGGCTGCCGCGTTCGGCGCGCTCGTGCGGTTGCTGACTCAGGCGTTCCCAGGGCTGAGTGGAGACTGGGGGCCGGTTCTCGTTGTGCTCTCGGTGATCACGATGCTGCTCGGTAACATCGTTGCCATTGTGCAGAACGACGTGAAGCGCATGCTCGCTTACTCCGCCATCGGACACACCGGTTTCATGCTTGTGGGTTTGAGCACATGGTCCCCGAGCAACCGTTTCGGCGCGGCGAGCGTGCTGTTCTACGCCTTTATGTACGTCTTCATGAACATGGGCGCGTTCGGCATCCTCGCGTGGCTGGAGAACCACGGCGGCGGCACGACGCTCGACCATCTGGACGGGCTTTGGTCCAAGGCTCCAGCGGCTGCCACGTCGCTGGCGGTCTTCCTGCTCGGTCTGATGGGCTTTCCGCTGACGGCCGGTCTGTGGACGAAGGTGTTCGTGTTCCAGGCCACGGCGCAGGCGGGCTACACCTGGCTCGGAGTGCTGATGCTCCTCATCAGCGCGGTGGCGGCGGTATTCTATCTCCGCGTCGTCGTGAGGATGTTCATGTTCGAGCCGAAGCTGGCAATCGCCTCTCCCAGCCAGCCGCTGATGGTCATCGGGCTCGCGGTGGCGCTCATCGGAACCGTCGGGCTCTTCGTGCTGTTCACTCCGGTGCTCGAGTTCGCCGAGCGGGCCGTTGGCATAGGCGCGTAGGTCAGGACGGTATGGGCACGGCGCGACCGTGCCCATACGTCTTACGGCTCCACCATAACCTTGACGGATGGATCTTCGCCGGTTGCAAGGGCCTCGAATGCGTCTGGCGCGTCATCCAGAGAGACCGTGCGCTCCAGCAGCGGGCGGACATCCACGGCGCGCTCGTTGATGAGCCGGACGGCTTCCCGGTACTCCTCCGGTCTGTATGCGTACGAGCCTGTAATGACGCGCTCCTGTGGCACCAGCTCGTACAGCGCCAGATCAACGCTTGGCTGGGCCAACCCGACAAGGACGAGTTTGCCGGCCCTGCGCGTGGCCATGAGGCCCTGCCTGATCGTCGGCCCCGCGCCCACCGCGTCGAGGCTGCAACTCACTCCGAGGCCGCCGTTTGCGTCGAGCACGCGGCCTGTGATGTCGTCGTCCGCGCTCAAAGCCTCCGCGCCAAGCGATCTCGCCATCTCGATGCGGTGCGGGATGCGCTCCGACATGAAGACGGGACCAATCCCCCGGCTGCGGCAGACGAGTAGCACACACAGCCCGATGGTGCCGGCTCCGAGGATAAGCGTTGGCTCTCCAGCCTGCAGCCCGGAGATGTTGACCGCCCGCACGGCCACGGCGAGCGGCTCGGCCATAGCGCCTTCGGCGTCTGATATGCCGTCCGCAAGTGGTATCAGGTTATCCACGCCGATCACTACGTACTCCGCGAAAGCCCCCGCGGCGCCCATGTTGACGCCAAGCACCCGTCTGTTCGGGCAGAGGTGGGGCATCCCCTGCTGGCAGTAGGCGCACGTGCCGTCAGGGGTTAGAGGGTTGACCGCAACACGCTGACCTGTGTGCTGTGAGGCTGCACCGTCCGCCTCCTCCACGGTACCGGATAGCTCGTGGCCCATCACGGTGCCCGGAGTGCGCCGCCCGGACGCGCCGCTATAGCCGTGGATGTCGCTTCCGCAGATGCCCACCGCCGAGACCTTGACGAGTGCCTCGCCCGCTCCCGCTCGTGGGGCCTGGATCTCTTCGAGCTTCAGGTCGTGCGGCCCGTGCCATACAAGTGCCCGCATCAGTTGTTCCTCTCTTGCTTCAAGCGATAGTTTGTGTGCCTGGGTCGTCCTGTCCGTTGCAGGGGCGAGATGATCGACGCAGCAGACGCGACGGCGGTCGATCAGGCGTTCGCCCAGAGGCGGCGAACGTTCGCGATGGAGCGTTTCAATCCGTCGAGCCCTTCCTCGCCTCCGTACTCGATGGAGAGCCAACTGTCGTAACCGATCTCCTTCAGCAGCCTGAAGATCGCCGGATAGTCTACCACGCCCTCCCCGGTGACGGCGTGAGGGTACTTGCCCACTTCAAGGCGGTCGCTGCAGTGTACGTGAACGACGCGGTCGCGCACCTGCTCAAGCAACCCCACCGGGTCCTCGCCCGCGACCACCTGGTTGGAGCAGTCGAAGTTTACTCGAAGGGGCGTGTCGCGCAGCCCCTCCAGTACCTGCAGGAACACCGTGCTTCGCTGTGAGAAGTCGGGGCGGGACCAGAAGTAGTCCTTCCAGTGGTTCTCGTACGCGAGAAGCACGCCCTTCCCCTCCGCGTATTTGAGCGCGCGCTTGATGCCATCCACGGCGAGATCCACGCCCTCGGCGTGCGAGAGCCCAGGATGTTCCTGTCCGGCCGTCATCCGCAGGCAGGTACCGCCGAGGATGGCCGCGGCGTCAATGTTCCTGTACGTCCTCTCGAGTTCGGCCCTGCGTGCCTCCCGGTCCGGGTTTGTAAGGTCGGCCGCGCCGATTAGTTGCGATACCTGCAGACCGTTTGCCCGTACCTGCTCCGCGATCTCCTCCAGGTACCCTTGCTCGCGGCTGCGCAGCGATTGGTCGTGGATTTCTGTGGCGTCCAGTCCCAGAGTTGGCGCCATCTCGAACCACTCAGACGGTTCCATACTCCGGTCCAGCACCATTTGCTGGAAGTAGATCATGGGGATAGCGCTCAGTCCCCGGTACGAGCTATTGCTTGCGTTGTCGTCCAATGCTCTCCTCGCTCTCAGTTGCCACTCAGGAGCAGCAGGGAGTGTGCCAGTAGGGGATGGCGCCAGCTTGCTGGCCCGAGTAGGGGTGTTGGAGTCGCGGAGCGTAGCAGACACGGTTCAATCCACGCTGGCGGAAGCTTCATCAAGGTGATGTCAGGGTCCCTCTCAGCACGCCATACACCCTACGCCTGTAGAGACGTAGCATGCTACGTCTCTACAACCTCTCGCACACCCTCGCCGGCCAGCATCATTCAAGAGTCACCGTTGGTAGGAGTGGGCACATCGCGCAGACGTTGCGTGCAACGTCTCTACGGTCGTTGTCCCGCTCCAGGTGCTGATATAACCGCTACATAGTGGCGGCAAGCTGTAGCCACGGCATTTGCCTTGCGTTCTTGCTCCCGCACAACCTAATGCGGGGCCATAAAGTGATGTAAGTCCTACTATGGAGGTTTCGGATGGCAGCAAGAATCAGGTCAGTTCAGAACGAGCCGCGGGAGGAGGAGCGCCCGTTACCGGCGTACCTGGCTCTGGTGGCTGTGTATAACACAGTCCTCGCGGCCGGGCTGCTGGTGGCGCACCGTACCGGGCGCAAGGTGCCGGATCGGGTGCCGGTTGTGGATCTGCTGCTTCTGGGTGTGGCGACCTTCAAGCTGAGCAGGATAATCAGCCGCGCGAAGGTAACGTCCGCTTTACGGTCGCCACTCACGGAGTTCGAGCAGCCGATAGCGGACGGCGAGGTGATGGAGAGGCCGACCGGCAGCGGCATCCGCAAGGCCATCGGCGAGCTCGTTCTATGCCCGTTCTGCATAGCTCAGTGGATAGGCACATGCCTGTACGGTGGACTGCTGTTCGCTCCGAGCTACACGCGGTTCATTGCATCTCTCTTTGTGTCTGTGACGGTCTCGGACTTTTTCCAGTATTTCCGTGAGGCCATCAGGAAGAAGGCGGACGAGTAGGGGCGTAGTATTCGCGGCGCAGGCGTCGAGAGATAAGCGCGCAGCACTGGCCGAGAGTATGAGCTACACGATTTACCACATACCTGACCTGCGCCGTTGACTGTCTCTCCGTACCCTCTGTGACATTGTGTACTGAAGACTCCGGACTATAGAGGGATAGCG
>JADDPP010000400.1 GCA_016781845.1 Rubrobacter sp.
GGTGATACCGGACTCCCTCCGTGGAGCGCCGAGCAGGTTTGCCCGGCGCTCTAGCATGGGCTCACGGGGGTAGTCGGTCATGCCGGGTCACAGACCTTGCCCCCAACCCGGCTTCTCCCGCCAGCGCGGGCGAACCCGGCTCCCAGACGCCTTTCCTGCTAAGGCACCTCATGACTGAGGCCTTTCATGAATCACGGGGCTGGGGAACGCGAGCGTTCCCCAAGTGGCAGCTGGACCGGTTGATCCGAGAGCAGGCGGACGACTCTGTTGAGGATGCAGCTCGGCCGGGCCGTGCGTCCCGGCTCCAGTTTCTGAGGACTGGGGCCGCCTTGGCTGGCGACGGGGTCTTCCTGGAGACGATGACAGGTGAGGCAGTCCTCCAGTCTCCGGAGGTCGGACCGCCACCCCATGGGACGAGCGTTGTAGGGTCCACTGGGCGGCGAGCCCGGTGGGTGATGGAGGAGAAATGATGGGCTCCACAGATGTGGATCGACCCGGTGGCGATAGCGAAGACGGCGCGACCTACCCAGTGAGGGGGGAAGTCGGGGTAGTGTTCCCGCCGGATCGGACGGCTCTGCTGGTGATCGATCCGGTCAACGACTTCCTCTCTGAAGGAGGCGCCGGCTGGGAGATGACCAAGATGACCGTACGGATGCACGACGTGATCGGCAACCTCAAGCGCGCCATCGAGGGCGCGCGTGAGCTCGGCATCCCGGTGATCTTCGCCCCCATGGCCTATACCGAAGAGGACTACCGAGAACACCAGCTGCACCGGCGCAGCGGAATCAACCGGATCATGTTCGAGAATAAGATGTTCCTGGCTGGGAGCTGGGGGGCAGACTTCCATCCCGACCTGCGACCCCGAGCGGACGAGGCCGTGCTCCTGCCACACAAAGGGATCGACGTCTTCGAGACTGACCTGCCGGACCACCTCCGGCGCCTGAAGACTACCCACTTGGTGATTGCCGGGATGACCGCCAACCTGTGCTGCGAGTCGACCGGGCGGCGCGCGATGGAGGCGGGCTACGACGTCACCTTCCTCGCCAACGCCATCGGCGCCGAAAGCGTGCCCGCCTACGAGGCGGCCATCCACGTCGACTACCCGTTGATCGCCAACGCGGTCATGGAGGTTGACGAGTTTCTCGTCGCGGCAGACGCGGTGGCCGCTAGAGGCAGCGTTCAGCCGGGAGACGTGGTGCGGGGGTCAGACCACGGCGAGATCGGCACGGTCGAGCGGGTGGTGGAAGCGACCGGGGATGCCGAAGCGCACCTGGTGGTGCCACGAGGGCGGATCTTCCACCGGGACACGTTCATCCCGCTTGACACCGTCGTCAAACGGTCCGGCACGACCGTGTTCGTCAACGTGCCCAAATTGGTCGTCGGGGAAATGCCCTGGGACAAGCCGCCGTCCCGGGCCGATCGACAGGCGAAGCTCGGCCCACGCGCCGCTGCGGTGGACCAGCTCTACGGCTCCCGGTCCCCCTCCAGCTGGGAGCAACGGGACGGGATCAGAGGAGGATCGTCATGACGGATCCCGTGGCGTATCGCTCGCGGGTGCGGATCGAACGGGTGCGGGGGCCGCTTCGCCGCTCCTATGTGCCGGTGGAGCCGGAGCCGGTCTTCTTCGGC
>JADDPP010000153.1 GCA_016781845.1 Rubrobacter sp.
GGTTCTTAGACGGAGTTTACGCGATGGACCACGACTTTGACATGACCCTGTTCGCTGGGCCGATATAGAGGCGGTATTCCCCATATAGTATTATGTTCGCGGCGGGCTTGACTCTTGCGGTGGGACGTGTACAATCAGCGGGACATAACGCTGTCGTGGGGGATAAGGATGATACAGCAGTACGAGATGCTCCGCGGGGTCAGCCGCACGTTCGCGCTTTCCATAGAGAAGCTGCCGGGGGTGTTGCGCGACTCCATCACCGTCGCTTATCTCATGTTCCGTGTGTCTGATTGCCTGGAGGACCACCCGACGATAGAGCCTTTGCGTAAGGCGGAGTTGCTGCGGCTGTGGGACAGGGTGCTCAGCGGGGATGCGCCGGTACAGGCTCTTACGGACGCTGTAGCCGGTCTGGATGGGAGTGACCCCGAGGTGGCGGTCGCGCAGCACGCGAACGTGTTGATAGAGCAGTTGCGTACGTTGCCGGAGGAGATTCAGGCGACGATTCTCAAGCACGTCCGGCAGACGAGCCTGGGCATGGCTCGCTGGCAGGAGCACGGGCCGTCGGTGGGGGATGAGGAGGAGATGGACGACTACATGCACCACGTGGCCGGTCTCGTGGGCTACCTGGTGACGGACATCTTTGCGTGGTACGTCCCCGCGCTGCGCAACCGCAAGCAGGAGTTGATGCCGCTGGCGCGTGAGTTCGGGCTGGCGCTGCAGACGGTGAACGTGATCCGTGGTCTGCGCAAGGACTGGGAGCGCGGCTGGATATTCGTGCCGCGGACGTTCTGCGAGAAGGTAGGGCTTACCCCCGCGCAACTGTTCGAGCCCGCGAACATGGACCGGGCGCTGCAGGTGATAGACATGCTCGCGGCAAAGGCGGAGCGGCACCTGCGCGCGGCTATGGTATACGTTCAGGCGCTTCCCCGGCGGTACCACAGGATACGGCTGGCATGCATCTGGCCGCTCTTCTTCGCGGCGAAGACGTTGGCCGTGAGTCGGAACAATGCGAACGTGCTGCTGGCGGAAGCAAAGATAGGGCGGGAGCAGGTGAGTCTGATCATACGCAACACGACGGTGTTCGGCTGGTCGAACCACTGGCTGCGCTGGTACTACAGCTACCTGACGCGCCCTCCAAAGGCATTGGCCAAGGCGTAGCTTCTGTCACAGGCAGCGTCTTCCTTGAAGACTCGCAGCTCACAGCCTGCCGCCGATGACCTGAAGGCATGAGGTTGGGTAAGCGCGCGACCGGAAATCGCAGAACCCCTACGCGGTTTCCGGCTCTCGGCGGCAGCGATACCAGGGAACGTCAGGTGACGGATGGCGCGCCGGGAAGTGGCCGAGGTCCCAGGAGAAATCGGTGGCACGCGATTTGACACGCGGCCTCGATGTCGGGTATTATACAAGGCCGCACTCCGTACAGGCGGGTTTGGGGGGGAACATGCGTCTACCGGACACCTTCGCGGCTCACACCTTTTTCCCACGCTATTGAGGAGAATACTGTATATGACATTTGCCTCGCAAGTACGACCGGGCGTTAACGCCACGTCCACCGATGACTCGCAAGGTAAGAGAAGATCTTACGCTCGCATCCGCACGGCCTTCGAGATGCCGAATCTGATACAGGTACAGCTTGACTCGTT
>JADDPP010000236.1 GCA_016781845.1 Rubrobacter sp.
TTGCATCACAATAAATCTTGATCGAGGGGTATTCGTTCCCACATTCAGCAGTGAGGTAGAAGGGTTTCGGTGATTAGCGTAGAGCAGGTGCGTGAGGGGAGGGTGGCTATGGAAGCGGAAGTATCCTACAGCAGTGAGCGGCTTGGTCATCTCAGGATAGTGGCGGGAGTATGCGGGAGATAGGGCTGGCCGAGTATCTCGACGAACGGGTGGGGGGGGCGGAGCGGAAGGTGAGCGCGGGGACTGCGACGGTGGCGATGGTGCTCAATGGGCTCGGCTTCAGCAACCGGCGGCTGTACCTGGTGCCGCAGTTCTTCGCCAACAAGCCTGTGGAGTTGCTGCTGGGGGAAGGGATCGAGGCGGAAGACCTCAACGATGACTGCCGGGGGCGCACACTGGACTGGACAAAGGAAGCTGGACCGGCTCGGGTACGTGCGCTTCCGAAACTTCCGGGTGTACGGGGAACGCGGCCTAGCCGGGGAGCATGCTGCCGTGTGGCTGTACGGTGAGAACCTGACGCTGGAGTACGCCGACGAGCCCCTCCCTCGCTACAAGGTGACGTATCAGCCGGACAACAGCCATCTGCGCACCGTTGGCGAGCCGCAGCTGTACGACACGCCCCACCGATCCCCCCAGCCGCCTCTGTGGGAACTAGGGGATGGCGACTGGCTCCAGGTGCTGCGGGTGCGGGAGTACTCGCAGCGCAAACCGCGCACAGTATTACTGCAGCAGCAACCACTATTTGCGTGAACGGGGGGGCATTGTGGTTTCCGTCTCCCTGCGGGATTGGCTCGAAACTGGCATGTTCGGCCCTCTCCAGTTTGGTATGTCGCGGGCACAGGTGCAGGAGTTGCTTGGGCCGCCAGCCGACACCAGCGCAAGGCCTCCTAACCGTCCATTTCGGACCGTATGGAAGTACGGAGATGTGGAGCTGCACTTCTCCGCCGAAGGTTCGCTGAGTCTGGTGTTCCTGGACCATTTCGTTGTGCCGAGTTGCGGCGGAGCGCTCGTGCTCGATCCTTGGGTTGTCCAAGGCGGCATGGCTCGCACGGCACTGGAGAAGCAGCTGGATGAGAGCGGCATAGGATATCATCGGGCAGACTCGCCATTCGATGACAGCACTGCCCGAATAGTCGCCGGGCCATGTGTCGAGTTGGTCTTCATCGAACGGGCGAGCCTTACTCTCCTCCCCCCGGTCTTTTTTCCATCGCCTGTTGGGATCGATCATAATCCGGTGCTCCCGTTGTATCCGGCGTAGTCTGCCCCGTCCATCGCCTTTGAAGCGATCCGCTGACGCTAGAGCTTATGGAGGCCATACAGGATTGTAAAGGGAAGTTGCAGTGTCACACAGAAAACCTCACCGTTCTTCACTTTCCCCTATCCAGATGCAGGCTCTTTCGTCTAGCCTTTCCCCAATGCAGAGAGACGTACTTTGGATACTGGAGGAGGCGGGCGAGGAGAACCTGCCCACCGTCCTGAACACCCTGCGCTCCAACTCTGCCGGTGTTCCCGACGAAGTGCTCATACCTGCCCTCTCGGATGCGTTGCGGGGGCTATGGAGGTCTGGGCTCATCACGTTCTGTCGCTACCACGGAGGATCCGACGCGGGCTGGAAAGACATCTCGCCCGGGGAAATCCAGAGAGTGC
>JADDPP010000066.1:0-63953 GCA_016781845.1 Rubrobacter sp.
AGCTCGCCGGGGCGTGACGTGGTAGACGCAACGCAGAGCAGCCTTACATGACCCTTCCCGGCTACGACTGGGTGTCTCTCGAGAGGGGCGGCGCGGGCTGGGGATCCAGCGTGGGGCCGGGGCAGGTGGGGCCGTGGTCGGTCCAGTCCAGCCGGTCCATGCGCATCGTCCGGCCCGTGTGCTCGGGGTCCCACGCATGGTAGATGATGTACTCCTGCACGCCGTCCGGCGCGAGCACGACGGAGGCGTGGCCGGGGCCGATTACCCTCCCTGGAGCAGTGCGCAGGAGCGTCGGCCCTTCCCTGGCCGTCTCACGGTCGTAGGTGTACGGCCCCAACGGATGGTCTGCCACAACGTAGCTGACGCCGTAGTTGGGTTCGCGCCACGCGCCGCCGCTGTACAGGCAGTAGTAGCGCCCGTTGTGCTTGCGGACGAACGCGCCCTCGACGGTGTACCAGTCCCAGACGCGGTCGTACCAGAGCCGCTGCTTCTGGTAGAGCTGCCACTCCGCATGCGCCCTCACGACGGTCCTGCGCTCCCCGGCCAGGCGGGTCATATCCACGAGCCGGTCCACGACGATGCCGGTGCCGACGCGTTGATGCTCTTCGTCAACCTCAAGGAAGTCGCGGCTATAGAAAAGGTACCATTGACCGTCATCGTCCTGGAACGGATGGGCGTCTATAGTGAAGGGGTCATCTGGTGTGAGCACTCTGCCCTGATCCTCGAACGGTCCTGTGGGGTGTGGCGCGGTGGCGACGCGCAACTGGTGGCCCTGTCCTTCATCCCCGCCCGCAGAGTAGTACATGTAGAACGTGCCTTCGTGGTGCGCCACCTCGGGCGCCCAGAGGCAGTCGAAGCCCTGCTCACGCGCCGTGAGCGCGTCCCCGAGGAGGCGCCAGTTCACAAGGTCGGGCGAGTGCAGCACCGGCAGCGAACAGCCACCAAGCGGCACCGTGCCGTAGCCGTAGTACTCGCCGTCGTGTTTGAGAACGAATGGGTCGCCGAGATAGCCGGAATAGATGGGGTTGGTGTAGGTGCGCACGGTAGTTTCAGTCATAATAGGCAACAGCAATCCTGAACGTGAGTCTGATGTCCTGTTGAGGCTTTGTACGGTCGCTGGGCCCACCGCCCTTTGTGTTATGGGCGATACCCCGCGACACGGCAGTGTACTGCGCATACCTTGTGCCGGTAATAGCCTTCGAGTGCCTGCTATGCACGTTTGGGTACGGGGCCGATAGCAAGGGCGCGTGGATGTCACGCGGTTCTCGTATGAGGTGAGCATGATCGTCAAACAGGCCAGGGATGCGGCGCGACGGTGGGTGAGGGAGGAGGCCAATGCGGTACCCGGCTTCCACGGAGCCTACTTCGCCGGCTCCGCGAACTGGCTTCCTGATGACGTCTCCCTTCCTGCAACGTCGGATCTGGACATCAACATGGTCGTGACCGGTTCCAATGCACCGAATAAGCGTGGCAAGTTCATCTATCGAGGCGTTCTCCTCGAAGTCACCTATCTGTCACTGGACCAACTGCGGTCGCCCGAGCTGGTCCTGAGCCACTACCACCTGGCCGGTGGTTTCAGGACACCGAGCGTCATTCTGGACCCATCGGGGCAGCTGACCGAGCTCCAGGCGGCGGTGGCCCGCGGCTTCGCCAAGCGCCACTGGGTCAGCAGGCGATGCGCGCACGCCAGGGACCGGGTATTGGAACAGCTTGCGGCCTTGAACGAGTCGGACCCCTTCTACGATCAGGTGCTCGGCTGGCTCTTCCCGACGGGTGTGACAACCCACGTGCTGCTCGTGGCCGGGCTGAGGAACCCGACGGTGCGGCAGAGGTACGTGGCAACGAGGGAGTTGCTGGCGGAGTATAGTCACCTGGACCTGTACGAGGCGCTATTGGAGGTGCTGGGGTGTGCCCGGATGAGCCCGGCGCGTGCCGAGCAGCACCTCGCCGTGCTTGCCGACGTGTTCGATGCCGCGAGTGCTGTGATCAGGACACCGTTCCCTTTCGCTTCGGACATCAGCCGTATCGCCCGCCCGGTCGCGATTGACGGTAGCGGGGAATTGATCGAGCGCGGCTTGCATCGCGAGGCCGTATTCTGGATGGTTGCCACCTATTCCCGCTGCCAGAAGGTGCTCCATCACGATGCGCCGATGGAGGTGCGGGACAGGTTCGAGCCTGGCTATCGGCAACTGCTCGAGGACCTCGGCATATCGTCGTTCGCAGACCTTCAGCGGCGCACCGAGCGGGTAGTGGGACTCCTTCCGCAGGTCTGGCAGGCGTCGGAAGCCATCATGACGACTAATCCGGAGATTGAAGATTAGCAGCTCTTGGGGCACCTGCAGCCGCGCCGGCTCCAGGTAGCCTGACCACAAGTGCGAACTGCTGCAGAAGGGCCTGGCAGCTCGCGACCGAAGGGCATAACAGGCTCCGAACTGCGCGGGCTATGAGGAGATGGCTGCGTACAACCACGGGCTCCCTCGTGGTTGCGCGCATGTCTTCCGCGCCCCTCTCCGTTGGCGACATACGCCCTGCGGGCTACCGCGCAGCCCAGAAGAGGATTCGCTTGAAGGGGTAGAAGAACGGGCGGGTGTCGTCGAGGTGGGGGAGGAGGCGAACGCGGTACTCCTGCAGGAAGCGGGCGAAGAGCTCCGCGGGCATTCGGCGCTGGTAGTCGGTCAGCAGGGTGCCCTTGACCCACTCAACGACATCCTCCCGCGAGGCCAGGTAGTGCGTGTACACTTGGAGGCGGACGTGCTGCTCGCGGTAGCCGAGGCCGTGAAGCAGGGTGGCGTATTGTTCTGGCGGGAGCACGGGCCTTCGGAGCACGTAGCCGCCGAGGGCGTCGCGGAACGGCGCCGCGCTTGCGACCTCCGCCGCAACCGTGTGCGTGGGGTAGTCGTAGTTGGCAGGTACCTGCACCGCGATCTGACCGTCCAGCGTAAGTGCATCGGTGAGGCGGGCAAGCAGTGGCTCGTGGTCCGGCACCCACTGTAGCGCGGCGTTGGAGAAGATGAGGTGGTATTTTCCGTCCTCCCTGCCGTCAGCGTTGAAGAGGGCGATATCGCCCGGCTCGAAGCGCAAGTCGCTGCGCTCGTATGCGTGGCTCTTCGCGAGCATCGTCTCGGAGTTATCCAGTCCGACGGTCTCGCAGGCGTCCATTTGGTCGTGGAGCTGGGCCGTTAGCTCCCCTGTGCCACATCCGAGGTCCACCACCCGCATCGAGGGATAGCGATGCACGAGGGCCAGGAGGTCGTGGAAGGGCTGGCTGCGCTCCGCCCCGAAGCGCGCGTACTGCTCGGGGTTCCATGTGCTTCGCATCATCCTCCTCTTTGTCGTTCATAGCTGCTTGGGTCACATCATACATGTGTTGTAACCGATGTGGCAGATGATGGCAGTGGTTGTGCTCGTAGCAGGGGATGGGCAGACAGGTGTGACAAGGCGAAGCAGGGAGGGGAAGGATGGAAGGAGCGAGTCCGCAGTTTGTGTGGCGAGGGAGGCTGCATCTGGGCGACGAGCCGGGGGTGTACGGCGATGCGTGCTACGCGGGCCTGAGCACGGACCTGCCGCTCACAGTCAGGGAGTTTGAGGAGAACCCTCCCGACGCCGCTACCTTCGTGCTTCTTACAGAGGGCGGGAACGTTCACCCAGGATACCCGGGTCACAAGGTGGAGATCGTGTACTATGAGGAGACCGACCAACCCGCCCACTATCGCGAGCGCGTGCTGGCGGAGGGGCGGCTTCTCCCTGGACAGATGCAAGTGCGAACCGACCTCGGGCTGGTCACACCGCCGCCCCGGACCCCTCGATACATAAGCGTGCGGGTGCGCCTGGATACTTCAATGCCACCGGCGCTCTACGATGATTTCGTGCTTGTTGGCCTCTCCCTGCAGTCCACCAAGTATTACGCCTCGTTCGGCTTCTATTAATCCGCTGGGCGCCTGCGGGTTGCTCTCCATATTAGTGGGAGCCCGTTAGCCAGACGGCCCTCGACGGGACTTCGGGCAGTGCTCAGACGGGTACTACATCGCCGGACAAAGCATCCCTTTGGGTCTTATCCCTGCGCGAGGTCCGCATTGGCACCAGTCCTGCCACTACGGGGGGGGAATAGGAGGAGGTTCACTTTGGCCGAGAACGAACTGGTGCTGCCGGCGGCGGATGTGGACGCGGACACCCGAAATGGCTCCATCTACTTTATAGGGAACGCGACGACGCTGATACGGTACGCGGGTTTCACGATCCTCACCGATCCCAATTTTCTGCACAAGGGAGAGAAGGTGAGGCTGGGGTACGGGCTGCGCTCGACGCGGAGGTTCGACCCGGCCATGGAGATAGGGGATCTGCCGCCACTCGACCTCGTGGTGCTGTCGCACATGCACGAGGACCACTTTGACCGCGTGGCGGAGCGGGACCTCGACAGGAGCGTGCCGATAATCACCACACCACATGCCGCCGCCGCCCTGAAGAAGATGGGCTTCGCCTCGCCGCATGCGCTGCAGACATGGGAGGCCATCTCAGTGGCGAAGGGGGGTGCGAGGCTGCGAGTGGTCTCGATGCCCGGAATCCACGGGCCGGCTGTTGTAGGCAGGCTGTTGCCGCCCGTGATGGGCAGCCTCCTTCAGTTCCAGACGAGGCCAGGCAAGATCGGCTTGCAACTCTACATAACGGGTGACACCCTGATACATAGCCAGCTGCGGGAAGTGCCGCGGGTGTACCCGGACATAGACCTGGCGCTCCTGCACCTGGGTGGGACGCGGGCACTTGGCATCATGGTCACGATGGACGGGAAGCAGGGCGTGGAGGCGATCAGGATACTCCAGCCGAAGACGGCGATACCGATACACTACAACGATTACACCGTGATGAAATCGCCTCTGGAGGACTTTCAGCGCGAAGTGAGGGCGGCAGGGCTGGAGGACAGGGTGCGGTATCTTGACCGAGGCGAGACGTACGACTTTGAGGTACCCGAGAGCCGGGCGAGGTAGCTGTGCTGCAGATGTCTCGCCTGGTAGCCCGATGCACGGCATACACGGTCTACCTGTAGCCCAACGATCCTGTATGTGCAGTACTCCCTGCACTATTGTCTGAAGTAGCTCACAAGGGTATGGAACGTGAGTCTTACATCTCTATCGGGATGTATCTTCCGTTCGACCGAGCAGGGTATCAACCTTCAGCGTGAGCGAGGGCAATACTGTTGATTCGAGCGTTTGCCCTCGCCGGGCGCGTACTACCAGGCGATAACCACCTTCGGAGGGCTCACTGTGACGCTCGATCGCCCCGTCGGCCAGGTCCATAAGCCACGATTCCGGGATGCCCGCCCGTGCGTACATCGGGATCTTCAGGTCCCGGTCGTACGAGACCGACATATCCGCTACCTCAATCAGGAGCAATACGTCCTCAGGTTTCGGCAGGTCGCCCGCGTAGTTGCGGGCGCGGATAACGGCCAAGTCCGGCTCCGGCTCCCCGTACTCGTCTATCCTGATCGGGTTCTGCACGCTCACGCGCACCTCCTCACCTAGCTGCCGCGTGAGCAGCCAGTTGAGCTCCGTAACACATGCTGCGTGCCTTCCACCTATAGGGCTCAACTGGATGATCTCCCCTCTGATGAGTTCCACGCGGTCGTCCTCTGTCAGGATGCCGGCATCCGCCATCCTGTGGTACTCGTCCACCGTGAACTGTTTCCGCGCAATCTCTGTAGCCATCTGATCGCCTCCGGTGCTCTCGTCTGCGGTAGTAGTATCACCCCTACCAGGTGTGGTTCCTCGTGCCGACGACACCCCCGCAGCCGACGTCCTCCAGCGCCTGGCCAGGTTGAACCAGGACCTCAAGAAACGCTGACGCTGGGACAATTGCTGCGTCGAGAATCTCCCTTCCCGGTCCGGCCTTCCTCCCGCCCGTACCGGCCAGCACGCACAGGGGGCGGCATCGCCGTCTCCAGTATCTACTATCTACTGCACCATCCGCTCCACTCTCTCGCGCAGCAACTCCGGGTCGTCGAGCATCCCTCCCCCTCGGACACGTACTCTACGGTCATCGCCAGAATACTCCAGCGAGCCGCGGAACATGCGATAGTACGCGCCGACGCGGACCACTTGGGCTGTCCCATGTTCAGTGTGGACCGGGCCTTCGAGGGGCAGATTCTGAAGGTAGTGCGGTTTCTACAAGGGTAGCGTGGACGGCTACAGGAAGCCGCCCACGGATGTACGAATCCTTACGTCAGCGTGGAGGAGTCAAGGATGCCGGGGGCAACCTGGAGGGCGCCCGTCTCCGCGTCGAGAAGGCCGTTGACCTCATCCTCGATGCTCGTAGCCTGGGTGTAGACGTCCCCGGCTATGGCGCGGAGCCGCAGCTCCCGCTTAAAGGCGCGGATGCGCTCCGTCTTAGCGGTCGTCTCCTCCGGCCCACCGTACCACTCGAAGCCGAAGCCGCCCCACTCACTCACCAGTAGCGGCACCTGACCACGGTAGAAGAACGGGTCACCCACGACGAGTGGGTTGACGGCTACCCCGTGGTTCTCGCCCTCCACGAGCCTGTCCAGTGTCCACCGCCACTGGTGTATGTCAGGGGTGTACAGGTGTGCGCTCAAAAGATGTGATTCGAGTCGGCCTTCGGTTGACACGTGATGCCAGCCGTCGTTGTCTACCACGAGGAGTTGCGGGTGGTTCACGCGCATGTAGTTGTACGTGCGGGCGATGTACGCGCGTGTGGCACGGCTGGTGGCGATGTCCTGCGCGCCCCAATCCTCGTTGTACAGGCTCAGAATGACGACCGATGGATGCGAGAGGAGGATGACGAGTAGGCGCTGCAGCTCCTCCCAGTGGTTCTCGCGGGAGCGCTGGCTCGAAGAGTGCGGGCTGGGCACCTCCACCCAGAGCAGCATGCCCATCTCGTCCGCGAGGTCGTAGATCCTTGGGTCTATACCAGCTATATGGACGCGGACGAGGTTGCAGCCCAGCTCTTTCATTGAGAGCATATGGGCGCGCATCTGCTCGTACGTGGCGGTGCCGGGCTGGTAGAGGATGCCGTCGAGGTAGATCGCCTCGTTGTTGAGGTAGATGCGCCTGCCGCGCGCCTCGATCTTTCGCAGCCCGAAGTGCGCCTCGATCTGCGACACCGCCCCATCGGGGGAGGATAACTGTGCCACGAGATGGTACAGGGTCGGCTCCGAAGGTGACCACAGGTGCGCGTCGGGCAGCTCCAGCGTCACCCGTTGGCGCTTCTCCCCAACCTCCAGTGGCAGGGGGTACTCGGCTACAGTAACCGGGCCATCTTTGCCGGGTGGTGTCACGACGACTCGCAGCTCGTACAGACCACGGTCGTGAACTCGCGTTGTGAAGTTGAGCTCGACGAGCCCGTCCTCAATAGTGCTGATGACGCTGAGGCGAGAGCGGAGCCGGTTGCGCTCGACTGGCTCCAGCCAAACGCTGCGCACCGCGCCCGTGTACGTCTGGTACCAGATGCCGCCGCGCTTATACACGCGCGACTCCTGCTTGCCGCGTGGTATCTCCGCGTCGAGCGAGTCCGCGATGCGGACGGTAAGGCGGTTGGTCTTTTCCAGGTACTCCGTAGGCAGCTCGTACGAGAACGATGTGTACTCACCGACGTGAACTTCCTCGCCCTCTACGGTCCTGAGAGGGTGGCCGTTGAGCCACACGCGCGTTTCGTATCCGCACGCGCCGAAGGTGACCTGCGGGATGCGGTCAGGCGCCGCGACCCACCGCTCGGGTACCTGAAACTCGCGCTCGTACCAGGCAACCACACTATCCTGCCACGGGCGGCCCCTCTGTGTCGCAGCATCCCGGGCGGACTGAAGGTGCTCCTCGATGGAGCCCGGCCATTGTGCGACGCCGGTGAACCTGTGACCGAGATACCACTCCTCGTGCAGTCCGCGGTCTTCGGGATCGAACTCGAAGCGCCAGGTGCCGTCGAGCAACACGTATGCGTTGCGGCGGATGACGGAGCGCGGTAGCGGGTTGAGGAGCTCCCTTACGGCCTGCGCCTCTTCCGTGGCTCTTGTGAAGCCGTATTCAACGTCCGCCAATGGTGTCTCCAATCTCGGCACTCAACAAGGGTAATCTGATCTCGCTTCTATACATATTCTATATTGTTCCACCCTTGCCGATAACTCGCAAGGCTGACGGAATAGCGAAAACGTAATGTATTCGTTGACAAACACGCAGTATGCACAGGCTTCGTCCTCCCCGAAGCACTCCGCGTGCCATGTTTATGTGGGGCGTGCGGGGTCGGTGAAGCGGCACGTCTGCCGGGTTGGTGCGCGGATTGCGTGTTGGGGGATATACAGCGGTTCACGTCGACCCGGCGAAGTCAGAGTTGTGCGGCGTGATCGCACTGACCGGCTCGCAGCTGTTGAACAGCGAGGCTGGCGGCTGCAGGTAGAGAGGAGTCAAGAGTTGGAAAACGGACAAGCAGACCTGGTGTGCGTGTCGCACCTGTATTGGGATTGGGTATGGCAGCGCCCGCAACACGCGCTGTCACGTCTCTCCCGGCATTATCCCGTGCTGTACGTCGAGGAGCCGCGTATCCAGATCGGTCCGGAGTTCGAGGGCTTCCGGGTGACGGAGACGCACCCGAACCTGCAGGTGGCGCAGCTCCTGTTCCGCAGCGGCCGTGAGAAGTTCTGGGAGCGGCTTGATGCGAGCCTTGACCGGATCCGGATGGTGGGCCATCCGTTTAAAGTTCGAGATGACATCACGGAATCAAGCCTGATGTTCGAGAGCCCCGAGCAGCCCCGGTTGGAGCGCGAGGTGACGGAGTACGTCCGGCGCTGGCGGCGGGACGTGCCACTCATACTGTGGCTCTACACCCCGGTGGTCGTAAAGTTCCTGGACCTGTTGCAGCCCGACCTTGTGGTGTACGACGTTATGGACGATCTGACCTCCTTCAAGTTCGCCCCCAAGCGGCTCAGGGATCAGGAGCAGGAGCTGCTGTCGCGCGCGGACCTCGTGTTCGGCGGTGGGCCGAGCCTGTACGAGAGCAAGAAGGGACGGCACGACGACCTGCACCTGTTCCCCAGCGGCGTCGAGCAGGAGCATTTCAGCCAGGCGTTGCGCGAGGATCTGCCCGTGCCGGAGGACGTGCGCGCTCTTGGTCGCCCGATCATCGGCTACTACGGCGTGGTGGACGAGCGGATAGACCTGGAGCTGCTGGCGAACGTGGCGGAAGCGCGGCCCGAGTGGAACCTTGTGATGATAGGTCCTACTCTCAAGATCGAGGAGCGTACCCTGCCGCGGCCAGGTAACATCCACTACCTCGGGAAGCGGGCGTACGCGCAGTTACCCGCGTACCTCAAGGCGTTCGATGTTGCGATGATGCCGTTTGCGATCAATGAGTCCACCCGATCCATCAGCCCCACGAAGACGCTGGAGTATATGGCGGGCCAGAAGCCGATAGTTTCCACCCCCATCCGCGATGTTATCTCGCTGTATGGTGAGGTGGTGCGGATCGCGGAGGGTGCCGATGAGTTCGTACGGCAAGTGGAGGTGGCGCTTGCCGAGTCGGGCGAGGAGCGCGCGCGGAGGATCGAGAAAGGACGCGACCTTCTGGAGCGCTACTCGTGGGACACAATAGCCGACCAGATGCATACGCTGATACAGGACAGGCTGGCGCGCAAGCTGGCCCTCAAGCCTCAGGCCTGAGCAGATGCGGGCGGCCAAACCTCGCTGAATGAGTGGGTACGTACTCGGGTACACCCTGATGTCCGAAACCAGGCCCGGTCCCGTAGAGTAATCTGCTGGAGGCGAAGGACCAGGTGATCGCCTCGCTGCGCCGCAGGATCGAGAACCTCAAGCGCGAGCTCGCAGCCAAGGACGAAGTCATCCGCGAGAAGCAGCGGGAGATCAACCGCCTGTATGGGAAGCTTGCGAGCAGGGTTGGCTGACCGGCTACCAGCTCAGGAACGCTCGTTCTATGGGCCAGGAGCGCTACCCTCAGGCAGATCAATGCCTTACCGCTTTTCTCTCTATTAGAGGGCTGCTTCCTCCACCCCTATGTGAAATGCAACCTTGTTGACCGCAATTGCTGCGGGCTCCTATGGGACTACGCCTCAATGCTGGAACCAGGCCCCAGTATGCACCGCCGGTCAGTCTAGTACGCCCTCCTGCTGGGTAGAATGGGGTGGTGACACCCCGAGTTGGGGTCTGTCTGTATCAGTGGGCCACTCTCACGTGCTCGTTGCGCTGCTCCCGTTGATGGAACTGCGCACTGTAATACGGACATCGGAATGTCGCTCCTGCACCAGTTGCAGCAGCATCACCCGCCCCCACCAGCTGATCCACCTGGCTGGCCATCACGCTTAGCACCACCCTGCCACTGTCCACCTCTTCGATCGCCCCGAACGGCAGGCTCAGTTCGGGCTGCCCTCGGCGCTCGATGGTGAAGCTTGCAGCGTGAGTCTGCGTGACCTTACCCACCTCTGCACCATCGCATCCAACTACTGACATGCCAGTCTGCACAGCTGTGGAGTCAATGTTCACCTGAACCACCTCCTGTGTCTGATGTTTACAGATGGCTCCAGTTCCCTGGTTACTGTCATCAAGATGGATGCCTACACATGCTCCATCACGTCCTCGTGCTTTTATGACTGAGGGGAATAGACCTGTCTTGCTTCCACAGTAGGATTGCAGTTCGGCTCCTTCAAGTAGCCTGGGATGCAGAGGCGCCCTGGCACTCGATGCGTGTCCATGCCGCATACGGCTTAAGGTCGTGCAGTAGCTAACTCTCACGCCACCCTCGGCCACCAGTGGTAGCGGGTGTGAGAGCCAGTCAGATTGGGGTCGTCGGCGAAGAGCTTGTTGGACGGCCCTTGTTGTTTAGCGGCCACAGCGATACCTGCACGCCGCCCTCTTTGCGGCGTCGAGTGGCTCGGGTTTACAATAGGAGTGTGATCCCCCGTAGCTCACTCCGGCGGCGTACGGGACTGCTTGAGGCTCCCCTGCGAGCCCACGCCGACGCCCTCACTCTCGCCCTGATCGTCGCGCTCACGGTGCTCGCATGGCTACGGCTCATAATCGGGGGCACTATGGTCGGTCAGGACGCGGCCACCCAGTTCTACCCTTGGTTCTCCTACCTGGGCCAGGGGCTGCGCTCCGGCGGTATACCGGAGTGGAACCCGCACCAGTTCTCGGGCGCGCCGTTCGCCGCCGATCCCCAGAGCGGGTGGATGTACCTACCCGCCATGCTCCTGTTCACGATGCTGCCCTTCGAGGGGGCGGTAAAGGCGTACATGCTGATCCACCTGCTCCTTGGGGGGTTAGGCATGTACGCACTCGCGAGGGCGCTCGGCATGGACACCATTGGAGCCCTGGTGGCGGCGGTTGGGTACGAGTACGCCGGCTTCCTGTACGGCCGCATACCCTGCTGCCCCAACCACAGCGGTATCATGACTTGGCTCCCGATAACGATCCTCGGCGCGGAGATGGCGATCAGGAGCCAGGGGAGAGTGAGCAAATGCTTATGGTGGGGTCTATCAGGGCTCGCGCTAAGTCAGATCCTGGCGATCTGGTTGGGGCAGGGCTCGTACTACGCGCTCCTAGCGCTTGGGGGGTACGTCGCGTATCGCACAGTGCTTGCGCCTCCACAATCTCCCCGTGACTTCCGGGCACGTCTCACGGCGCTCGTGCTGCACGGCGGTGCCGTGCTTGTGTTCGGGTTCGGCCTGGCCGCAGCCGGCCTGCTCCCCCGCATCGAGTACAACCTGCTCTCGAACCTGGCCGGGGGGTATTCAGGTACGGAGCAGGCTGTGATGGGTGGCTGGAGCGTGAAGAGTTGGGGCAACCTCCTCGTGCGAGACGTATGGTACGTCGGCGGTGCGACTCTCGCGCTGGCCTCCCTATCTGTGTTCATTGCGCGGGGGAGGCCAGCCGTCTGGTACTTCGCCCTTCTCTGCGCGGCGGCACTGCTGCTCGCTATCCAGATACCGACACCACTCCATCTGGTGCTATACCTCGTGCTGCCCGGATTCGAGCGGCTGCACCCGCACCTCCCCGAGCACGTGACTGTGTGGCTGTACCTTGGCGCCGCGCTCCTCGCAGGTACCACCGTGACCCACCTCGGACAGAGCGGGACGAACAGCAGGCGTGCAGTATGGGTGCTTGCAGCGGGCGCGCTCCTGGCATCCGCCCTCGTCTTGATACTCCCAGTCACCCCGCTTGCTGCCGTGCCGCGGGCAGCGATAGTGGCGAGTGGGATGGCCCTGGCGCTCTCAGCCGTAGCGCTGGGCACTCGCCGACGCTGGCTCCTGAGAGCGCTCCTCCTGCTCCTGGTGTTCACCGACCTCTCCACTGCGGGTCCCTGGACTGTCCCTAGCAGGGCAGGGATAGTTCGTAAGGTAGATCTCCAAGGGTTCTATCAGTCCGGTGCTGTAGACGAGTTCTTGCAATCACGATCCGAGGAGGGCCCGTTCCGCTTCGTCGGGTACTACCCGGAGATCGGTTTCCTGCACCCGCTGGCAGACGAGCTCCTCGCGGACAACCGGGCGACACCTCTGGGACTGGAGGACGTGCAGGGGTACAACCCGGTTCACTTGGCCCGTTACGATGAGTACGTGGCAGCGCTCAACAGACGCCCCCAGCGGTTGTATCGCCGCTCGTACGTGTATGAGCAAGGGTTGCGGTCCCCTCTTCTCGACTTGCTGAACGCGCGCTACCTGATCGTGCCATCGTCGCCGGACCGGCCGGCCCTGCGGCGGCTGCGCGGGATGTACCCCACCGTGTATAGAGACGGGTCTGTACTCGTGCTCAGGCGAATCGGGGCACTACCGCGGGCATGGATAGTACACTCTGCGCGGAGGGTGGAGCGTGGGCGGGCGCTGGAGCTGCTGTCGTCGGGCGTGGTGGACCCGAGAAGGACCGCGCTGCTCGAAGTGACTCCACCTGCCCTCGGCCAACCAGTGGAGCCGGCGTCCGACCGAGCCTCGGTGGTCCTGTCCAGCGCCGACCGGATGCGTATCAGGACGGCGACGGACGCGCCAGGGTTGCTGGTGCTCAGTGAGATATACTACCCGGCCTGGAAGGCTTACGTCGATGACCAGCCAGCTCCACTACTGGTGACGGACCATGTCCTGCGGGCTGTGCCGGTGCCGGCTGGCGAGCATCTGGTCGAGCTACGCTACGAGTCTGCGGCGCTCAGAGTAGGGGTGTTCATTTCTATAGTCTTTTACGTGCTGCTTGTCGCGGTTGGGCTTGCAGCTGTACTGCGGCGATACCGAGCCCCGCCACCGTTGAGTGTCGAATCAGTGCCCGTCTGAGTCTGGATACACGAGAGCCGCGCGGGCTGCGCTGCGACTGCTGCAAGTGCAAGGTCAGGGCTGCATGCTCTCAGTTCGCAGGAATGACCCGGAAGTCGTACCACTTAACGCTAACGGTCAGTAGTCCGTCCTCGGATGTCCTACTCGTAAACCGCCTTGCCTACCTCGTTCTTCCTCACGTAGTCCCAGTCGATCTCCACGCCCAACCCTGGACCCTGAGGCACTGGCACATGGCCCCGCGCGTCAACAGCATCCAGCTCATCAGAGTACCCATCCTTGTATATCGGCGCCTCCTTGTGGGTTACCTTCGGATGCACCAGCCCGAGCTCGTAGTAATTGGTGTTCCGCAACGCTGCCATGCAATGCCGGTGGGCAGGCCCCGGTGCGTGGATCTCGCAGTCGAGCCCGAAGCCCTCCGCCGCGTGCGCTATCTTCATCAACCCGGTGATGCCCCCATCGTAGTCGGCATCCGCGCGCACAAAGTCCGTCGCCTCAGCGAGTATCAGGTCGACGTGGGGCTCGAGTGCGCGGACGTGTTCTCCTATCAGGAGGGGTGTGCGGATCATCTGCCGCAGCTTGCGGTGCGCGAACCCCGAGACGCCCCCGTCTTTGAACGGGTCCTCGTACCACAGGAAGCTCGCCTCGTCACACGCGCGCCCGACCTTCAGCGCATCTGCGAACGTGTCGTACTCGCAGGCCGGGTCGATCATCAGGTCCATCCCATTACCGACCTGCTCCCGCACCGCCAGCACGTTGGCGATCTCGCGCTCAATCGGTCCCTTGCCCCAGCCGTGAATCTTGAACGCCGGGTAGCCCATCTGCTGGCACTGGAGTGCGAACTCAGCGAATGCCTGCGGGCTGTCAAGCCCCCCTGCCTCGTCCCCGTGGAACGTGCTAGCGTACGCTGGCAGCGTCTCGCGGTAACCCCCCAACAGCTCGCATACGGGCACTCCGTACAGCTTGCCTGCGATGTCCCACAGCGCGATGTCGATCGGCCCCAGTCCGAAGCGATCGTGCTTGCGAAGCGCCCGCTTCAGGTCGTTGTAGATGCGCTCCCGCTGCAGTGGGTCCTTCCCTAGCAGGTACTGGGCAACCATCCCCACCTGGGCATAAGAGACGTCATTGCCACCGACGTACTCCCCCGTCATCCCGGCGTCGGTCTCGATAGTGAAGACGTAGCCTGTCATCCTCAGTCGGTTTCCGGGCTCGTACACGAGATTGAAGCCGTTGTGGTCGTACCCCAGGTCGGTCAGGTCCCAGCCGTACTGATGCACAGTGAGGCGGGTGATGCGGAGCGCGGATTTCATCCTGTCCTCTCCTTGTCTGCGTCAGGGCCGCACGTGCGGCGCAGAGAAACCTCTGCAAGTGTCCTATATGGTTCTACAACCGCTGTCTCGACGAAGCCGGGTCAGGAGTTACAGGAATGGTTGGGAGTGACTGCATCAACCCTCCCCACTCATTACCGTCTTTCCAAGCAGGCCGCGGGAGGCGGAGTGTATCTACTGCTCGATAGTGCACGCGGGGGCGGACTACTTATCGAGCACGCCCCCATCCGGCTTGGGCCTACATCGGAACCAGCATACCACACTGCACACAGAGCATCTCATCGGTCACGTAGCTCGACCAGGGTGATGTAAGAGTCCCTCTCAGCACGCCATACACCTGTGGAGACGTAGCACATGCTACGTCTCTGCGATCTCTCGGACACCTTTGCCGGCCAACATGATTCAAAAGTCGCCGTTGGTGGGGGTGGGCACGTTCGTAGACGGTACGCAGACGTTGCGCAGACATTGCGTGCAACGTCTCTACAGTCGTTTCACACTGCACACGCTGATGTAACGGCTATACATCTGCCGGAAGTGGCGGGTGGAGGGCTCCGATGCCGACTGTGAGATCGCCCTGGTAGCTCGACTCCTGACTAGCTAGTTTTGGTGGAAGGTCCTGTTTCTGAGGCATGGGCCTCCAGTAACCCAGGGAAGTGCGTAGCTTCTCCAAGGCTACCGGGAACCAAACCACCTTCTTCGCGCCAGAAAGTAGCCGGCGATCACAGGTATTGCCCATTGACGGGAACCGGCCTCACTGCTACGCTGCGGCAGCAGGCAGTTGTACGAGGAGGAGAGTAGTTGAATGCCACGTGAGCTGATAGCAGTCGCGCCCCGGACGCCGGTGCTGCGCGAGTACGACGAACCCCCTCTCGGTCCCACGCAAATACGCATCCGCACGGAGTTCGCCGCACCGAAACACGGCACGGAGTTGGTGGTCTACCGCGCGGAACCGGCGGCGAGCCGCCCGTATGACCGGGAGCTTGGCGCGGTAATGGCGCGACTGCCCGAGCGAGGTGCCGGCTCCTTCCCCATGCGACTAGGCAATATGGCAGTCGGCGTTGTGGCAGAGGTAGGCTCGGAAGTGTCACGGTTTCAGCCGGGCGACCGGGTGTTCGGCCACTTGCCGATCCGCGAGACGCATACGGTGGAGGAGACGCACGCCGACCGGATGCCCGAGGGATTGAGCGCGGAGGCGGCGGTGTGCCTCGATCCGGCGGTGATGATGATGGCGATGCGTGATGCCGACATCCGCCTCGGAGACCACGTTGCGGTGTTCGGGCTCGGCGCACTGGGGCTGATGGGCGTGCAGATGGCGCGAATAGCTGGAGCGGACAGGGTAATAGCGGTGGACCCGATCGCGCCCCGGCGAGAGCTTGCCCTCAGACTCGGCGCGGACGTGGTGTTGGACCCAGCGGCCGACGGCGCGGACGTGGGGCTGGCGATCCGGCGGCAAACCGGGGGGTTTTCATCTGCGGAACCGCTCCAGCGCACCAGGCTTCTGGGCGGCTACTGGGAGGCGCCATCGCAGACCGGGCAGCTGGGGGTGGACGTCGCGGTGGAGTCATCCGGTAGCATCCAGGCGTTGCACCACGCCATCCGCTCCACCCGCTTCGGCGGCACGGTCTGTGTCATCTCGTACTACGGGGGCGAGGCCGCGGGGCTGCGTCTGGGAGAGGAGTTCCACATCAACCGACTGAAGCTGGTTTCCGCGCGCGCCGAGAGCCTGCCCCTACGCGACGCTCCCGGCTGGAATCTGCGGCGGCTGGTGGAGGTGGCACTGGGGTGGCTGGCGAGCGGCAGGCTGCGCGCGGAAGGCATAGTGACACCGATTGTGCGCTTTGATGACGCTGCCGAGGCATACCGCGAGATCGACGAGCATCCTGAGCGCAGCATCAAGCTGGGCGTCCGGTTCGGGTGAACAGCCTTCCTCCTCGCCGGATACGGGCCCTAAACCACGGGAGCCACGGCGGCATCGGCTGGCACAGAAGCGATAACTTTTGGTTACTCCTACACCTGATGGGCAGTCGGGCCGGAGACGTTACGAGCTTGGAGTAGTATCTGTATCGGCATTGATTGGCCTGAGCTCATCGCGGTACGTCCACTTTGACGGGTCCTGAAGCACCTGCCGCGCTTCCATCACGCGAGCGCCCGCGGCCACCAGGACGAGGACATCGCCTGACTCGTACCTCTCCTGACATCGCCGGGCCTCGTCATCCGCAACACCCAACGCGCCGAGCGCTCCAGCGAGACTGGAGGCCCCTGTTTCCGCCACGGTTACGGCGAGTGGTCCGCCGATCAGGATGCCGACGTTTGGTACTATCAGTCCGGTCGTGCCAACGGAGATGCCCCCCGGCCCGGTGTGCTCCTCGCTCATGATAGCGCCGGGATCTTCGACCACACCAACTCCCGTGTCGCCCGTCGCCCGCTCCGCTATTCCCGTGTCATGCACAGCTATGCTGATATCCTCTGTACTGAAATTGGCATCGTGAAGCGCTCGCACCGCGGCCTCCGCATCCAGGGGGTCGCCGAAGGTTTCAGCTACCAAGCCTCCCTGTTGCCGGTATCTATCAAGAGTCATATAAGTTACCCCACTACTAAGCGTTTACCATACGACAACTGCTGCAAGCGCACGGCGCAACCGGTATGCCACGTAGCATTCGGATACGCTCCCCCCACGGAGGCGAGTTCGCGGCGTGGAACGGCATTCGCACGAATGCTTGCGCATAAGTATGGTAGCTTCTCAGGAATCGCCAACCTGGAGCAGCGGATTCGACGCTTCGCTCAGAAGGACAGCCGGATGGCCTTCACATGGAAACCATCTGACCCTCGACCTGATACCCTGTTAGATGCGTGTGCTAGTATTAGAACTGTGGCAGGGGCGACGGCACGCTGCGGGGTAGCCGAGCGTGGAGGGGACACGTGCGTAACATCGCGATCTTCAGCGGCAGCGCGCATCCGGTACTCGCGAACGAGGTGTGCGCCAGCCTGGGTGCGAAGCTCTCGCCGACGACGATTGAGCGTTACAGCAATGACTGCATCGGCGTGCAGTTGAACGACAATTGCCGCGAGAGCGACGTCTTTCTGGTCCAGCCGCTCGTGCCGCCGGTCCAGGAGCATCTGGCGGAGCTGCTGCTTATGCTCGACGCTGCTCGCGGCGCTTCCGCCGCACGCACCACGGCGGTTATCCCGTATTACGCTTACGCCCGGTCCGACAAGAAGGACGCTCCGCGCATCTCGATTGCTGGTCGCCTTGTGGCCGACCTGCTGGTAACCGCGGGCGCCAACCGGGTGCTGACGATGACTCTACACGCACCGCAGGTTCACGGTTTCTTCAGCGTTCCGGTGGATCACCTGAACGCGCTTGATGTGCTCGCGGGCCACTTCCGCGGTCGCAACCTGCACGACGCGGTGGTGGTATCGCCCGACCTTGGCAATGCCAAGTCCGCTTCGCAGTTCGCGCGGCTGCTCGACCTACCTGTAGCTGCTGGAAGAAAGCAGCGCATCAGCGACGAGGAGGTCGTGATTGACACTATCGTCGGGGACGTGGCGGGCAAGGACATCATACTGCTCGATGACGAGATCTCCAGCGGTGGAACAATCGTGGAGATGCTCAAGCTGCTGCGTGACCGAGGCGCGCGCCGGGTGTCGGTGGTCTGTACACACGGCCTCTTCACGAAGGGCGCACTGGAGCGGATCGGCGCGCAGCCCGAGGTCGAGGAGATAGTGAGTACAGACACGGTGCCGCTGTCTGTACAGAAGTACGTGCCAAACCTCCACGTCCTCTCCATCGCACCATTGCTGGCCGAGGCGATACAGCGCATCCACAACGGGGAATCTGTCAGCAGCCTCTTTGTGGCGCACACGTAGCCCGCGTCAGACAGAGGGTTACGGACATCCATCGGACGCTGAGGTCACGACCGCCCCTCATGGCACACGGCTCACACGAAATCCTGGTGAGCAGCCACTCACCGTGTCATTTCCCGATTGCGAGGAATCCGCACCTTGGGACCACAGATTCCAAGCGAAGCGAAGACCGACACTCCTCTGGCCTGTACCCGGACTCCGTATCAGTGCCTGCATTGAGGCGGTTCAGCCGTCCTGGACTGGCACGTAGCACGGCCGCTCAGGGATGGCATCACCGCGAGAGGCGGGCAGATCCGGGGCGTTGCGATTGACCTGGTGTGCGGGAGACGTAGCACGCTACGTCTCTACATACTTTGGGGTACTACACCACTTCTAGCGCGTCGGCGTCTGGGGTCGGTGGTTTCGGTGAGGAGGTCTCCCGCTGGTACCAGAAGGCGGTAGAGGCGATGTCGTCCTGCAGCGGCAGGTAGCGTCCACCGGAGCGCCAGCCCAGCGCCTGGATCGTAACCCGCAGGTCCTGATGGAAGCGGATGGGGTCAGGGATGTGCCAGCGATACATGCCGAAGCGCTGCTGGCTGCGGTACTGCCCGTCCGGACGGATTATCTGGTTCAGGCCGAGGAACGGGGTTGTGTACGCGGTGTATCCCTGCCCCGGCACGTCGAAGTTCCACGCGCCGCCGAAGTAGTCCTCCGTGCCTGTGCCGCAGATGGTCGGAAACTCCGTGTCACCATCGAGGTAGAACTTGATCTCGCCCTCGCCCCACCAACCGTTGCTGTTCACCTGCCACGCCAGGTACGTCCCCACGTAGTGTCCGCTGCCCTGAATGCCCTGAAGCAGTGTGTGAACGTCCTTGTAAGGCAACGGGTTGCTGCGCCGCCACTGCGCGTGGAAGTAGGCCGCGTCCTCGGGCACCTCTGCCAGAGCGTACGTGACCTGGTAGTAGAGTACGACTTCCTCGGTCGCGACGCTCTCTATGGTAATCCTTGCGGCTCGGCGGAAGGGCATCTCCCAGTAGGAGTTGAACCCGCCGTTGGGGGCGACGACCACGGGCACTGAACCGACGTGGCTGTACTCGCCCCAGCCGTTGCAGAAGAAGTCTCCCACAGGAACCTCGACAGCAGGAGCCTCGTCATCCTCCCAATAGAAGCGCAGGATCAGCCGACGCCAGTGGCGGACGTGAGTGGTGAGCCATATGTGCTGGATTGCGCCCTCGCCCCTGATGTCGGCCAGGGTTGCCACCTCGCCGGGTTGTATCCTGATGCTAGGGGATACCTTCCATCCTCGGCCGAGGTCGCGCGCGGCGGCGGCCCCGGTGCCCTCCGTCGCCATAGCTCCCCGCCCCTTCTCCCCCGTTGGGTTCTCCGCGCTGATGGATCGGGTCTGGGCCCCGGAGAGTCGGGACAGATGGCCTGAGCCGAAGACGATACTCATGTGGGTGTGGACCTCCTGATAGTTATGCTGTGACGTGATGCAGCTTTTCGTAGCGCCAGGTCATACAAATACGAAGAGCTGGTCACGCACTCTGTTATTTCGAGCCTGCAAGCAATTTCACACACTGTGCGAGAGCACCTGTCAGGATGGTAGGCGGTAAGCGTCCAACTTGACAAAGTACCCTCATCGAGTCGAGCGCCACCACCTGTCCGAATTATTGCACAGTTCAGTAGAGGACGTACGGCGAAGCGGTTGAGCATTCAGCCTACAGTGGGTCGCGTACCAGGGGCAGAACGTACGAGCGGGGTCCGCCGCGCGCGCGGGAGAGCTCGGAACCGCGTATGGCGATGACGCACTTCTCGTGCTCGTCCGGGCCTCCAACCTTGCCTGAGAGTACTTCCTCGCCGTCGAGACAGGCGTACCCTCGGGACTCCAGTTCCTCGATAGTGCGCCCGGCGCTGCGGAACGTTATCACCTTTCCGGGGGCTACGGCGAGCGCGGACGCCCCACCCCACCACTGCTCGCGGCGCTGCTCAAGTGGACTCGTCCCCCCGCAGCTCACCGGCTTTAGATGTACGCCGAGCGCTTCTCCCAGTGGGCCTAGCAACCCGGACGGGCGGATGAACTTCGGCGCGCCACCGGGCCGTAGCGTGAGCTGCAGGACATTGATGCTTTCCGGTCCGTTTCCAAGCACCGATGGTGGGAACACCAGGCACTCGTCGCGGCTGAGCATTGTGAACACGGTGTCGAGGTGCTCGACGGGCGAGGGCAGGCTGACGAGGAACACGTGAGTCTCCTGTGGCGCGTGTTCCTGTGTCCACTGCACGAGCTTCTCCACCGCCGCTGGACCCGTCCGTGGGCCCTGGCCCACGATGAGCACGTTCTCCCCCGCCTGCACGACGTTACCCCCGTCGAGCGAGTACAGCGGCCTCCCAGGCGCGTCTGGGTCGTCTACCATCCAGTTGAACCACCGCACCTTGCCCCGCAGGCGCGAGTGCTGCAACACGGCACGCCAGAGTAGGTTCTCCCGCCTGCGGACACGCTCAGAGCTCCATGCAACGAACATATCGTCGCCTGTGGTCGCGGCAAGGTCGCGCACAAGCATCAGGTTCGGCGCGGGCGGCAGATGATACAGCTCGGCACTCAGGAAGTCGCTGACCGAAGCCTCGGGGCGGACGACGTCTCCGTGTATGAGGCGGTCCGCGAGTGGCGCGACGCCTTCCTCGCCGAGTCTGCCCAACAGCCCCATGAGCCTCTCCTGCTGCCGAGCATCCAGCTCCTCAATCTGCGCGACCGTCTCGATTAGCAGCAGACGGTCCATCGAGTTGGCGCGCGCCAGGGCCTCCTCAAGCAGCTCCCGGAAGAACAGCACCTCCACCCCGAAGACATCGCGCAGCAGGGCTACGAGCGTGTCGTGCTCCCGGCGGGCGAGGCGGCCGTACAGGAGGTCGTCGAACCCGAACGTGTTCCGGTTCCTGGGTGAGACGTTGCTCAGCTCTGCGCCGGGGGTGTGTACGACCGCCTTCCTGAGAATACCCGTCTCCGACCTGGCACGCGGCTGTTGCACTGGCTACATTACGTCCGGGGCTACGATGCCCAGGAGGCCGAGCGCATTCGCGAGCGTGGTCTTCATAGCGTACACAAGCGCGAGCCGGAAGTTCCGCAGGTCCTCATCGTCGGCGCGCAGCACGGGCGAGTCGCGGTAGAAGTCCGCGAAGGCGCGGGCCAGGTCGTACGCATACGTGACGACGTAGAGCGGCTTGTACTCGCGAGCTGCACGGCCCACGGCATCTCCGAAGTTGCCTATCGCCTCGAGCAGGTCCGTTTCAACGCTCGCCAGGTCGGACGGCACTCGCAGGTTCTCCCAGTCTATCTCTGGCGCCTTGCGCAGGATGCTGCAAGCGCGGGCGTGAGCGT
Source organism: Rubrobacter sp. (assembly GCA_016781845.1). GTDB lineage: Bacteria > Chloroflexota > Chloroflexia > Thermobaculales > Thermobaculaceae > JADDPP01. The sequence goes on from JADDPP010000066.1 coordinate 21,800, forward strand.
ACTGCACGTACGGCGCGCTGAAACCGTCGAAGTCCAGCGCCTCCTCACGGTTGAAGACGAGCACCTTCGTGTTGTCGCGGTCGAGCATTCCGAACTTCATCGCGCCGAAGCCGACGGCGCGCGCCACCTGCGCTTGTTGCGCAGGAGGCATCTCGGGATTCTTCTCACGCACGGTGGCAAGCGCGCGCTCCGTCATGTCGGCGCTGAACTCGTCGTAGATCACGACGTTGCCCTGGCGGGAAGACATGGGGCCGGTAGTGAGTACCACCGTCTCGTACGGCACGTGCCCGCTCTTCCTGGCCTGCTCGTAGCCCAGTAGCTCCAGCGTCTTGAATACCTGCTGGAAGTACAGCGTCTGGCGTACATCAACGACGTTCAGAGACCGCTCGATGGGGTAGTTATCGAACTTGGCCCGTGTGAGGGCAAGCTCCTTCGTCTGGTAGAGCGGCGTGCCGTTGCTGCGCTGTAAAACGACTGTGCGGTACGTCTCCCTGTCTAGTCCGAGCTTGGCGTCAAGCCGCAGTATCGGCGCGCCCTCGTCTACCTCAGCGATCCCCTTATCCAGCAGCTCGCGCACGATCTCCTTGCCGGAATCCCCGAACTGGCTCTCGTAGAACCATACATCGAACTCGACACCGAGAGTAGCGAAGAGGTTGTGAAGGTACTGAAGGCTGACCTCACGGGTGCGAGTCCACAGATCCATCACCTCGGGGTCGCGCTGATCCCACCGCAGCTGGAGCTCCCTGTACTCGCGCTCATACTCTGGGTTCTCGGTTATGGCCTTGTTCGCCTCGACGTAGATGTGCTCCCACCAGCCGCCGTCGTCCGCGCGCGGAGTCTCGCCCTGGTGCCACTTGCTGTATCCCCACAGCCACTTGAAGACCGCAGCGCCGGTATCACCGATGTACGTCGCGCGCAGAACGCTATAACCGTCGTGCCCCAGGATATTGCACAGGGCCTGGCCAAGGGCGATGTTGCGCAGGTGGCCGATATGGCCGGGCTTGTGCGTGTTGAGCTGCCCATACTCGACCATCAACGTCTCGTTCTTCGGCTCCCCCCTGCCGTAGTCCGGGCCCGCGTGGTGTACCGCTCGCAGCAGTCGGCTTGCGACATCCGCCGTGTCGAAGTACATGTTGACGTAGCCGTTCTGTGCCTGCACATCGGCGAACAGCCCACGACTTCGGAGGCTCGTCGCGACCTGCTCGGCGAGCCTCTGAGACCGTTCCTGCGCTCGCCTCTTGAGCAGCTCGCGGGCTTCCTTCTTGGAGAGTCCTTCGGGCACGGGCTCCTCCGCGCCATTCTTTCCCAGTTGCAGGCACACGGAGCTGGCCAGCCCCCACTGCCCGCTGAAGGGGATGCGGCGCAGGTCCAGGCGTTGCGGCGGTTCCGTACCAAGCTCCCTGAGTGACTCCACAAGCGCTGCACGCGCTTGCTGCTCGTCCTGATTGAGTACCAACTACAAGCTCCAGCTAACTCAACATCTATGCATGCCCAGGCTGCGGTTCCAGCCGGGGGAAAGACACAACCGATTATAGGGCAACCACTCCGGCGCGCGGTAGCGGTCGCCTGGCGCGGAATCGTTTCGTCCTTTGACAATGGCTCCGCGGGGGCGCTATATTCGCGCTTGGTGATGCAAAGAGAACACGAAGAAGCAGATGAGACTAGCACAGCTCAATTGCTCGAAAGTCGCGGCCTTGCGAGAGCCATGCGAGCGCAGCTAAAGACAAAGATTCGCTTGTTCGCACAGGAGCGGGGCTACGTGCCCGCGCTGCGGGTGCTCCTTGTAGGCGAGGAAGAAGACTCGGTCTTATACGCCCAGAACATAGTGCGGTGGTTCTCCAACCTCGGGCTGCGGTCCTCTCTGGTTACCCTGCCGCACGACGCCAGGATTCAGCAGGTGATGGCCGAGGTCTCTTTGGCGTCCACCGACCCCGACGTGCATGGACTCCTCGTGCAGATGCCGTTGCCCAGCCACCTGGATTATCACGAGGTTTTCTGTGCTCTCGATGCGCTCAAGGATGTCGAGGGGCTGCACCCTGAGAACATCGGCCTGCTGGCATCAGGTCAGCCACGCCTCGTGCCGTCCACACCGCTTGCAGGCATGCGACTGCTGGATGAATACGAGGTACCTCTGGGCGGAGCTGAGGTTGTCATACTGGGCAGGAGCAACGTCGTCGGCAAGCCGCTCGCTCAGCTGATGCTCCAGCGCGATGCGTCCGTCACGCTCCTTCACAGTCGCTCGCGCGACCTGGTCGCGCACATACGCCGTGCGGATGTGGTGGCGGCTGCCGTGGGAAGGCCAAAGCTGGTAACCGGGGAGATGCTGAAGCCCGGCGCCGTGGTCCTTGACTTCGGGATAAACTTTGTCGGGGGGGCGCTTGTGGGGGACGTTGCTTTCGATGGGGCGATTGCCAGGGCGGCGATGATAACGCCCGTGCCCGGTGGTATAGGGCCGCTCACAAATCTGATGCTGGCGGAGAACCTGTTGCTTGCCGCTACCCTTCAGGCGGACAGGGCTGACAAACTCTCCTAGCTCGCTCAGCTATCGAACGGCTGCCGCAGTCCCTTTAGCGCTCGTATAGACGGTGCATCTCAATGTACTCTCGAACCGGTTCCGGTACGAGGTAACGTATCGGCAATCCCTCCCGTACCCGTTCGCGCAGGCTGGAGCTGCTTATCGGCAGGCTTGGCACGGGAACTAAGGTGTAGCGGCCCTGTACGCCCGGTAACTCTCGCTCCGTCCGCTCTACGTTGAGTCTTGCCCCCGACCTAATCAGGACGCCGAGATGGGCGAGTTCTGGCAGCCTCTCTGCCTGGTACCAGGTGGAGAGCACCGAGAACTCATCGGAACCCATCAGGAACACAAGGGAGTCGAGGCTTCGCTCCACTCGCAGCTGATCGAGCGTATCAACGGTGTACGAGGGCCCGGCCCGTCTGAGCTCGACGTCGCTGACCTCGAACGCGCGGTTATCCGCTACAGCCGCTCGCACCATCGCGATACGGTGTGCGGCAGGCGTTATGGCCCGATGCCGCTTGTGAGGAGGATCGCCCACTGGGACCCATAACACGCGGTCCAGCCCAAGCCGGTAGCGCGCCTCCTCCGCTGCGGCGAGATGGCCGTGGTGGGGTGGGTCATAGGTGCCACCTAGTACGCCGAGGAGCGCCATCCTTACGCCTCTTCTATCCTGGCGGTTACCGTCGCGCCCGGCACACGGCTCTCGATCTCCTCCACGAGCTCGGGTACAACCGTGCTCCGCTGTCGCGCGTGAAAGCGAAGCCGTAGAGTGGTCTTGTCTGCCTCGACACTCTCGACCAGTACCTCCGGCTCCGGCTCCGAAGCCACGTCAGCTCGGCCCTGGAGCATAGCGGCGAACGCCCCCAGGCCGTCCTTGCCCAGCTGGCGGTCCCCGCAGACGCTGATGGAGTACGCCTGCAGGTCTCCCAGCGAGCGGTTCGTGACGATATCGGTCATCAGGACGGAGTTGGGCACGATGATCTGCGCCCCGCTGGAGGTCCGCAGCAACGTCGTGCGAAGCTCTATCCCTTGAACCTCACCGGTGAGGTCGCGCAGGGCGATGCGGTCTCCGATGTTGAAAGGCTTCTCCAGAAGTACGTAGATACCCGCGACGAAGTTTCGCAGCACGTCCTGCAGGGCGAGGCTTATGGCCAGACCGGTGACACCGAGGGCGGTGACAACGGCCGTAAGGTTCACGCCCACAGCGGGGAGTATTGTGCCGACACCCAGGGCAATAACGCCGACGTACACGAGGTTAGATACCAGCGCCGCCACAGCGGGATCGCGCAGGGCCAGGGCGCCCGCGCCCGCGACCCGCTGCTTGATGCGCCTGGCGATGGCGAGCAGCGCGAGGATGAGCGTGAGCGCGACCGCCGCTCGGCCAGCGAAGTTCAGGAAGTCATCAATGCCTATATCCAAGCCAGAGTCCTTGCAGTGAGAGTCGTCGGAGACATGCAATCAGAGGCGGCGAAGTATAGCATGGCGACGGCTTGCGGCACGACCATCGAGCAAAGGGCCGGACGCGCGTGCGTCCGGCCCCAGGTCATGTGTCAAAGCTACTACGAGAGCAGGGCGGTCTTGCCGTTCTTGCTTGGCGTCTCGGTGTCTCGCTCTATGGTTGCCATGCTGGAAACGGTGTCCTTGCCTTTGAGGCTCATCATTGACACGCCCTGCGCGGCCCTGCCCTGCTTGCTGATGCTATTGGCGTTCAGGCGCACCACAAGACCCCCGGAGGACGCGACGAGGACATCGCAGCCTTCTGGGACTATCCGGGCTGCGGCCAGCCTGCCTGTCTTTTCGCCGAGCTTGAACGCGCGCACGCCACCGCCAGCTCGCCCCTGCACGGGGAACTCGGCGAGGGGCGTCCTCTTGCCGAAGCCCCGCTCGGTGATCATCAGCACGGACGCGCCGTCAGCGCCGAGCTCCATAGCGACGACGTGGTCGCCGTCGGCCAGCTTGACCGCGTTCACTCCCGCCGCCGGGCGACCCATCGCCCTCACCTCCGTGGCGCGGAACCTGATACCCTGACCCGCTGCCGTCATCACCAGGATGTCGTCCGCATCCGAGGAGATGCGGACATCTGTCATCTCATCGCCGGGTTCCAGCGTCATGGCGATCAGGCCGTTCGCGCGAACTGCCGCGAACTCGGAGAGCGCCGTGCGCTTGATCTTGCCGCCGCGCGTGATAGAGGTGAGGTACCGGTTAGCATCGAACTTCTTGACCGCGAGCACCTGCGTCACGCGCTCCTTTGGCTCGATGCTTATGAGGTTTATAAGCGGAAGACCCTTCGCCGTACGGCCAGCGTCTGGTATCTCGTGTGCCTTGAGATGGAACACCTTACCACGGTTTGTGAAGAAGAGCAGGCTGTCGTGTGTGTTGCAGACGAGCATATGGTCAACGACGTCTGTGTCGCGAGTGCTCATACCAGTCACACCCCTGCCCCCGCGTCGCTGTGTACGGTACGTGTCGTGCGGCAATCGCTTGATATAGCCCCGGTCCGTGACGCTGACCGCAACCTCCATGTTGGGGATCAGGTCCTCATCGCTGATATCGCCCGTGGCATCATCCATGATGAGCGTGCGTCGCTCGTCACCGTACTTCTCCTTGAGGTCCTTCAGGTCGTCCTTGATTATGCGCAGGATCTTCGCGGGACTCGCCAGTATCCCCTCCAAGCGGGCAATCGTCTTGCGGACTTCCTCGAGCTCGTCCTCGATCCTGCGCCGCTCGAGCGCAGCCAGGCGGCGCAGCTGCAAATCGAGGATCGCCTGAGCCTGAATCTCGGTAAGCGAGAACGAGCGGCGCAGCTCCGTCTTGGCAGCGTCTGCGCTCTTCGCGTTGCGGATGGTGTTGATCACCGCGTCGAGGTTGTCGAGCGCGATCTTGAGTCCTTCCAGCACGTGCGCGCGCGCCTGCGCCTTGCGAAGCTCAAACTCCGTCCGCCTTCGTATCACGCTCTGACGATAGTCAATGTAGTGCTTCATCATTTGCTTGAGCGTGAGCATCCGGGGCACGGTGCCGTCCACGAGGGCGAGGGAGTTGACGCCGAAGGTGGTCTGCAGCGCGGTGTACTTGTAGAGCGCGTTCAGCGTCTTCTGGGGTTGCGCGTCGCGCTTGAGCTCGATGACGATGCGCATGCCTGTTCGGTCGGACTCGTCGCGCAGGTCGGAGATCCCGGCCAGCCGCTCCTCCTTGACGAGGTCCGCGATCTTCTCGATGAGGGCCGCCTTATTCACCTGGTACGGCAGCTCCGTGACGATGATCGCGTAGCGATTGCCGCGTATCTCCTCGATGTGCGACTTGGCTCGTACCACGACCTTGCCCTTGCCGGTGCCGTAGGCTGCGTTGATGCCCTCGCGACCGAGGATCACTCCACCTGTTGGAAAGTCGGGGCCGGGAACGATCTTGATCAGCTCGTCCGCAGTGGCCTCCGGGTTGTCAATCAGGTAGGCGATAGCGTCGCAGATCTCGTTCAGGTTGTGCGGCGGCAGGTTCGTGGCCATACCGACGGCGATTCCGGCAGAGCCGTTGATGAGCAGGTTGGGCAGCTTGCCCGGAAGAACGCTAGGCTCGCGGGCGGAGCCGTCGTAGTTATCTACGTAATCAACGGTTTCCTTGTCTATGTCCGCCAGCAGCTCCTCGGCTATCCTGGTCAGCTTCGCCTCCGTGTAGCGCATTGCCGCGGCGCTGTCGCCATCCACAGAGCCGAAGTTGCCCTGACCATCTACCAGCGGATAGCGCAGGCTGAAGTCCTGTGCCATGCGCACCAGCGCGTCGTACACGGAGCTCTCACCGTGTGGGTGGTACAGCTTGAGCACCTCACCAACGATACCGGCGCTCTTGCGGTACCGCGTGGCGGCGCCGAGACCGAGCTCGTGCATCGCGAACAGAGTCTTGCGGTGAACCGGCTTCAGGCCGTCGCGGATGTCGGGTAGCGCCCGTGCCACGATGACGCTCATAGAGTAATCGAGGTACGATGAGCGCATCTCCTCGTTAATGTCTCGTGGTCGGACTATCCCTATTTCCATCAACAACTCCTTGCGGTAACGGCTCGCAACTCCAGGCAATTATTAGAGTTTCTTTGATAAATTATACCGTTTTCGGGGTTCGGGACGCTAATGGCGACGCACGGAAAGCAAACGAAGGTATATAATTCCGACGGTCGAGTGTAAGCGCGACGAAAGGAAACGGCATGCCTGCTACTGTGATACTTGGGGGGCACTGGGGCGACGAGGGTAAGGGCAAAGTCATTGACTTGCTGGCCGCCAACTGCTCGTACAATGTGCGCTACAGCGGCGGTGCGAACGCGGGGCACACCGTGGTGAACGAGCACGGGAGCTTCGCTCTTCATCAGGTGCCGAGTGGCGTGTTTCATCCCGGTGTTGTACCCATGCTTGCTGCAGGCGTCGTCGTTGATCCGCAGGCGCTTCTTGAGGAGATCGCCACCCTGCGGGCTCAGGGAGTATCGCTCGACCGGCTGCACGTGAGCGAGCGGGCACACCTTGTGATGCCGTATCACAAGGCGCTCGACACGGCGATGGAAGCGAGGAGAGGCGAGCGCCGTCTGGGTACGACTGGCAAGGGTATAGGCCCGGCGTATTCGGATAAGGCGGCGCGCGATGGTCTGCGCGTGGGCGATATGCTGGACCGCAAGCGATTCGCGGAGTTGGTGAGGCAGAGTGTCGAGGCCGCCAACAGGCAGCTCGTAGCTCTCTACGGCGCCGAGCCGGTAGATGCTGAGCACGTCCTCGATCAGAGCGAGGAGTGGGCCAGGCAGCTCGGTCCATACATCTGCGACGTGGAGCGGGAGCTGCGGTACGGGCTGTCTCGCGGGCAGATGGTGCTGCTGGAAGGCGCGCAGGGAGCGCTGCTGGATATAGACGCGGGAAGCTATCCTTACGTCACCAGCTCTTCCACCGGTGTTGCCGGGGCATGCGCCTCCGCGGGCATACCAGTGCAGTCGGTAGGCCCGGTTGTGGCGGCGCTACACGCGTACATGACGCGAGTCGGCGAGGGTCCGTTCCCGACGGAGCAGGAGAATGGCATCGGGGAACATCTGCGCGTGGTAGGCAAGGAGTTCGGCACCACCACCGGGCGAGCCCGGCGCTGTGGCTGGTTCGATGCTGCCGCGAGCCGGTACATCGTGGACCTCAATGGCGTTACTTCGCTCGCGATAACGAAGCTGGACATCCTGGATGGACTGGACCCGCTCAAGCTGTGCGTCGGGTACGAGATAGACGGCAAGATTATAGACTATGTGCCTGCCCGTCCCGAGCTGCTGTTCCGGGCCGAACCCGTGTATGAGGAGCTGCCCGGCTGGCAGGGGCGCACCACACCGGCGAGGACGTGGGAGGAGCTGCCGGACGGGGCACGGGCATACGTCCGTCGCATCGAGGAGTTGATGGGGGTGCCGGTATCTATCATCTCCGTAGGCCCGGCCCGCGACGAGACCATCATTCTCCGCGATCCGCTTTCGATGTAACAGGGGGCTTCCTCTCACCCTGGGCGAGGACTTTCGTACCGCGAGGAGCTCAGGCGTCGAACTCGTGCCGTGGGTCCCGGAACATCAGGTGCTCTACGGCGTCGGCAACGCTCTTGCCTTCGAAGAGCACCTGGTACGTCTGCTCGGTTATCGGCATCTCGACGCCGTGGCGTGTGGCTAGCTCGCGGGCGACTCGGGTGGTCTCGATGCCCTCCGCCACCTGGGGCGCCAGGCTGGCCCGCACCTCCTGAAGGGTGCGACCGCGCGCCAACTCCTCCCCGACGCGGCGATTGCGGCTGTTGGGGCTGCTGACAGTGGCGAGCAGGTCGCCGAGGCCCGTCAGCCCCGCGAACGTGAGTGGATGCGCGCCCGCGGCGACTCCCAGCCGCGCTATCTCCGCAAGGCCACGTGTCACGAACGCTGCCTTGCCGTTCTCACCTGCTTCAAGCCCGTCAACCGCTCCTGCGCCTATGGCGATTACGTTCTTCAGTGCGCCACCGAGCTCCACGCCTGTGACGTCCGAGTTCGCGTACACCCGAAACTGCGGGGTGTTGAGTGCCGGGAGAGCAATGGTGAGGGCGTCTGCGTTTTCGCTTGCAACCACGGCTGTGGCACGCTTGCCGGCGGCAATCTCCCGCGCCAGGTTGGGCCCGGACAGCGCGCCTACAGAGACACCAGCTGAGGACAGCTCCTGCTCGAGAACCTGTGTCATCCGGAGCAGCGAGCCGTGCTCCAGGCCCTTCGCGCCGCTAAGGACTACGTGCTTCGTGGACAGGTGACGCGCGAGCAGGCGGGCGTTGTCGCGGATTCTGCTGCTAGGCACAAGAAGAATGACGATGCTTGCCTGAGCACACGCGGCTTCTGCGTCGTAACCCAGCCGCAGGTCCTGTGGGAACGGCACCCCGTCCAGGAACCGTCTGTTGGCGCGGTCCTGCTGCAGCCGCAGGAACTCCTCCTCGTCGCGGCACAGGAGCGAGACAGGCTTGTATCGCGCAAGCATGACCGCGAGCGCAGTGCCCCAGGAACCAGTGCCTACTACCAGTATCTCGTCTGTGCCTGCCGGCAACACTTCCTCCCCAGATGCGGCTGCGACAGCACGGATTATAACGCAAGTCGGTGGCGCGTCCGCGAGCCGCGCTAAATCGAGAACCTTGGGGTGGGGGGGCTTATGCACCGCAGAGCCCGCGGAGGACACAGAGAAGTCACACAGAGTATGGACGGATAATATGGCGGGTCAGAGCGAAGGGGGGCAGGTTTTACACCTGCCCCCGGACCCTGCGACGTCTGCACCTGTACCTGACGGGTGCTAGCTCGCCCGCCGAAGCCGCGCCTGGTCTTCGTACCGCGCGAGCTTGTCGCATGCCTGCTCGTACTGGTGCAGCAGGCGCAGCCAGAACTGCTCCCACTGCTCGACGTTCTCACCAGCCTGGCGCATCTGCTCTATCTGCCGGCTGCCAGTCTCCAGGCGGTCTACCAGCGTATTGCGCTGCGCGACGAGGTGAGATATCTCATCCCGCTCGCGGGAAGTTCGACCCGATGGGGACGGCTGAACTGTCTTCTCAGGAATACTCACGCCGGACCTCCTGCCGCAACTACGCTACCTTGTCCTGCTTGAGCAGGTCAATGAACTGCGACGCCTCCCAGCGCGAGAGCTCCTGTGGCGCATAGCCGTAGATGTCCTTGCACTTGGCGTCGAGCTCGCCCTTGCTCAGGCCGAGGTTGCCCTGTCCGATCGCGTAAATGGCCTTGAGCTGCTTCTCGGTCGCGGAGCGCGGGCCAAGTCCACGTGGCTCCGGGTCCGAAGGCTCGAACTGGGTGACGTTTCCAACGGGGCGCGAGCTGTTGGCGTACATGTCGAGCGAAGAGGCTGGCGCAGGGGCGACAACATCATCCTCGCCACCGAGCTCCTCAAGGGCCGTGACGCCGATGTTCACCGCGTCGCGCAGGGCGCGCGCCTTGGCTCGGGTCTCCGCCATCCTGATCGTATGCTGCCTGATAAGAGGTGGCACGTTCTCAGGGCTCGCGTCGCCGATCCCGGTGAAGCGCCCCTTCTCCGTGTCAACCGTCGCCTGCACGACCGCCACGTTTCCGTTCTCCGCGTTCGGAAGCTGGAGCAGCGTAGTACTTATCCCCTTGAGCCCCTGCGAGTGTGCCTCTTCAAGAAGACCCGCGTAAAGCACGAAGTGCTTGCCCTGCCGCTCTATTATGAACTCTTTCTTCACCGCTCGTTACCTCACTACAAAAGAACAAATGTTCTAATTGACAGTATATAAGGCACAAGGTTCGATGTCAATTCGGGTTAAATGGCTATCGAGGTCGCCCACGTAGCGACGACCTGCGTGAGACGCGGGGCGTATAGCAGACAGGCGCTGCTACAGAGATGTCACTCGCCCTGAAAGAGGTAACCCACGCCCGGCACGGTCACCACATATCGCGGGTGCGACGGGTCGTCCTCGATGCGCTGTCGCAGATGAAAGATATGCGTCTTGACGAGGTTGGCGTCCGCCGCCGCGCTGTAGCCCCAAACGTTCTGCATCAGCATCTCGGTCGGCAGTACCTGCCCCTGGTTCGCCATCATATACCGCAGCAGCTCGAACTGGATGCGCGTGAGCCGGATAGGCTCTCCGTTGCGGCGCACCTCCATGTGGTCCGGGTCTATCTGAAATGGGCCGGAGTTCAGGTTGTCGCGTCTGTTGACCATCCCGTTCGAGCGACGGGCGAGAGCGCGCACGCGCGCTATCAGCTCCCTCGGCGAGTAAGGCTTCGTCACGTAATCGTCCGCGCCCAGCTCGAGTCCGAGCACTATGTTCTCGTCCTCGCCACGAGCGGTGAGCATGATGATGGGTATCGAGCTCTCGCTGCGAAGCCTGCGGCATACCTCGAAGCCGTCGAGCTCAGGCATTCCTACGTCGAGCACCACAAGGTCTGGCCGTTCCGCGGCTACCTGGGCGAGCGCCTCGCGGCCGTCGCGAGCGGCTACTACCTCGAATCCCTCGCGCTGCAACGAATACGCGAGGATGTCGAGCAGGTCCGTGTCATCGTCAGCGATCAGGACCTTCAGAGCCGGGGCCTCGTCTCTCTGCTTCGCTACTGACGCCATCAGGCGTGGCTTCCTTCTACAGGCAACGTAAACCAGAAAGCGGTGCTGCCGGGTTTGCTCATCAATCCCACCGTTCCGCCGTGCATTTCCACGATCTCTTTAACTAACGCGAGGCCGAGCCCCGATCCGCCCTGCACGCCCTCTCCCGTGCTTCCACGGTAGAAGCGGTGGAACAGCCTGGCGTGCTCGTGCTCCGGGATACCCGGCCCTCGCTGGCGTACTGTGAAGCGTACCTGGGAGTCCTCACCGGACACGAGCAGTTGAATTGGCTCGTTCGGTTCGCCGTACCGGTTGGCGTTGGACAGCAGGTTCACCAGCACCCCGATGATGCGCTTTGAGTCTACTACAAGAGCCGGCACCTGCCCTATCAGTCGCATGTCGAGCCTCTGATTTTTGTTGCTCAACAGCGGCTGTACGAAGTCGGAGGCGTCTCTGATAAGGGAGTGTGCGCTGCTCGCTGACCTTCGGAGCTGGAACTTCCCGTTCTGCAGGTTTGCGGCGTCCAGCAGGTTGTTGACGAGCGCCTCCAGCCTCCGCGTGTTGCGGTGCAGCAAGCTTACCATCTTTCCCAGCTCCTCGGTCGGCATCGTCTCGTAGTCCTGCATTACCAGCTCCATAGTTGCTGCCAGAGCGGTAAGGGGTGTGCGCAGGTCGTGGCTCACGTTTGCGAGGAAGTCAACGGCGCCGTGATCGTTCTGTTCCTCCTCGTGCAGGTACATCCGGTGAAGGCAGTACCGCGGGAGCCCCGGTCTGGCAAGCGGGAGAACACTCCACGTAGCGGTGCGCCTGCCCCCAAGCACGGTCAGGTACGCCGGAATCATTGCCTGTCCTTCGCAGCTGGAGAGGCACTCGTCGAGAGAGGCCAGCCATCCTGCTTGAGGTGAGAGAGGGCGCAGGAGCTGTATCAGGCCTGTGCCTCTATGATCCTCGGTCGCGCCGAGAACCGACCCCGCCAGCGCGTTGTACGCGCATATCTCGTCGCGCTTGCCGGTGAGGAGCGCCGGTCCATCGAGCGCTGCGAGTACGTCGTGGATATTGGGCAGCAGCCCCGCGTGGGCCGACGTATCGGGCGTCGGCGCTTCATGTACGGACATTACTTGCCTCCAGGAGTTCGCTTAGGCACGGGAGTGCTGACCGACTGCTCGCACAGCGGCGCATCTTGGGTCTATGCCAGGAGCGCACCATCGGTGCCCTCGTAGCCCCTCAGGTTGCTCAGCAGCGCATTCTATCATCCCGGCTGACCTGGGGCTAGTCTCGGACCACTGTCGAGGCGCTGCGGGCCTGGATGCTGCGGTCATGGTGCTGCACCCCGTGTAAACGAACGCGCCCGCGTGTTTACAGACCCTGTCCACGAGGACAGCCGCGATGCAACCTTCGAGGTTGAGATTTAAGGAGGGTACACCGTGGCGGCCGAGTTTGTTCATCTCCACCTGCATAGCGACTACTCCCTACTGGACGGGCTGGGCAAGATCAAGAATTACGTTTCGATGGCGAAAGAGTATGGGATGCCTGCGCTCGCGCTGAGCGACCACGGCGTGCTGTACGGCGCGTTCGACATGTACTCCATTGCGAAGAAGCAGGGCATCAAGCCGATTATCGGCTGCGAGATGTACGTGGCCGCTCGCACCATGCACGACAAGCAGGGCAAGCTGGACTCGGAGTACTACCACCTGCTGGTGCTGGCGCGCGACTACGAGGGCTACCAGAACCTCCTGAAGCTGGTGAGCCTCGCCCATATGGAAGGGTATTACTACAAGCCGCGTATAGACCACGACACGCTGGCGAGGCACTCCAAGGGGCTCATCGTCACCTCTGCGTGTCTCGGAGGCGAGGTATCCCAGTTGCTGCTGCGCGGCCACGACAAGGAGGCGCGCGAGAGAGCGGACAAGTACCGCTCGATAGTCGGGCGGGAAAACTACTTCATCGAGGTTCAGGATCACCCCATGGAGGAGCAGCAAGTTGCGAACCGCAAGCTGATCGAGCTCGCAAGTGATCTGGAGATACCACTCGTTGCCACGTGTGATGTCCACTACCCGCGCAAGGAGGACGCGGAGATTCACGACGTCCTGCTCTGCGTCCAGACGGGGCGGATGGTCTCCGACGAGAACCGTATGAGGATGAGCGCGGATAGCTTCTACCTGCGCTCCCCGCAGGAGATGGAAAGGTCGTTCGGGGAACTGCCGGAGGCACTATCGAACACCCTCGCCATAGCCGAGATGTGCGATATCTCGATCCCGACCGGCAAGTGGATCCTGCCGCATTACGACGTGCCGGAGGGCCACACGCCTGAGACGTATCTGCGCGAGCTGTGCGAGCAGGGGCTGTCCCGTCGGTACGAGACGGTGACGCCAAAGATACGCGAGCGACTGGAATATGAGCTGGACATTATCGAGAAGAAGGGCTATCCAACATACATGCTCATCGTCCAGGACTTCGTGAACTGGGCGAGACAGCAGGAGATAGCGGTCACGAGCCGCGGCTCCGCGGCGGGAAGCCTCGTGTCATACCTCATCAACATCACCAGTGCGGACCCGCTCGAGTATGACCTGCCTTTCGAGCGCTTCCTTACGGTACACCGCCCGAGCCCTCCAGACATAGACATGGACTTCGAGGACTCCCGGCGTGAGGAGGTCATCCAGTATGTGACGCGCAAGTACGGCCAGGATAAGGTGGCGCAGATCATCACCTTCGGAACGATGGAAGCACGCGCCGCCGTTCGGGATGTGGGCCGCGTGCTCGGGCTCTCCTACGGCGATTGCGACGCGGTGGCGAAGATGATCCAGCAGGGGAGTTCCCTCGCAGATACGCTCGACTCCTCTTCCGCGCTGCGGGAGTGGCGCGACCGTGACCCTCAGATACGCCGTCTGCTCGACTACGCCGCCCGGCTGGAAGGCGTCACCCGCCATGCTTCCACGCACGCCGCCGGAGTCATCATCTCGCGCGAGCCACTGATGAACTACGCGCCCGTGCAGAAGGAGGCGAGCGGGAACAAGCCGCTCATTCAGTACAACATGACGGCGGCGGAGAGCATCGGCCTGCTGAAGATGGACTTTCTTGGCCTCGCCAACCTCTCCATCCTCGGCCGTGCCGTCAAGACAATCAAACAGACCACGGGCCAGGACATTAATCTTGATATGCTGCCTCTCGACGACGCGACGACGTATGAGCTGCTCTCATCGGGTGAGACTACCGGGGTGTTCCAGCTGGAATCCGCAGGCATGCGCCGCTACATCAAGGACCTGAAGCCCACGAATATCCGCGACATCGCGGCGATGATCAGCCTGTACCGGCCAGGTCCAATGGATATGATCCCGACGTACATCGAGCGCAAGCACGACACGTCCAAGGTAAGCTACCTGGTACCTCAGCTCGAAAGCATCCTCAAGAACTCGTTCGGCGTTCTGGTCTACCAGGACGATATCCTGCAACTCTCCATAGAGGTGGCGGGGTACACCTGGGAGGAAGCCGATAAGCTGCGCAAAGCCGTCGGCAAGAAGATCAAAGAGGAGCTCGACGCGCAACGCGAGAAGTTTGTTAAGGGTTGCCAGGCTCATGGAGGGCTGTCTGCCGCAAAAGCGAACGAGCTTTGGGAGTGGATGGAGCCGTTCGCCCGTTACGGCTTCGGAAAGGCCCACGCCGCGGCGTACGCTCTGGTCGCGTATCAGACGGCGTACCTCAAGGCTAACTACACGTCCGAGTACATGAGTGCGTTCCTCACAGTCGCCGTGGGCAACGCGGAGAAGATCGTCGCTGGTATCTCCGAGTGCAAGCGGATGGGTATTGATGTTTTGCCGCCGGACATCAACAGGAGTGAGGAGGGATTCGCGCTCGAGCCAGGTGAGCATGGCGAGGGCAAGCCAGTGCCTATCCGCTTCGGTCTGGGCGCTATCAAGAACGTTGGTTCTGGCCTCATTCAAGCGATCCTGAACGCGCGCGGGAAGCTGCCGGAGAAACAGTTCAAGTCCCTCGACCACCTGTGCCAGCAGGTTGACGGCAGACTCGTGAACAAGCGCGTGCTGGAAAGCCTCATCAAGGCGGGCGCAATGGACGCGCTCGGCACCCGCGCACAGCTGCTGGCGGTGCTCGACGACGCCATGGCGATCGGACAGCGGGCGCAGAAGGCGAGCGGCGCGGGACAGATGAGCCTGTTCGGCAGCTCTGCGGCGCATTCCGAGGACGTGTACGTGCCGAGCGTTATCCTGCCCGCCGTGCCGGATACCCCACGCGAGGAGCAGCTCTCCTGGGAGAAGGAGATGCTAGGACTCTACATAACAGAACACCCTCTAACCGCTGCTCTTGCAGGGAACCGGTCGGAGAGGGTGTCGCTCATGGCTGAGGTGGGGAAAGAGCTGGTGGGACAGAGCGTGCAGGTCATCGGCATGCTAACCGGCACGAGGGTCCTCACAACAAAGAAGAAGCAGAGCATGCTCGTCGGCAAGCTCGAAGACCTGACGGGCAGCATTGATCTGGTGGCTTTTCCCGAAAGCTATGAGAAGCATCGCGAGCTGCTGCGCGACGATGCCATACTGGAGATAGCTGGCAAGCTCGACGAGCGCAACGACAACCTGCAGCTGATCCTCGACTCTGCTCAACCGTACAGAACCCAGGAGGAAGACCAGGCGGAAGGGGCCGAGGGCGGGCCGCCCCCGGAGGAAGCCGAGCAGCGCGAGGACTGGGCGCCAGACGTTGACACACCACAGGAGCTACGGGTGTTGTTGCCTGTCAGTGGCGACCTGGACGCGGACGTGGAGTTGATGCACGGCCTGTACAGGCTGCTCAAGCGGTATCCGGGACCGGACCGGGTCACGCTTCAACTGTCCGTGGGGCAGCGCTCAGTGGTGATCGCGCCTCACAGCCTCGACGTTCGTTACTCCGCCGCGCTTCAGGCGGAACTGGAAGGGTTGCTTGGCGGCAGGCACTGGCGCGTGCTCGATCTCCCGCGCCCGGCTGGTCCCGACAAGGTGGCGTAGCGGGCTGGCCGCGGGCGGCGGCTGTGCGGGAGTTTCGAAGACGTAGCGTGCTACGTCTCTACGCATGTGCGGGAGTTTCTCAGATCGCCGGTCGGTTGCGCTTCAGGCGCGGCAGGAGGTCGGCGAGGGGCAGGGTGGTCAACACCTGTTCCTTCCGAGCCAGCGCCCGTGTCGCTACCTGCGCGCCGTAGTAGACGTTTGCGAGACCTTCCGTGGAGTGGGCGTCGCTGCCGATGGTAAGCGTACAACCCGCGGCGAGGGCCGCGCGGGCATGGGAGTCGCGCAGGTCAAGCCGTGCGAGGTCGCCGTTGATCTCCAGAGCCGTGCCGGTGCGGGCCGCCTCGGAGTAGAGGGCGTCCATGTCGAAGTCACCACCAGCTCTGCCTCCAACGAGCCTCCCGGTGGGATGGGCGAGCACGTCAACCAGTGGGTGGCGTATCGCAGCGAGCGCCCGGCTGGTGACGTGCTCGCGGCCTTTGCGCAGACCGCTATGGACCGAGGCCGTCACCACGTCAAGCCGAGCCAGCACCTCGTCAGGGTAGTCGAGCGAGCCGTCCCCCCGCACCTCCAGCTCTACGCCTTGCAGTATTCGGAAAGGAGCCAGCCTGTGGTTAAGAGCATCGATCTCCTCGCGCTGCCGCGCGAGCCGCTCCGCGCTCAGGCCGCCAGCGACCCCCAGGCTCACCGAATGGTCCGTGATGCAGATATACTCGTAGCCTCGCTCCCTCGCCGCGAGGGCCATCGCCTCGATCGTTCGTGTGCCGTCGCTCCAATCGGAGTGCATGTGCAGATCGCCCTGGAGCCACGAGACATCGAACGGGTCCGGCAGCCTCCCCTCCAGAGCAAGCTCTACCTCGCCAGCATCCTCGCGCATGGGAGGCGGTACGTATTGCATGCCTAGAAAGCCGTAGACCTGTTCCTCCGTGGCGCACCGCACCAGCCTCCCATCAACCTCGAAGCCTCGCTCCGACAGCTTGACGCGCCTGTCCGCCGCCAGGCGCGCCAGGTGTTCGTTGTGCGCGACACTGCCCGTGGCCTGCTGCAGCAGGGAGCCGAAAGCCGCGTCCTCAGCGACGCAAAGCTCGGCTGTGTAACCGTTCTGCAGCTGCACCCGGCAGGAGTGTACGTTCGCCTCCAGCACCTTCGTGACCAGTGGCAGAGCGCAAAACGCCTCCAACACTCGTCTCCCGTCGTCCGCCGCGGCCACGAGGTTGATGTTGCCGACGAGGTCGCGAAAGCGGCGGGTGCTGCCCGCTATCTCGACCCGACGTGCATATGGACTTGCCTGCCGTACCAGCGCGGCCAGCTCCTGCGCGAGGGGGAGCGCCACTCCAAGCGGTATGCGTTCATCCGGCGCCTGCAGCGCGCGCAAGCCCTCCGCGATGCGTTGCGCCCCCCGCGGTCCCAGCCCCCCAACGCCTGCCAGGCGCCCATCTGCCACTGCCGTCCGGAGGTCCTCGAGGCTGCCGATGCCCAACTCTCTGTACAGCAGTCGGGCGCGCTTCGGTCCCACCTCGGGAACCTGAAGTAGCTCGGCGACTCCCGGAGGTATCTCCGCCTGCACCTCGTCGAGTAGACGGAAAGTGCCCGTGTCGAGCAAGTCTTCGATCTTCTGCGCTATGGCCTTGCCCACACCGGGCAGCTGCTCAAGCTCATGGCGGGAGCGAACGGCCGCGATTGGCTCGGGCAGTTGGGCGATGCTTTCGGCGGCGCGGCGGTACGCGGTCAGCTTGAAGGGGGCCTCGCCGCGGATCTCGAGCAAGTCCGCCAGGGAGCGGAACACGGCGGCTACTTCGCGATTGCTCGTCGGTTGAGTCACGGATACATCCTCGCATGCCGCCCGCGGGCGGCCATTATGGTTAGCTGCTGTGGACGTGGTATAATACCGCAACGCATTTTCCCACAGTCTACGTTCAGTTGGAGCATACACCAAGGAAACTCGCTTGATCGATTTCGCAACCACGGCGCGGAAGGTAGCACAGAACGTCGAGCGGGTTATAATCGGCAAGCAGGCCGAGGTAGAGCTCGCTCTCATCGCGCTCCTGAGCAAGGGGCACATACTGTTAGAGGACGTGCCGGGCGTCGGGAAGACAGTGCTCGCCAAGTCACTCGCACGTTCTTTGGGAGTCAACTTCAAGCGCATCCAGTTCACGCCCGACCTGTTGCCCAGCGATGTCACGGGCGTATCCATCTTCAACCAGAAGACGGCCGAGTTCGAGTATCGTCCGGGGCCGCTGATGGCCCAGGTGGTTCTCGCCGATGAGATCAACCGTGCTACTCCGAAGACGCAGTCCGCGCTTCTGGAGGCGATGGAGGAGCAGCAGGTAACAGTTGATGGCGCTTCATACCCGTTGCCCCAGCCGTTCCTCGTGCTCGCTACAGAGAACCCTATCGAGTACGAGGGCACGTTCCCACTGCCAGAAGCGCAGCTCGACCGATTCCTGATTCGGCTATCGCTGGGTTACCCCGACAAGCAGGATGAGATAAGCATCCTCGAGACGCAGCACGACGTTCATCCGCTGGAGAGACTCGGACAGGTGGTGGACGCGGCGGAGTTTGCCGAGGCGCAGGACGTCGTCCGGCAGATATACGTGGACCGGCTCGTCAGCGAGTACATCGTGAGCATAACAACCGCAACTCGCGAGCACGACGATGTCTATCTCGGCGCCAGCCCCAGAGGCTCGCTCGGCGTGTACAGGGCAGCCCAGGCGCGGGCAGCGGTGCACGGACGGGACTACGTGACCCCGGACGACGTAAAGGCGGTGGCGGTAGCCGTGCTGTCGCACCGGCTCATCCTCACGGCCTCCGCGAGGATGCGGCAGGTGAGCACGGAGTCCGTGTTGTCCAACATATTGGCTCGCGTGGCCGTTCCCGGCGCACGTGCTGTGGCTCGGTAAGGACAGGGTACCTTCGTGAAGCCCGCAGCCGTCCTCGGACTCGCCCTGCTGATCTTCATCTTCGCCGTAAGCACTGGCTGGCGCTTGCTGTTTCACCTCGGGTGGCTGATCGTGCTTGTGGTGCTGTTCAGCTATTTGTGGACGAGGTTCGCCTTCCATGGCCTGCGAGTGTTGCGAGAGACACCTCAGGGACGAGTCCAGGTGGGGGAGGCGCTTCGCGAGCGGCTCGGACTGCGCAACCAGTCGGTACTGCCGAAGCTCTGGCTCGAAGTGCAAGATGGCGGCAACCTGCCTGGCCGCAGCTCTGGGAACGTTGTGAGCATCGGCCCGTCCTCGGACAAGCGATGGCGGCGCAAGACCATCTGTTCCCAACGGGGACAGTACACGCTCGGACCGCTGACCATCACTTCCTCCGACCCGTTCGGTCTCTTCACCCGCTCGGTCGAGGCCGGGCCGCGACGGGAGTTCATCGTCTATCCCCAGGTGGTGCCGCTGACTGACTTCTCCCTGCCTGCCATGGAGCTGCCCGGCGGCAACGTGGCGCAGCGCCGCAGCTACAACGCCACCCCCACCGTATCTACCATCCGTGAGTACGTTCCCGGTGATAGCCTCAGTACCGTTAGCTGGAAGGCGACGGCGCGCAACCAGAAGCTGATGGTCAAGGAGTTCGAGCTCGACCCGGTAGCGGATGTGTGGATCGTGCTCGACCTGGACCATCGGCTACACACGGAGCGAGCGGCACTAGACCGGGAGCTGCCCGCGGACCCGGAGCGCCAGTACCTTAACTCCACGGTCGAGTACGCTGTCGCCACGGCTGCGTCGGTTGCCTCCTGGATGCTGGAGAAGGACCGCAGCGTTGGCCTTATAGCCTGGGGGCAGGAGAAGCAGATAGTGCCGCCTGATCGCGGCACGAGGCAGTTGTGGAAGATACTGGAGCTTCTGGCGGTGGTGGAGCCGGCGCACGCGCCGCCACTGCGCGAGGTTCTGCTGAGCTACCAGTCGTTCTTCGCAGGAAACCACTCGCTCTTCATTATCACTCCGGATACGAGCGGCTCGTGGCACCCCGCGCTCGACCTCACAGGTGGTCGCACCCTGCCCGTCACCGCCATGTACATTGACGCGCTCTCGTTCGATAACCGTATGCCGCGCCTGCTGCCGCAGCAGGACCACCGCCGTGCGCGCTTCTACTCTTACACCCTGCGGAACGGCGACGACTTGCGAGATGCTTTCGCGCGCGGCCGCACGACAGGCCAGGCTCGACAGATGGAGATAGCCAGATGAGAAGATACCTCGACGCAAACAATGCTGTTACCGCAGTGCTACTGCTGGTGATGGTGGGTAGCCTTGCACGCTCGATCGAGCAGGGACGCTGGACGGACGGCCTCGACGTGCTGTTCCCCATCGCAGTGCTCGGAGTGCTCGTTGGTGTGCTTCTCGCTGGCAGCAACCTGGGCACCGTCCGGGCACACCTTGTCGGAGTCCTGGCGGGCCTGCTCGTCGTTACGTGGCAGACCGGCAGTCTCCTGCCTGCTGAGGCACTCGAGAACGGCAACAGGTTCGGCGTTGTGTGGGCGCGCTTCCGGGAGTGGCTCTCGGTGGTGATTGAGGGAGGGGCCAGCTACGACCAGCTGCTCTTCGTCTTCACTATGGGCGCTATCATCTGGTTCTTGGCGTACAACGGGGCGTGGTTCGTTCTGCGTTATGGCTGGGTATGGTGGGCTCTGCTGCCTACCGGGCTCGTGATGCTCGTGAACCTGGGCTACACCATCCGGCCGAACACGAGGCCGTTCGTGCTGTTCCTGCTCGCCTCCATGCTGCTGATGATACACACCCACCTCGCTCAAAGGCGTGCTCGCTGGGAGCAGGAAGGACTCGGGTACGAGGGGGGAATGCTGCCCAAGTTCCTCATGCTGGGAAGCGTGCTCTCGCTCGTCCTGCTCGCGCTTGCGTGGCAGGGACCGAGCCGTGGTCTGACGCGCACAGCGAGGGCGATCTTCGCTCAGGTGGAGCGTCCGTGGGAGCGCGTGCAGGACCGGTGGGAGAACGCATTCGCGTTCCTGTACCCTTCATCCGGAGGAGGCGGTCGCAGGAGCGGAATCGGTGGGGGCTTCACCAGCTTCAGCGACAACTTCGAGCTTGGCGGCCCGCTGCGGCTGGGCACTCGGACCGTCTTTACCGCGGAGGGTGAGCCTCGGCAGTACTGGCGCGGGGTCGTGTACGACGAGTACACCGGCCGGGGCTGGGGTGTCGGCGGCGGGCCTGAGGTATATCCTCCTGTGCAGCCCGTTCAAGGCAAACAGCTGGACCAGCGTGTGGCCCAGACGAAGCTGCCGAAGGGCGTGTACAAGGTTGACCAGGCGGTGACTGTCGTGCTCCCGGTCGGCACGAGTGTTTTCGCGGCCGACACCCCCGTGCGGTTCGACCGCCCCTCGCAGTGGCAACTCAGCCCGGTGCTTCGCCAGCAGACGATGCGCCTTGACGAGGAACTGCCCGCGTCCACGGCGGTGGACAGAAAGCGCGCGTATGAGCTGAATGAGCTACGACGGCTGATACAGGCTATAGGGCCGCAGCGGGTGCGGCAGGCATCTCTCGATGGAGGAGTCGAAGTCACGCCGCGGGTGCGCAGCGTTCCAGCTATCAACAGACGCGGTGATGTTACAACCCCTGCTCCCGAAGCTACCCCGGCCCTGGATGAGGCGGAAGCCCGCCAGTCCGAGGAGCGCCTTACGGATGAGCTCATAGCGCTCAATCGCAGGGGTATTCAGGCTAGCTTCCGATATCAGAGGGGCGCAGCTCCGGTCATACGATACGCTTACTACGAGGCGAACCAGCACGACCTGCAAGTGGTGACGGCGCAGCAGGCGGCCCGCAAGGGTGAGACGTACAAGGTGACATCGTTTGTCCCCAATCCTACGGACGAGCAGTTGAACGCCGAGCGCCGCCCAGTGCCTGAGTGGGTGCGGGATCGCTACCTGGAAACGGGATCTCTGCCAGAGCGGGTGCGAGCTAGGGCGCTGGAACTGACACAAGGGGCGAAGACTACGCACGAGAAGGCACAGGCGATCGAGCTGTACCTGCGCAGTCTGAAGTACAAGGAGAATATGCCCCTCACCCCGCCCGGCCGTGATTTCGTGGACTACTTCCTTTTCGACAGGAAGGAAGGATACTGCACCTCGTTCGCCTCGGCGATGGCGGTAATGCTGCGCTCCCTCGATGTGCCGGCGAGGGTGGTCACCGGCTTCGCGCCGGGTAAGTACGATACCAGGTTAGGTAGGTACGTCGTCACCGAGGCGCAGGCGCACATGTGGCCGCAGGTGTATTATCCGACGTACGGCTGGGTGAACTACGAGCCGACGCCGATACGCGACCTTGTCAGCCGCACCGAAGGCGTCGGAGGAGGGGCCTACAACCCTGGCATAGCTGCCGGAACCCGCCCCGGAGACGACCTGCTGCAGAAGAACCTTGACGGAAATACGATGGGCGGCAGCATTGGGGCTGCCGGGTCTTCGAGGCTGCCCGCGCCCGTCCGGTTCGTACTGACGATCCTGCTCCTAATGGCGGTCCTCGCCGTGCTCGCACTGCTTGCGTATTTCATCTCGCTCGTCCGCCTGCGTGGTCTGCGAGGGGCGAGGAGGCAGTACGCGAAGCTGCTGCAGGTGGGGAGCGTCCTCGGCGTTCGCCCCGCCCTGAGCCATACACCAGCAGAGCACAGTGCGCGGCTCGAAACGGCGATGCCAGGAGCGCGAAGCTCCGTACGGGAGATAACGAGCCGCTACGTGAGTGAGGTGTTCGGAAGGCAGACCCGAGATCACTCCGACCTGGACGGGGAGTGGAAGGCTGTCGCTACGCAGGCGGCGCGCGTCGCTCCCGGCAGGGTCGTCTCTGCTATCCGCGGGCTGCGTGGTAGTGTGTTTCTGGGGCGGCTGAGGCGAGGGTAGAGTCTGTCACCGAGCGTGATACCTGCTACACCTGCTACAGGTAAAGGCTGACAGTATGAGTGGCTGCTCATCTGCTGGAAACCGGCATTGAGCCTGGCACAGGCATATTCCTGCCTCTCCGTCCAGCCTCTGCGTCAGATCCGTCCCCTGGGCTGGCTGCTGCCCCCAACCACGGCAGCAGCACCGCCAGGGGTTGGTTGAGGTACGCTGTGCGGAGAGCATCGCTACCGCTTCTTGCGATCGCGCTCCTTGTAGAACTTCTTGGGCTTCGGGATAGGGCGGGACTCGAATGCCTCGCGCTCCCTGGCGTTCTGCTCCCGAACGCCCTCCAGTTCTTCCTCAAGCCCCACGAGGTCGTTATAGATCGTCGTGTCCTTCGCTGCCTCAGGCGCGCGCATCAGCCGCTGCAGCACCCGTAGCTGCGAGGTGTACTCGTTGCCACCCATCTGCTGAGCCAGCGTGATGTACCGGTCGAGCATCGCCACGGTCTGCGGCTTTGCCCGTCGCTCGATCAGCCGCTGCTGAAGCCGCACCATGTTCTCCGCTATGTTCATCGTGCCCGCCTCCCTCGCCATGCCGCCACAAGCGGCACGGTAACGAGGGTATTGTACCACTCACCGAGACAAGCGGATCGAAGGCGAGTCTGAACGCGCTGTCACCTTACTCCCGTGAGGTTCACGCTCCGGAGAGGTGCGGCCACGCTGACATCTACCGGATCGGGCCAGACTTTAGAGCGCAAGTGGAGCGGCATGGATCGGTCGAAGGCGAGCGGGTCTGTCAGGAAACCGTCATCCAACTGTAAGGGGATTTTCATGTATCCCTCAGAAGAGCCTCTTATACTGACCGAAACGGAGTGGTCCACAACGGAGTCTTCGCCCGTCAAGGAGGCGCAAAATGACGGAGTACAGCGCGTCGGTCATGCAGCGGATACGTAAGGGCCTCATGGAGGTGAAGTCGTCGGACAACGTTAATCTCGGGACTGTAACGGAGATATGGCCGGGCTCAGATCCCGAGAGCGCCACCGACCCGTGGGATGACCAAAGCTGCTCTCAGTTGGAGGTGTGGTATCACGGCCACATTCACAGAAGGCTATACATCCCGTGCGGCTGGATAGCACAGGTGTCCGGCAACTGCGTAAGCCTCAAGGTGGACGCAAGGACCGCCGAGACGATGGGCTGGTCCATCAGGCCAGACTGGATAATGGATGATGGGAGATCGTTCCCACGGGATCTGCGCTCGTACGTCATCGTGGGCTAAGCCTGAGCATGTTCGCCGCGCACCCGCCGCGGCCAGGGTCCTCCCTTTGTTTGTTGGGGAGCCTCGTACAGCACCGAGTCGCCGCTCCTGGACACGGGCGTGAGTACGCCCTCAAAGGGGTCGCGGACTGTGATACTCCTTTCCGCCTGCATCTCGCGCTCGAGATCTCCGTAGTACACGTACTTCACCGCGTAGCGCTCCAGCAGAGCGCGAGCCTCCTCAGCGTTATCGGGGTCGTATATGGACGCCACGTCTTCGCTTCGTGAGGCGATCTCCCTGAGTAGTTCCGGCTGACCAAGTCGCCACTGCTGCTCGTGGCCCGCCCACCCGAGTACGGTGGGGCGACCGGCGTACGTCGCGAGTCGGGCGTACAGGCTGTACTGGCCGCCCGTCGCCTCCAGGACGACATCACTGGGCCGCGTGTTTTTCCGTAGCCACTCGACGATCTTATATGCGTCCCTGTCGTCATCGCGCAGAAATGCCGACGCATCGAGTCCGTTGTAGCCGCCCGCCGAGCGTTCCCTGACTCCCGCATACGGGTACGCGAGCGACAGTAGCAAGACCGTGACGACCACCGGTGTAGCAAGTCTTATCTTGTGGCCACCCGTGACGTGGAGAGAGAGGTGGTCGAGAGCACCGAGTAGCAGGACGGCGTAGGATATTCCGAGTAGCTGCCACGCCTGGTAGTAGAGCTTGAAGACCGTGTTCATCCGGTCGTCAAACACGTCTCGTAAAAAGAGTATCTCCGGAAGCAGCACGAGTGTCCAGCCGACACCGGAGAGCAGAAAGCCCCACCGTAGCGAGATGGACGGCAGGCACCAGGCGTTGTGAAGGCAGAGGACTATCACTGGTGCAAGCAGGAGGAGCACAGGCGCATCGAGTAAAGCGGCCGGGACGAGAGCCGCAGCCGCTACGGCCGCACTCGCCGCCCAACCGTTCGGTCCTGCGGCCCGCGCAGTTGCGAGCAGTGCCAGCACGAGCAGGAGCACGTGAACGCCCCACACGCCCAGGAACTCCGAGACCTCCGAGTGGTCCCACCACACAACCCCTAGGTAGCGGCCGAGCGTCGCGAGGAGCGGTACGGAGGCGACCCATTCGGGTAGTTCCGCACTATGGTGCACGGGCGCCTCGAAGCTCGCCAGGAAGGGCATCGCCGCCAGAGCCGCCGCGAGCAGGAGGGGTAAAGGTACGAGCAGTGCCATGCGAAGTCGTTCGCGCAGCCGCCCGCTCTGCGCGCCAACCACGGGGGATGCGACCGCGAGCGCCGCGACGACGGGCACATCCCAGCTGTTCGTCATGTATAACCAGCCGACTATCACCCCAGCCGTCACCGCTCCCACGAGCAACTGTACTCGGGGCCGCCGCATGTACAGGGCGAGGGCGAGAGAGGCGCTTACACCGAGCGTGAACAGGGGCATCGCCATTACGTGCGGGTGAAGGTCGCCGAGCAGGAAGCTGAAGGCGGGAAACTCGCTGATGGGCTCGCTGGGGCTCGGCCTGCCCGGTATGGTATCAGCCACGACGCGACTGGGCCCCCACCAGTCGAAGCCGCGCTGCTCGCGCCATGCACGCCACCACTCGAAGGTGCCGGCCGGGTTCCCGATGAACAGTACCAGAAGCGGCGCGAGGAGCGCGCCCAGCAGGCGGGGGGCGCGTGCGGGACTGCCAGCAGCGACCGCGTTGTAGCCAACGCCTGCCAGGGTAACGAGGCTTACGGCCCAGGTGGTTGCGAGGGCGAGGTTGAAGGCGATGGCGGGAGGCACGCCGGAGAGCCGCGCGAGAAAAGCGTGCAGGTAGAAGCCGAAGTAGTAGTAGTTCGTTGTGTGCCCGGAAAGCCACAGGTCCGGCGGTGGCATGTAGCGGGCGGAGTAGGCGGCCTGCAGGTACATGTACTCCATTGGCTTCTCGGTGCCGCTGGCCTCGGGCATGTGCGCGCGCAGCAGGAGGAGGGCCAGGAAGGCGAGAAGGAATGCCGCCTCGACCGCCACTACATATCCGGTTAGCTCCCGAAAAAAGACCAACCAGGCCCTAAGATAGCCGCCCTTGTGCATCAGCAGCATTGACACGGATACGAGAGCCAGGGCGAGCACGGCCAGCCTGCTGGATGACCCGCCGAACGGGGCCAGCCCGAAGGAGGCGGCGAGCCAGGCGAGCCACCCCGCCGTGATCCACCCGAAAGCCTTCGACAGCGCGTAGCCGCGGTCGGGGAGGGATCGGAACAGCAGCCCGCACAGCGGCAGCGATACCAGAGTCATCAGTTCCAGCCACAGCCACCACCGCAGTGCCTCAGCCACCTGGCGTCACCTGGGCGCTGATATCGTCCATGTTACCCCACTGCCAGGAGGGCAGAACCTCGTACACTGTCACACCGGAGTTCCGGTACGCCACTCGCAGCGTGCGGTCCACCATCCGGTCAAACTTCGCCAGCCCTCGCGCAGATGCGTACCGTACCACCGGCTCGCCCCTCGCTGGGTCGCCGAACTCGTGCAGCCGCTCTACTGGCCCAACGTAAACGTACCTCACGCCGTATCGCTCGATCACTTCGAGAGCTCTCCGCGTGTCGGGCGAGTTGTACAGGTCGCGAATTGCCGCGTGACGCTCCGACACCTCATCAGGGTACCGCTGCTGCGCCTCGTGGTTATCCCAGCCTACAAGGGTAGGCAGGCCGGTGAACATGGATACGCGTCCGCCGTTCCCACGGTACGGTCCGATGCTCGCCTCGACTATGGTCTCAGGTCGCCTCACGTTCTCTCGCAGCCAGCGAATGGCTGCATAGTCCTCCGAGTAACGCTCCTCCATGCCCGACACGTTCTGCAGCGTAGCTGTCTCAAGAAACAACTCCCCATCCAGGGTGAGGCCGCGCGGAGGCTCTGGGAACCGCTGCTGCAGCCGCGTGGCCGTACCGTAAACGGGGTAGACCAGGGATGCGGAGAGTAGCACGACGAGGAGCGCGAGCGGGAGGGCGCGGCCCAGCCGGCTATGGGCGATGGTGACCGCGAGCCACGCCAGCCCGGCGCAGCCTAGAGCCAGCAGTATCCAGCTCTGCAGACCAAACTTGAATACCGTGTTCATCCTGTACGCCGTGCTGCCCTCCAGGAAGTCCTTGAGATACAGCACCTCGATTCCCGTCCAGACCAGGAGGCCGCCAGCTGCGAGTCCACTCCACGTGAGCGCCACCGCGGACCGCCTGTTCGACCACGTCGCGTTCAGCAGGAGCCCGAGGAGGGTCACCAACAGGCCGAGCACTGGACGGTCAAGGGCGAGCGCGATGCCGAGGCCGGCTAACCCGGCCACCGCGGCCACGAGGCGCGCCTTCCTGCCGCCCATCCACGCGCGCGCCGCTCCGTACCAAGCGGCCAGGAAGAGGAAGAGTCCCAGCATATTCAGGTAGACAGGCAGACCCGTGGGGTCCTTCACGACGCCTATCTCACCGTAGAAGCTCTTGAAGAACACGAA
The DNA here is from genome assembly GCA_016781845.1 of Rubrobacter sp. GTDB lineage: Bacteria > Chloroflexota > Chloroflexia > Thermobaculales > Thermobaculaceae > JADDPP01. The sequence goes on from JADDPP010000066.1 coordinate 49,412, forward strand.
GAAAGGGAGGTAGGCGGCGGCTGCGACCGCCCCAAGCAGCAGGCCCGATAGCGCGAGCCGCGGCAGGGCAGCGAGCCGGCCAGTGTTGCAGAGCCAGTACACCCCCAACGCGAGGCCGAACATCCCTCCGTACGTCGGCACATCCCAGGGGTTGGTGACTGCGAGAGCGCCGACGAGCAAGCCAGCGACTCCCGTGAGGAGGTATGTCGCGCGTGGCCGAACGCCTTCCCTGTACGTCACCACGTAGGCGCCGAGCAGCAGGAGAGAGAGGCCCAGTGGCATGCTGATCATGTGTGCGTGAAGGTCGCCGTACAGAAAGGTAAAGAAGGGGAACTCGTGGATGAAGCCGCCTGGCTGGCCTATGTTCAGCCGTGAGCTGCGCCAGAAGTCGAAGCTCTGCCAGAGTGGTCCGCTCCTGTCACCCCTGAGGACTTCAACGGCCTGTACGATGCCGTCAAGGTTCCCGATTAGCAGCACGAATGCGAGTGAGATACCACCCACCACCACCGCCGCAGCCCTTCCCGCGCGCCACGCTACCGTGTAGCCAACCGCCGCGGCGAGCGTTCCGGTAAGCGCCCAGACGGTGGCCACCGACAGGTTGAAGCCGTACTGGGGACCAACCATACTGAGACGCATGAGGGAAGCCACGATCCATTGGCCGAAGTAGTAGTAGTTGATGTAGCCGCCCGCGAACCACGGGTCATACGGCGGCAACTCCGAGCTACGCAGGATACCGTTGATGAACGCGAGCTCCATCGGCTTCTCGCCCCCGAAATACGGTTGCCAGAGGTCGGGGTTAGCGGCCCTCAGCAGCGCGCCCGCGGCGAAGAGCGCGAGGAACAGGGCCTCAAAGCCAAGCATCGCCTGCCACGCGAATCGAGCATCCCTGGACACCGCGCGCCGCCGCACGAGCGCCGCGATACCCGCCGACCACGCGAGAAGCACGGCCACGAGCCAGACGGTGCCCTGGCCGGCGGGTAGCAGCCCCAGCGCCGGGAGCAGCCACGCAAGCCACGAGAGCAGAACGACACCGAGCAGCTTGGCAAGCGTCCACCCGCGATCTGGAAGCGCCCGCAGCAGACCACCGAGCAGCAGCCACGCGGCGAGCCCCAGGACTTCGAGCGCGAGAAGCCAGGCCATGGTTGCGGTCCAGCCGGTGCTCGCGGACCCCCCAAAGTACGGCAAACCAGTCGCTGCGGCGTCGCGCCTGGGTGGGAGCAACAGGCTCTTCTCGACAGAGCCGTGTCGCTCGGGGGAGTAAGGGGCGGCGAGCGCGTCGACGAACAGGGCGTCGTACTCCCAATCCTCCAGGTTGCGTTCCTTTTTGAACACCACCGTAGTCGGGTGATCGTACACTGCCACGTTGTCGTCCGCACCTTGGGCCGGAACGTTCAGTGTCCCCAGTCCGGGTCCGTCGTCGAACCTCGCGACCTCGCGGAACCCCAACCGCTCCTCGAAGAGCAGCTCGTAATAACGGATGGCGACCGCGTAGCGCCACGGGGAGCGGGGTATGGAGTCCGACAGTCTGTTCGTAGCCAGGACGATGTAGTCCGAGCTCCGCGCAGCCTCTTGCACCTGAGCTAGCTTCTGTTCCGGCGCCAAATCATCGTACATGGCGATCTGGTGATACTTGTACACACCCCGGTCCTCTCCCGGCAGGGCGAGAGGCAGCGGGTCATCCCAGTGCTCGTGGCCGACTGTGGCGCCGGCTGGAACGTTGTTGTACAGCCATTCCGAAGCCTGTATATAGTTGTGCGGGCGGGTGTAGATGCGACTCCACGCCAATACCCAGAATGCAGATCCGAGAAGCACAGCTCCCATCGCGAGACGTGGGATGAGAATCGGGTGCAAAGAACTGAAGGTGCGGCCCTCGTTCCTCAACCTTTGCCTGGTTTCGTGCCAGTGCCATAGAAGTGCCGCGCCCATTAGCAATAGTGCCGGGCTGATTGGAATCATGTACCGGAGCCACTTTGCCTCCAGCATCAGTATCGAGAGGGTATACGGCGCTATCCACGCAAGCAGCAGGGCGTACCGCCAGTCGCGTCGGCGCGCCGTCCGGTAGACGCCCCAGAGCAGTCCCGCAGCAGTCAGGAGTCCGAGGGGTATTCCTGCGCCCCAGCGCACATACTGAGACAGGTGATACCAGCCTGGTATCGTGCCGACGTATTGCCTTGTGTACGGCACATCTATGATGCCACGTTGAATCTGGCTCTCAGCGTTGATGTTAGCGAGGTAAGTCCGCAGGTCGAGCACAGCGTACGGCTCCCACAGCGCCCAGGCCAGAACCGACACGATGCCCGCGAAGAGGGCTATCCGCACTCCGCGCACGAGCCGAGGCGCCCAGCCGCGCGGCGTATCGCTACCCGTCCTGTTATTCGGACCCGAGGCTGCCCCTACCGTCAGCAGCACCAGACCTGCGGGCACGAACGCTGCAGCACTCGGCTTCGTGGCGACCGCGAGGCCGAGCAGTAGCCCTGCGTAGAGAACGGCCCGCCCGTTCCTGTCCTGCAGCGCGCGCACTATCTGCAGCAGCGCGGCGGTGAGGAACATCGTCATTACAGGCTCGGCGACGTAGAAGTGGCTGAACTGCACCTGAAGGACGGTGAGCGCGGAGAGCGCCGCGGCGAGCAGCCCGGCGCCTGCGCCGAACAGCCGTCTGCCAAGCAGGAAGATACACGCGACGGTGAGCAGGTCGGCGAGCGCCGCGAGGGGACGCGCCACCCTGTATATAGCCGTCCAGTTCGCATACTCCTCGCCGAAGGCGACAGAGATGAGGTTGGAGGCACCCTTGAGCACGTACGGGAGCAGCGTACCGTAGGAGTAGCTCAGGTGCTGCCCATTCTCCGCCAGCCGCCTGGGGTTCATAGAACTACTGTCCGCCTGGAGGAGGGCGCTCGTGGAGGAGGGCCAGTGCAGGCGGTTCATCGCGACATCTATGATGTGGCGCTCGTCGGGATGAAGGTAATAGCCACCGTCCCAACCGACCCCAAGCAGGCGCGGCACTGCGGCGAGCGTGAGAATGAGCGCAAGCAGCAGCCAGACGGTGCGCGCGGAGACCTCCCTGCAGGATGTCTGCTGGGGTGCATGTTGGGGAGAAGCCTGTACAAACATCTATTCGACATTGTAGCATGTGCCGTTATGGTCAACCCCTTGCGCGTGCTCTTCTTCGGCACCTCACACTTCGCCGTCCCAACGCTGCGATGCCTCTCAGAGTCCGGGCACGAGCTTCTGGCAGTGTACACCCAGCCTGACCGCCCGGCCGGCCGCGGTCGCAAGCTTCGCCCTTCGCCGGTCGCCATGGCCGCGCGCGAGCTTGGTTTGCCCGTGGAGCAGCCGGAGAGGGGACGGAAAGCCGAGGTGGTGGAGCGGTTGCGAGGATATGCGCCAGATGTCGTCGTTCTCGCCGCATACGGACTGCTTATACCCCAGGCTGCGCTCGATGTCCCACCTCTGGGCTGGCTGAACGTGCATCCGTCACTGCTGCCGCTCTACCGGGGTGCGTCCCCGGTAGTTGCGCCCATCCTTCAAGGAGACACTGAGACCGGGGTGACGATCTTCCTCATGCGTGCCGGCCTCGATAACGGTCCGGTGTTGAGCCAGACGCGCACTCCCATAGGCGCTGATGAGACAGCCGGGGAGCTGGAGGCACGGCTCGCACGGCTCGGGGCCTCGCAGCTGGTCGAGACGTTGTCCGCCTGGTCGAAGGGCGAGCTAGAGCCTAAGGAGCAGGATTATGATCGAGCGACGTACGCTCCGAAGCTGACTAAGGAAGAGGCGCTGCTCGACTGGTCCGACTCGGCGGAGCAGCTCGCGCGTCGGGTGCGCGCGTACAACCCCTGGCCGGTAGCCTACACCTACTGGCAGGGCGAGCGGCTGCGCATCTTGCGTGGGGAACCGGTTGACGGGGAGGCGGGCCATGAGCCGGGAGAGGTATACCTTCTTGCCTCGAATCGCCTACCCGTCGTCGCCTGCGGGGAGGGAGCGCTCGCGTTGAGGGAGGTGCAGCTCGCGGGCGCGAGGGCGGTGGACGGCACGTCGTTCGTGGCTGGCCACGCGGGCTTCGTGGGGGCGCGCCTGGGCTCGGCAGGTGAGCCTGGCTGAGTACGACTGGTTGCCCCTGATGTAAATGGTCCGAACAGATGCTGCCGATGTCCATTGCTCTGCCAGAGGCAGCTCCGGTTAGCCAGGTCGTCAGGAAACTGTTAGCTGATTGTCAGCTAATGTTCAGGAAACTCCTCAGTGCAATACCTACAATCATGGTGTTGGCCTTACACGCCTTCATAGGTGGGTGAAGCGCGAATCAGTTGCTGCACATGGCCCTCATGATACTCCCCACTCTGTTCGGTCTGATGTCTAGCTGTCAGAATCCGCGTTCCAGTGCAGGCATCGTGACAAGGGGGATGAGGACGCAGGCATGTAGAGTCTGGAACGTCTTCACGCGTCCCATCTGCCGGCTCGCCTTGCTCCTCGCATCAGGCGGCATCGTAACCACGAAAGGGGACATAGACCATGAAGTGGAGTACAGTTCTGCGAGTGATTCTCATGCTGGCGCTGGTCTCCGGGGGAATGTTCGCCAGTCAGCGATCCCTCGACGCGAACGGGACGCCCTTCGAGGTGTGGGCCGTGGACCAGTCCGGCACGGCGGGCAAGCTGTACGTCTACGAAGGTGAGGAGCTTCAGAATGATGCGGCAGCGGCGGCGCCCGAGGTCTTCGACTTTGGCGGAGCTGTGGCGTCTCTCTGCCTGCAGCAGACGGGCTCGGCTCCGGTGAGGTCCCATATGCTTACGTTCAATCCCGCCCACACTCACGCCATCCTCTCGTATGTGGCGACGGGGCATGTGGTTTTCCTGGATGCCGCGACCCGCACGCCGCTCACATGCGTGGACGTAGGGACGCAGGCTCACGCCGCCTTTCCCTCCCCCGATGGCAGCTACGTAGTGGTTGCCAACCAGAACGGCAAGCTCCTGCAGAGGATAACTACGGACTATGGGGCCAACACCTTCACGCTCGACGGAAGCGCCACGCTGAACTTGGCCACGTGCATCACCCCGAGCGGCGCGCCTTGCCAAGCACCTGGCGTGCGCCCGGACAACGCCCCGATCTGCCCGGTGCTCGACTCCACCAGCCGATTAGTGTTCACGACGCTCCGCGGTGGTGGCATGTTCGTGGTGGATGGCACCACTACTCCCATGAGCATTATCGCCGAGTACGACACCTCGACCGTTCAGCCTGAGGGCTGCGGCGGCGTCGAGAGGGATGGGAGGCTGTACATCAACTCCGGCAACGCCAATCCCCCGGCATCTTACCTCTACTCCTTCCCGCTCGCTGGCCTGTCGGGCTCCGGCCCATACCCGCCGAACACACCCGCGCCGACAGTCGTCTTCTCCCAGACCGGTGGCGATTACAACACTCACGGCCTGGCGCTGAACAGGGCGATGCAGGGACGCTACCTGTGGACCGCCGATCGGTTCGCCAACACAATGGAGGTGGTGGATACCACCACCGACACCCTTGTAAGCACATTCAGCCTGGTCACCAGGCACAGCTCTGATCCGGCGCCCGATCTGATTGCGGTCGCGCCCGACGGAGGGTACGCGTTCGCGTCGTTGCGCGGCCCCTGCCCGCTAACCGCCAACTCCACCGCCACGAACAACGCCGTCGGATCCACGCCGGGTGTGGGAGTGATCGCGATACAGGAGGCCGGGCTGCGCGGCAAGCTCGTCGCTGTCGCACCTATCACGAATCCAAGCGCTCCGTTCACGTGCAGCACGGTAGGGGGCTCTCCAACGCTAACCGAGAGGGCAGATGTCCACGGCATAGCTGTGAGGCTGAAGTAGCCTGGGGCCGCAGGCTGGGAACAGCCATACACAGACGGTCAGCTCACGGTGTGTCAGGACCGTCAGGGTCATATCAAAGTCGGAGTCCATCGCGTAGACTCGCGCCGAGAACCACCAAGTAGGGGGGCACGCGATGGACGAGAGTCAGTATAAGACCGTGCTGGAGGCGTTGGGGGAGGTGCCCGACCCGAGGAAGCGGAGAGGGGGCAGATAGTCGCTGGATAGCGAGGGAGCTCGCGGACAAGCTCAAAGAGCTACTGGCGGTGCTGGGTGCAGGTCCAGTTGCATCAGTAGTAAACCTTGATGAGGGCTGGGACTATACCGGCGGGTTCCCTCTCAGCCTGTATGTGCTTTCTGATTTACGCTCCCTCAGCTACTGCCTCCGCACCTCCTTCTGGCCGCGCATCACGCTGCCCACCTCCTGTCTCGCCGTCTCGTCCAGCGTCCCCCTCTGTTGATCCCGACGCTACGAGTAGTCGCGGCTGCGCCCCGTTCGCTCATCCCACAGCTCGGCAGGTGCAGGCGTGCGACGCGGATGGTGCCCTGTGCTCCAAGAGGGAGAATGGGTGTAGAGACGTTGCACGCAACGTCTCCGCAGCGTATCCCCATCCTTCACGATAGATTGTGGTGCAATGGGTGCAATGCGATCCCTATGCAAGCAGGCTTTACTCTGATATGATTTGCGGCCAGTTACGCCTCCCTGTGCGTGTGTTCCGCGCGTGTGGCAAAGTGAGGTCACCGGCCCCCCTACGCCGGTGGGAAAGGCCTACCAGTTGGCTCGCACTCAGCTATGGTGCGTCCTGTTTCTGCTGCTCGCGCTCGTATCCGGCAGCATAGCCCTCGCTACCGATGAACGTCCCTGTGACGGCCCCCCTAACCTGGTTGCGAACTGCGGCTTCGAGCAGGGCAAGGCAAGCCGGCGCCTGAATCCCAACTCCACTGGCCCCTTCGAGATTGTGGAGGATGGTGCACGTAGCGGCGCGAAAGCTGCCGCGTTGTCCGCGGAGCAGTATACGGAGATAAGGCAGCTACTCAATATCTCTCCGCAGGGCAAGTACCGGTTGTCCGGGTACTTGCTGTGGACAGACCCTGAATACGAGAAGGCTGGCATCGGTATACGCTTCGGAATGCCGATCGGTTCCGCTCATGATGTGGAGCTAGCCAACCAGTCCGAGAAATGGGAGCGGCTCGAATCCCGATGGCTGTCAGCGGGAGGCGCTACGGAAGCCGTCGTCTACCTGCGTGTGCAGGCGAACGGCAAGCTGCCCGACCAGCCCGTGCTCTTCGATGACATCGTATTGGAAGAGCAGCTACCGCCCCCGCCAACTGTCGAGCCCACGCGCGCTATTACACCTGGTCCCACGGTTACTGTTGCCCCGACCCACACACCCATCCCCACCAGCTCGCCTACTGCCGAGCCGACGAGCACGCCAACCCCCGAACCGACCAGGACTCCGACCCCGCAACCCACTGATACACCCCCGCCCTCGCCAACCCCGCCGCCTGAGAGGGTGAGTATTGCCGAGGCCCGCACGCGCGATGGCGGGGAGCCTGTTTCGGTACGAGGCATCATCACTGCCCCTGCCCATACGTTGGGAGCGAAGAGGCTGTACGTGCAGGATGACAGCGGGGGCATCCTCGTCATGGTGCCGCAGGGCTCGCAGACTTATGAGGTCGGCCGGGTCGTGGAGGTGACGGGTATCCCTGGAAGCTACTTCGGGGAGCGCGCGATACGCACCCAGGTGGATGGGGGTGGAGTCACGGCCCGCGGCGCCGAGCCAGAGCCGGAGCCACGGGAGATTGCAAGCGGGGATGTGGGACCGGAGACGGAGGGGTCGCTCGTCCGTATCGAAGGCACGGTTGCCGCCGTGGCGAAGCCGAACGTGCGTGTGGACGATGGCAGCGGCGAGGCGCGCGTGAGGGTCGCGGGGAGCACCGACATCGTATGGCCTTCACCCCGAAAACATGACCAGTTGACCGCAGTTGGCATCGTTAGCTCGTTCAATGGCAGCTACCGGCCGATGCCCCGATACGACCGCGACCTCGTCGTTGTTCGGCACGAGCCGCCACCCACTCCAACACAGGAGCCGAGCGCTACCCCGACTCCTGAGCCGCCGCCCCCCCTGGTAAGCATCTCCGCTGCGCGGGCAGACAACACGCGGGGTGTTGTCAGGATACGGGGTAGCGTCACCGCGCCAGCGCACCTGCTCGGAAAGAGACGGCTGTACATTCAGGACGGGGCGGCGGGCATACTCGTGGTGGTGCCGGAGGGCGAGGGTGGGGCGCTGCGGCCGGGCTCTATGGTAGAGGTCACCGGCAAGCCGGGTACTTACTTCGGCGAGCGTGCGCTGCGCGATGGTCGGGACGTTACGCTGCTAGCGACACGGGCGCCACCGACCCCGAGGAAGCTGAGCACCGGGCACATTGGCGTGGCAACGGAAGGGCTGCTCGTTGAAGTGCGCGGCCCGGTAACGCAGGTCGCGAAGCCGAGCGTCAGGCTCAACGACGGGTCCGGAGAGGCTCGGATACGGATTTCCCCCACCACCGGCTTGGCCTGGCCCTCGCCGCGCAAGCACGATACGCTCACGGCGGTCGGTGTAGTAAGCTCCTTCAACGGCCATTACAGAGTCCTACCCCGCTACAGAACTGACCTGAGACTCGTGCGCCACGTCCCGCCTGAACCACTGCCCCGCGACGCGACGGTTGGGCAGGCGAGGGCCGCCAGCGAGCGTGAGTTGCTGCGTGTTCAGGGGGTAGTTACCGCTCCGCCCGGCCCTCTTGGAGAGGCGCGCTTCTGGCTGCAGGACGCGACCGGGGGTATCCTCGTAACCGGGGCGCGGAGCCAGGCGCTAAAGAGCGGAGACCGGGTGCGCGTGACGGGAGAGTCGGGCGCGGCGTACGGGGAGCGGCTGCTTCGGCTCAAGCGCGTGGAGCGGCTTGGTAGCGGGCCGGAGCCGCGACCGGTATCCGTAGCCCTGGCGCGCGTCGGAGCGCGGACAGAGGGCTTGCTCGTCGCGGTCGAGGGGCCAGTGGCGGAGTCAGCGTGGCCGAGCGTCTACATCGGTAGTCCTGACAGCCCGGTGCGTGTGTACGCCAGGGAGAGCACCGGCCTGGGCAATCCGCGCGCCCGCCGCGGAGACTCTCTGCACGCCGTGGGCATCGTGAGCGGATACCGGGGCAAGTACAGGGTGCTTCCCTTCCGAGAGACGCACTTGCGCCTCACGCGGCACGGTGGGGATGACGGTGACGACGGTGGGGACACGACCGATGGCACCGCGCCCAAGACATGGCGCGATGTGAGCCTCCACGAGGTCGCCAGGCTCACCGTTGGCACCCGCGTGCGCTTCGAGGCACAGGTGACAGCGCCACCAGGAGTGCTCGGGGATGCGCGCGCGTACGTGGGCGCCTCCGGGGCTGGCATAGCACTGCATTCGCCAAAGGGGGGATATCCGCGCCTCTCGGAGGGTGACTGGGTGCGCGTCCGAGGCGAGCTCGACACGTACCACGGCGAGCGAATCATACGTCTGAAGGGCTCGGACGTGCTCCGTCTGGGCGCCGGTGAGCTGTTGCGTCCGGTCTCAACGGGCACCGGTTCCGTGGGGGCATCTCTGCAGGGGCAACTCGTGAGGGTGCGCGCGCCCATTACGCGCAGACAGTGGCCCACGCTGCAACTGGACGACGGTACGGGACAGACGCGCGTCCGTGTGATGGAGAGCACCGCTATACCACGGGTGGCGGGGGGCAGGGGCGATACCGCGAACGTCGTGGGTATTGTCAGCCAGTGGGACGGCAGGTATCGCTTACTTCCCCGGTACCCCTCTGACCTCCTGATAGAACCTGCGGAGCCCGGGCCCGTAACAGGTGGCGACGAGCCACCTCCTGGAGACGCTTCGCGTGAGACGTGGCTCGATGTTTCGCTTGCGGAGGTGCGGGCGCTGCCAGCGGGTACGCGGGTGCGCTTCGAGGCACAGATAACGGCCCCGCCCGGCGTGCTCGGAGACACCCGCGCGTACGTGGGCACCTCCGACGCGGGCCTCGCGCTGCACCTGACGGAGGGCGGTTACCCATCGCTGCAGGAGGGTGACCGGGTCCGGGTGCGTGGGAAGCTGGATACCTTTCACGGGGAGAGGATACTCCGCCTTGCGAAGGGGGCGGACGTGGAGTGGCTCGGCCCGGGCGTAGCCCTACAACCACGAGCGGCCGTAACAGGCGAATTGGGGGCTCACCTGGAGGGGCGACTGGTTGCGGTTGTCGCGCGCATCAAGCAGCGGCAGTGGCCGACACTGTACGTGGACGATGGCTCCGGTGAGGCGAGGGTACGCATCCTGGATGACACCGGAATCCCCAAGCTCGACGGCGGCGCGGGCGACGTGGTGTCAGCAACGGGCATAGTCAGCCAGTGGGATGGCAGGTACAGGCTTCTGCCGCGCTACGGGGCCGACATTCTAGCCACGGCGCAGGTCGGCGGTGGTGCGGGAGAGGACACTGATGGGGACACCCACGCTGGAACTCCCGGTACTCCTGACACTGTAGAGCCTTCTTATCGCGATGTGACGCTTGCCCATTCCCGCACACTCCCTCTTGGCATGAAGGTACGTTTCGAGGCACGGGTGACCGCTCCCCCCAGCGTGCTGGGCGAGGCGCGCGCCTACGTGGGTGACGAGATGACGGGCATCGCCTTGCATCTTCCAAGCGGGGGTTATCCATCGCTGACCGAGGGAGACAGAGTGCGCGTCCAGGGCGAGCTCGACACGTACCATGGGGAACGCATCGTTCGGCTGGAGAGCGGGGCAGATGTCTTCTGGCTGGAGTCGGGGACGCCGGTGCCGGCCCTAGCGGTACAGACCGGGGCCATCGGAGCGGGGACCGAGGGGCGACTCGTGACCGTGCAGGCCCCCATCGCCCAGCGGCAGTGGCCCACCTTGCGTATAGATGATGGAACTGGGGAGGCGCGGGTCAGGGTGGTGGACACGACGGGCATCCCGAAGCTCCGCGGAAGCAGGGGCGATGTGGCGGTCGTCACCGGTCTCGTAAGCCAGTGGGATGGTCGCTGGCGGGTACTGCCGCGCTGGCCTCGCGACATCGAGATAGCAGTCATAGCCACGGTCCCACGCAGCGGAGCTGGCGGTAAGAATTACAGCCGCCACGTGGCTGGATCGTGTCCGGACGCGCAAGTGCTTCCCAAACACTGGCAGTTCCGGTTCTATGGAGATGGGGAGGGTGTGTTGAGCTCGCACCGTGGAAGGGGGGAGTAGGTGGACAGAGTAGACGGCAGGTCGCTGCTTGAGGAGGAGATATACAGCCAGCCGGAGGTTGTCGCGCGGTTGCTGGAGCGCGAGACTGCGCACGCGGGCCAGATCGTTTGCCAGTTACCGGACTTTGAGTACATCCAGATAGCGGCACGGGGCACCTCCGACTACGCGGCGACATACGCCACGTACGCCTTGGCGTCGCTCGCTGGCTACCCGGTATCGCTGGCGACACCCTCGCTCCACACGATATATCACGCTCCACCCAGACTGAGGGGTGCGCTGGTGGTAGGCATCTCCCAGTCGGGGCAGTCTCCCGATATAGTAGCGGTGGTTGAGGAGGGCAGACGGCAGGGGCGGCCGACGCTCGCCATTACAAACGATGGCTCCTCGCCGCTCGCCGCCGCTGCGGATCATGTCATCGAGCTGCATGCGGGACCGGAGCGTAGCGTTGCCGCGACGAAGACGTACACGGCCCAGCTCGCGGTGCTGGCGCTCCTCGCTGCAACATGGAATGGGGACAGCCAGAAGCTCGCGGCGCTGCAGGGCATGCCGGAGGCGATAGCGAAAACCCTGGCCGGCGCGGGGGCGACGGTCTCGCAGAGGGCCGAGCGCTACCGGTACATGAGGCAGTGCGTAGTGATCGGTCGTGGATACAACTACGCCACTGCATTTGAGCTCGCGCTGAAGCTCAAGGAGTTGGACTACGTGATGAGCACCGCGTACTCGTCGGCGGACTTTCGCCATGGGCCTATCGCCACCGTCGAGGAAGACCTGCCGGTGATTCTCGTCATGCCCGCTGGAGCGGTCCTTGAAGACATGCTAGGCATGGCTAAGGACCTGCGGGAGCGCGGTGCAGAGTTGATAGCCATCTCCGACGCCGAGGAGGCGCGCCCGCTCGCGAGGACCCTGCTGCCGCTCGCTGCACCCTCGCCCGAGTGGCTCAGCCCAATTACCGCGATACTGCCGGGACAGCTGCTTGCGCTGCACCTGGCACTGGCGAAGGGGCTGGACCCCGACACGCCGCGCGGCCTCCAGAAGGTAACGCGCACGTACTGAGCCCAAATTTGGTCTTCCAGCAGGTGAGGTCCGTAGGAGGTGTCTGTGCATACCGGGCTTGAGGTGTTGCTCTCCGAAGGTCTCCCAGAGATGACCGGTAAACGGGTAGGGCTGGTCACGAACCACACCGGGGTGGATAGCCGGTTCCGCAGCACGGCGGACCTTCTCCACGCTTCGGACCAGTTTCGGCTGGTTGCGCTGTTTGGGCCGGAGCACGGGGTGCGGGGCGAGGCCCAGGCGGGCGTGGAGGTGGGTGCTTCCGTGGACGGGCGCACGGGGCTTCTGGTGTACAGCCTGTACGGCGAGACCCGCCGACCGACCCCCGCGATGCTGGAGAGAATGGACGCCTTGCTCTTTGACATTCAGGACGTAGGAGTCCGTTACGCCACCTACATCTCGACCATGTCCCTCGTGCAGGAAGCCTGCGCGGAAGCCGGGATACCCCTCGTCCTTCTCGACCGCCCCAACCCCATCTCTGGCGTTCACATCGAGGGACCCTCACTCAACCCCGCCTTCGCGTCGTTTGTCGGGGCACACCCCATCCCGGTGCGACATGGCTTGACGTGCGGTGAGCTCGCGCGGCTGTTCGCGGCGGAGAGGGGATGGCCGACGCCCACGGTCGTGCCAATGCAGGGATGGCGGCGCGACCAGTGGTACGATGAGACCGGGCTGCCGTGGGTCCAGCCCACGCCCAACCTGCCGACGCTCGACTCACTGACGCTGTACCCCGGTATGTGCTTGATCGAGGGCACAAATGTATCAGAAGGACGTGGAACGACGCGACCGTTCGAGCTCGTCGGAGCGCCATGGCTCGACCCGTTCGAGCTCGCTGCGGAGTTGGAGCGACGCACTCTTCCAGGGTTCGCGTTCCGACCGGCATACTTCACGCCTACCTACTCAAAGCACGCCGGCTTCTCGTGCAGGGGCGTACAGGCATACGTCACCGACCGCAGCGAGGTCCGCCCAGTGGAGTTGGGCGTCCACCTGCTGCACGCAATCCGGGAGCTGGCCCCGGAGGAGTTCGCCTGGCGCTCGGGGCACGACGGCAGCTTCTTCGTGGACCTCCTGTACGGAAGCGACAAGCTGCGCCGCATGCTGGACGGTGGAGCAGGTGTGGCGGAGATCACCGCAGACTGGAGGGAGGAGACTTCCGGGTTCAGGGAGCGACGCGACCCGTTTCTCCTATATTGAGCGAGGACAGTTGCCGCTTCCCTACGTCGCAGCCGAGGCGCGTCCGGCGCACTGCAGTGGGCTAACCAGGGCATACCGTCCGGGGAGTTCTCAGCGGGAGTACCCCAGCCGGTGTTTAGCCGAGGGCTCCACAAAGACCAGAATCCGGCGATAAAGCGGCATGCCCGGTGCTTGCCGTAGAGGTTTCATACTGCCACCTGGAATGACCGTCTTCCAGGCGTTATGCGGAGAGCTCATCACTCGCCTGCGCCGTGACGCCGAGAACCTCGAGGTGCTGCGGTATCGCCTGTTGGACGTGCTCGTCCCAGTACTCCCACGTATGGGCGCCGGGGTGTTCAGCGTACTCGTGCGGGTAGTTGAGCTTCTGCAGGTGGTCATGGAAGGCTCGGTTGTGCTCGATCAGGAAATCCTCCGTGCCGCAGTCGAGCGAGAGGCGCGGGCGCGTGGGGGCCTTGACCGCCTCGGCGGCTATGGCATAGATGTCGAAGTGGTCGAGCTCCTCCGCTGTCATGTCCGGGAATCGCTCTCTCAGTGCAGGTCGGTCGGGGATGAAGCTGCTGTGCGCCCATATAGAGGCAAAGCGGTGGGGGTACTTGAGTCCGAGGCGGAGCGCACCGAAGCCGCCCATCGAGAGGCCGCCTATCGCCCAGGGGCCGGGTCGCACAGGGCAGAGCGCGGAGCAGGTGGGAAGCAGATCCTCCATCAGGAAGTCCTCGTACCGCTCCCGAGGACCGCGGTTGCCCCACAGGCTGAGGCCGCCATCGGGCATGATGGCGATAAGCGGCTTGTTATCGAGGTAGACGGCCAGCTTCGAGCGGGTGATCCAGGCCGAGTGGTCATCTGTCGCGCCGTGTAGCTGCAGAAGGGCCGGGTACGGTGGCGGGCCGGCTTCCTGAGGATCGGGCAGGCTGAAGCTGAAGGTAATGTGCCGCCCCAGTGCGCGGCTGCGGGTCTGCATCTGTCCGATGTTCATGGTAGTAGGCTCCTGGGGTTCTGCCTGCTGGTCTATTCAGTTCGTATCCTCGCGGTCCATGCTGAATATGGAGGGGCGGGAAGGAAGAAGCGTTTGCCTGGCTGGTTTCAGGCTTGTCCGCTGGGCCCGATCAGAGCGTGCGGTATTCGCGGCTGAGGATGAGAGTGTACGCAAGCCTGCGGCCAGGGATGGCTCTATCGGCGTGGGGCGAGAGATGTGCTTCGTACGCCCA
>JADDPP010000066.1:64094-68005 GCA_016781845.1 Rubrobacter sp.
GCTTCGTACGCCCACGGGCACCGGCCCGCGTCCGGTGTACTCCTGGGCCTCGGGCAGCGTGACGCCAGCGGGAGACCATGAGATCTCTCCCAGGACGCCCGGCCCCGCTCCCACGATCCTGTCCTGGCCGCTGCCGTCGGCGTTGACGACCCAGATGCCGGGGGGCGCAATGCCTGCGGCCCTGTAGGCAAGGCGCTTGCCATCAGGCGACCAGGTGGGGTTAAGGTAGCTGGCTCCTCGCTCGCTCATTAGTTGGCGTCGGCCGGCGCCATCCGGACCAATGAGCTGCAGGGCGCCCCTGCCGGCGCCGTCCGTGACGACGAAGGCGATACGCTTGCCATCGGGGGACCAGGCGGGAGAAGGGGGAAGCTGCGAAGTGGTAGTGAGGTCAACCGGACGGCCACCATCGGTGCCGACAATTCTGAGCCGATGGCGGCTCTGGCACTGCTGCTCGCACGATGCGAAGACGACGCGGCTCCCGTCAGGAGACCAGGAGGGATCCGAGTCTTCCACCCGGTCCTGCGTGAGCCGCCTGCGTTGCTCGCCAGCCATGTTCGATACCCATATCTCGCCGGACTCAGCGAAAGCGACGTGTCTGCCGTCTGGCGACCAGGCGTAACCACCTTTCCGTGCAGGAATGCCAGCTGGAACCATGCCGCTGCCGTCCGTCCTAGTGAAGTACGAAGCGAGCGAGGTGCGCGTCTGCGTCTTGCGCTCGACGTTGAATCCAATTGCCCGACCGTCGGGCGTCCATACAAGCCCGTTGGGTTGGCTGGTAAGCGATGTTCGAGTCAGCCGTACGCGATTGGAGCCGTCCGGGTACATGCCGTACACCCCGTGCCTGCCGTTGTAGCTGTATGTGTACGCTATGATTCCCTGCGAAGCCACGTCATACGCCCCGCCGGCCTTCGGCGTGGGGGTAGGCCAGGGAGTGATAGCTCTGCCGGGTGGGGATCCCGCCGACCGGTCTGATGGTCGGCTCATCTGGTCCAGGGCAGCGCGAAGAAGCTCAAACGCTTGTTCGCGTGACAGGTCATGCTTGCCCGCGACGCCCAGCCTGGACACGACGTTCCCTACCCGGAACGCGAAGACGTACACGCGCTGCATCGGGCTGTCCCTGTTCCCCAGGGAGAGCGCCTTGTACGCCACCGTCAGTCGTCCCAGCCTCACAATCTGGAGCTTCGATCTGTCTTCTACCATGCCAATGCTGAACTCATTCAGAATGCCACCCTGGAGGAAGGACTCGGCGGCTTCGGGGGACGGGAACGAGTACCGTTCGTCGAGCACTCCCAGCACCGACGTGGCACCCTCCCTGCCGGGCGGCGTCCACACATTGCTGAGGACGCGCTGGCCTTTGTGCCGTTCCAGCAGGGTTGTCAGATCCACTCCCTGCGTCCAGCTGCGAGTACACTCCAGTCCGAGGCGCTCAAGACGGCCCGCGGGGATGGCGAGAGGGGATGCTGCGTCCGCATCGTCGTCCTCATCATTCTCCGGCGTACGTCGAACTGGCTCGGAGCGCGCCTGCGGGAGGTCGAAGAGGTCGGCGGCAAGCCTGTCGCGGGGGACGCGCTCGAGGAGGGTGTACCTGATGTAGTGACGTACCTGCAGTACGGGCACGTCGTCCGCGTTCACCCAGTAGTGGAACTCCCGCAGGAGCTTGCCGTCCTGCCTGTCTACCCAGACCTTCAGTATCCGCTGCCCGTACTGGCGCCCGCCAACGAACAAGACTGCGGCGCGCCTCCCATCCACTGTCTCCTCGTCCTTGACAGCGGTCTGCATACGCTCCATATATCGCTTGTACCGGTACACGTATCCTTGTGGCGGTCCGGCGTACGGGTCGGAGGTGTCGGGCAGCGACCATGTGGCAGTGTTCTTCTGCGAGGGCACGCTGAGGGAGTAGAGGTTGCCGCCGCGTACGTACACCGTCTCGAACGGAGGCTGCGTGTCCCTCGTCACGTATCGGGAGTCTCCGTTGCCGGGGTCGAGCCAGAGCTCGGTCTGCTGAGAGTTGATCTTCTTGCCCTTCGGCGTCTCCCATAGATGGGTTGCGCGGATGTGCAATACCCATCCCGCGCTCTTGCCCACCAACGGTCGCGCTATCGTTTCCGAAAGGGCGGAAGCGTTCGTGCAGGACGTGTCTCTGCCGGTGTCCAGGTCGCTACTTTCACCGGCGACAGGCACCTCGGTAGCCCTCACCGCACCGGTGCTCGCCGTTGGCGTGGCGGTAGGGGCGGGTGCGGCCAGGCTGCCGGTGGCCTGGGGTGGCGGTGCGTCCGAACCATCAAGCAGCCGCAGCGCTCCCCAGCCCAGCAGCATCAGCACGGCGGCGATGCCTACGAAGTACGCCGTGAACGACCGCTCCCCCACATCCGCGTATGACAGGTCCTCCAGCCGCTCCTCGTGAATGGGGTGCACGGTGGCCACGAGTTGCTGGTACGCCTCGCGGTGTGCGGGCATGGCCTCCAGAGCGTCACGTCCCCTGCGACTGGCGGTCTCAATACTTCCTGTCGCGCGACCCAGCAGCTCGGCGGTCTCCCCAATCTCAAAGCCCGCTAGCTCGTGCAGCACTGTCGCGTCGCGGTCCAGTGGGGACAGATCGTGCAGCGCTTGAAGCAGGCCTGCTGAGAGAGCGATGCCTTTAGGCGCGAGGATTGGATGCTCCTCCGCGACCGTGAGTTGCGGGCGGAGGCCGAAGCCGGCCCTGCGGCCGCGCGCGAGCCTGTACGCTGTGCGATAGAGCCATGCTCTCGGGTCGGGATGGGATCGCAGGCTCGCTTCCTCGGAGACGGCGCGCAGGAACGTCTCGTGAGCCAGGGCTTCCGCAGCGTGGCTGTCTTCGAGGGAAAGCAGGAGCGAGGCGGCAAGCTCCGCCCCGTACTCCCTGTATAGGCCTTCGACGGCGAGTTGGCTCACGTCGCGTGCCTCCCGGTACTCATCTGCTACCTTATAGCATACATTGTCCAGCGCCGAGGAGTGGCGTACTTCCCGCCCGCGATACTCCAAACAGCCCTCACGAGCGCGCGTGGAGGCTCACACATTCAGCTCAAGGAACACTATGATGCGTGCGTGTACAGCCGGAGGGCGTCTGGACGTCTGTTCCTCGCTGCGCGCAGTGAAAGGGTGTTGATGGCTGTAGCACTGGATGAGATAGCGAGGTTTCTGGACGGGCTGTTCGGGATGGAGCGGTTCGGAGATGACCAGGGCGGGGTGTACAGCGCATCCGAGCGGACGGTGAGGCGGCTCGGGCTGGTGCTGGAGGGGTGGCCGCAGATCGGGCAGTGGGTGGAGGACGAGCGGTTGGATGCGCTCTTCGCACACAGGCCGTGGCACCTGCCTCTGGAGGAGTTGGGCGACGTCGGGGTGCTCTCGTACCACCTCGCGTTCGACGAGAAGCTGACCACGGGCTATAACCCCCGGCTCGCTGAGGCGCTGGGGATGCGCGACCTGGAGGCACTCGGCGCGAAGCAGGGGCGCCCTATCGGGATGCTCGGCGGGATCGCTCCGTCCCCAAGCTGGTACCGCTTCTGCCGTACGGTTGCGGAAGTGTTCGGTGGGTGCGAGACGGTACACGCCGGGGCGGGCGATGAGGTAACGCGGGTGGCGGTCGTGGGAGCGATGACCGATGCTCTGGTGTGCGAGGCCACGATGCGGGGCGCTAAGGCATACGTGACAGGGCAGGTACGACAGCCAGCCATGCGCGCGGTGGAGGAGACAGGCATCGGGGTGGTCGCGGTAGGCCACCGGCGTTGCGAGGAGTGGGGGCTTCGGGCGCTCGCGGGACTGCTGGAGGAGCGGTGGTCGGGACTGAAGTGCGTCAGGATTGAGCCGTCCCACCAGTAGACGTAGCCGTGGTTTTTCAAAGGACGACTTGGGAGTAAGGGCGGACACTCAGGTCCGCCCTTCTTTAGTCG
>JADDPP010000323.1 GCA_016781845.1 Rubrobacter sp.
CGGAAGCTGGTGGAGGCGACGGAGCTAGTCCCATTCGCCGAGATCGAGAGGATGCACACTAGGGCAGCCCGGACACCGCGGGGCCTACCAGCGGTGGCTACTGCACTGGTGACGGTACTGGCAGTCGTCGCGGCAGCCGTCCTGTTCGTCCGTGCAGACCCAGGAGCATTCGTGGTGCGGCCCTCTGGTATTACACCTGCTCCCTCCGTGGCTTCCTCCCCGGAGGCATACGGCCCATCGGTTGAGCGCGTCTACGAACGCGTCGCGGGCGCGCTAGCCCGTCCCGGCCTCGTTTACCACGCCACGATCGACGGCGGTCCAGGAGGGCGCAGAGAGAT
This sequence comes from Rubrobacter sp., assembly GCA_016781845.1. Taxonomy (GTDB): domain Bacteria; phylum Chloroflexota; class Chloroflexia; order Thermobaculales; family Thermobaculaceae; genus JADDPP01. Next base: position 339 of record JADDPP010000323.1, read on the forward strand.
CTGGGTGGACGCGCGGCGCGACGTTGCCCGAGAGGAGCCGAACGTGTACAGGGAAGGGGTGGCGATCACCTCGGGAGGGGGGAGCTACTCTCGGGTTGCTGAGAGGCAGTCACACCGTTGCTACGGGGCGAACACGACGACGAGCCTGCTCCTAACGTGCCCATTCCCGGGTGAGAAGGAGTCAAGGGCAGAGGTGGAGCACGGGAGCTACGATGCACGATCGGCGATCGTCCTTGTCAGGGGCGGCAAGTACTCCTCCGGTGAATGGCCCGCGTCGTACACCCAGCGGGTGTATCTGGACTCGGAGACTTTCCTCCCCATCGCCCGGGAGTTTGAGAGCCTGGTTGAAGCTGGCGAGCGCAGCGAGCGCAACTCCATCCACGAGCGGTACCGGCACGAGTTCATCGCGGTGGGGAGCCTGCCGGACGGTTTCTTCGATCCAAGCTCAATAAATGTGGCGCGTGAGCCTGATGAGGGTCTGCTGGACCGAGGCTGGACTGTTCCCGTGTACTGGCTGGGCAGGCGATACGAGGGTGAGGCAGGGTTGCCCCCGCTCGTGCTCCATCAAGTGGAGGCAGCGCCTCAGGGTGACCCGTACGAGTTTGAGCTTGAGTACAGGCTGCTGGGGCGGACATACGAGCCGGTGCGCATCACACTACAGGAGCTTCGCCCAGCCATCGCGAGACGCCTCCTGCGCCCACTGGGTGGCTACTGCCCAAAGCAGGAGGAGGTGCCCCTGCCGACCGGACGCGCCATTATCTACTCGGCGTACAGCTACGACGAGGGTGGGCCCCTGCCTGTGCCGGCGAAGGCCGAGCGTGAATGCCGTGGCAAGCCCTCCAACAGGCTTGTGGCGCACGTCGACCTCGGGCCTGCGGTAGTCGTTGTCCGAGCGATCGCGGATGGTCAAGAGCCGAACCCGTATGCCACGGTCAGAGGCTTGAAGAGTATAGTACGCGCGCTGCGTGAGAGGGAGCCAACGCAGTAACCCTTTCGCATGAATCGACCGGCAGACTCTTGACCGTCACCACCGTCCAGCCACACTCTATATGACGCTGGGTGTCCTGGCGCGTCCGCTCGCGCGTCGGGGGAGTACTGGCGCGTGGATGTTGTCCACGTACTCACGGCCAGTCGGTGATCGGCAGGGGCGAGGGCCACGCGGAGGAGGAGATCGAGTACGTCCCCCGTGCTCGCAAAGCGCTGGCCCTGGTGCTCTCAGAAGCTGGGCGCTTAGGTCATGGCTTCGTGCGGACTGAG
>JADDPP010000441.1 GCA_016781845.1 Rubrobacter sp.
GCGGCACCCGTAGCTCCATGCCCCGGCACCCTCTCCAGTACCGCGATCACCCCGCCCTCTCGGTACCAGCCAAGCCAGCGCACTACCGTACGCTCTCCAACCCCTGCTTGTTTGGCCGCTGCTCTAGCGCTCCGACCCGATCTGACCAGCCACAGCACCTGCAGCCGCTTCCGAGCATTGATCTCAGTCTCGGCCTTGTACCTCTCGTACAACTCCTCAGCCGTCTCGCCCCATTCCACCGCCTTGATCACGCCGCTCATACCCCACCTCCATGTCTCCCGTTACTCAGCAGGATGTAAGCCGCCTTCACGACGAAATGGTATTAGTTGCCGTATCAGCGCGCCGAGGGTAAAACAGCTGTAGAGACGTTGCACGCAAGGTCTGCCCAGCCTGTCCACCCACACCAACAACGACTTTGAAATCGCTGCAAGGGGAGTAGTGGATGGTGTGGACCCTATCAACTGAATCAGTGGGCACGAGGCAGCAGGGAGCGACTCTCCCTCAGGTGCTTACGGAGCAGTCCTGCGGTGACTCGTTGCTGGATGCCTCCGGTATGCCGAGCACCCTCGCGGTTGTAGGCACGACGAAGGTGGGATCGGTGATTGATTCAAGGCCAACGAAGTAGACACCGTCGGCGAACGTGTTGGCGGCAGCCTCCGCGACCCTCTGCCCCAGCCGCGTCTTTTCCGAGCCGCCGGGACCGGTGAGTGCCAGCATCGTGTACCATAGCCGTCTTCTACGTACACGCCGCAGGTTTCCATTCAGGATTTGCGACTACTTGCTCGCCTCACAATCACGCCTCCATCCGGGCGCGTGATACAATTAAGTCTGACAACGTTTAGAGGCAGTGAGGTAGGGGATGGCGGTACGCCGCATACTACAGATGGAGCAACCGGATGAGCTGCGGATGCTCAAGCGCAAGTCGTCCAGGGTGACGTCGTTCGACGCGGAGCTGGCGCAGCTCGTGGAGGACATGGTCGAGACGATGCGCGCTGCCGACGGTGTGGGGCTGTCCGCGCCACAGGTGGGCGTGCTTCGGCGTGTGGTCACGATGGAGATGCCCGGCGAGTACGAGGAGAAGGAAGACGGGACGCTCGTGGAGACGAAGCCTCCCGAGCTGTACGTGCTCGTGAATCCGGAGATAGTCAAGATGGCGGAGGAGCGGGCGCCGATGCTGGAGGGGTGCCTGAGCCTCCCCGGACGCTTCGCGGACGTGCCGCGCGCGCCGTGGACGGCTATCAAATATCGGGACATCAGGGGCAAGGAGCATCGGCTGCGCGCAACGGACCACCTGCTCAGCCAGTGCATTCAGCACGAGATTGACCACCTGGACGGCATCCTCTTCACGTCACGCATCGAGGATATGACCACCCTGCGTGACGAGCGCCGCAAGCCGAAGCGCTCCCGTTTCCTGCGCCCACGCACCGAGAAGGACGCGGCGGGCGAGGTTGTGCTGCCGACGGTTACGGCGTCGGCAGGATAGCTCCGGATCAGGCTGCAGGAACAGGGTTCCAGGGATGGTCCGTGTCGTCGGATGGTAGATCTAATGAACGCTGTGCCTTAACCAGCGTTCGCGGCCTGCTGTAGCTTCGTCTCGCGGAACGGGCGGCCACGCCACGCCTTCCAGCGGATGATCGGGCAGCGGCCATCCCAGGCGCCTGTATACAGCCTCGTTGTGTCGCCGGCTCCGTTCGAACGCTTCAAGCACGTCGGATGATAGCTTAGACGGAGAGCAGCGGGCCTTCCTTGAGGTGCTCGCGTTCCACCTCTGCCGCGCGGAGTTCGTGATACACCGTTTCCAGATTCCTCCCGCGACCGGACAGGGCGAGGCCTGAGTCCGTGTAGGTGGGGGGACACGTCGCGCGGACGTAACGCAGACGTTGCGTGCAACGTCTCTACAGGCGTTTCCCCCTGCACGCGCTGATAAAAGCGCCACACAGTTGGCAGAAGTGGGAGGCGTTGGTCTCCCGGGCCGGCTTTGAAATCGCCCTGCGACCGAACCGGGCGCGAAGGAGCGCAGGGGCATACCGTAGCAAGCACATAGTTCGACCGGTACTTGGAGTCCTACCGGTATAAATCTTGCTTCGTTGTCTGCATCCCCAAACTTATAACCAAAGGAGGCTCATGAGAGGTTCGGGCATCAAGTATCTGTGGCCGTACATCTCCGGCCGACGCATGTGGCTGATCGGCTGCCTGGTATATGCGGTGATAGGCGCGTCAGCGAGTGCGTACAGCCCGTACCTTCTGGGCCGCGCGGTGGATGAGCTGAAGGGCGGGGTGCGGCTGCCCGTGCTCGCGGCGTACGCTGCCGGTCTCCTGGCGCTCGCCGCCACGCTCGCAACGTTCCGCTACCTCCTTCGGATGCTGACGGGCAAGATGGCCGCCGCTGTGTCCTACGAGATGAGCCGGGACATGTTCGCGCGGCTGCTTGTACTCGACCAGCGCAACTACGCCTTCTTCGGCACAGGCGACCTCCTCTCACGCGCGACGAGCGACTTCATCCCTGTGTGGCGCTTTTTCAGTGCGGGCTTCCAGATGATGCTGCACTCCTTCGTGCTTCTCGTGGTGGGGTGCTTTCTGATGGCGAACGCGAGCCCACTGCTCGCCGTGCTCGTGTTCGGATGCCTCGTAGTAACGATGGTCGCCCAGCTCTTTCTCGGACCGGTGCTCGAGCGGTCGTCCGACCAGGTACAGCGCGACATCTCGGACCTCTCGGCGTTCTCCCAGGAGCACCTCACCACCGTCCGCATGTTCAAGGCGTACGGTCAGGAGGCGCCGGTAGCGGATGCGTTCAGCGCGACGAACGAGCGCTATGCGAGGAGCAACCTGCGCTTCATGCTGCGTAGCGGGTTGATCTCGCCTATCCCCGGTGCTGTGGTGAGGCTCACTGCCGCCCTGGTGCTTGCGGTGGGCGGCGCGCTCGTGATCCGCGGGCAGCTCACTATCGGCCAGCTCGTGCAGTTCATCGTGTACATCACTCTGCTCAGCAACGCCGCCGTACAGGTAAGCTCGGCCTTTGAGCGCCTGCTGCAGGGCGGGGCTGCCGCGGGAAGGATCGCGGAGGTGCTGCGCCACGAGCCGCACGTCAAGGACGTACCGGGAGCCTCTGACGTACCAATACAGGGAGCGGTGGCCATGCGTGGCGTCAGCGCGCGCGCGGGCGGGCGCTGGGCGCTGCGGAACATAGACTTCGAGGTGCCCGCGGGCAGCACCGTCGGCGTAGTAGGGGCGACCGGGGCGGGGAAGAGCACGCTGTTATCGCTGATCGCGCGGGTGCAGGACCCGTACGAGGGGGAGGTGCTCATCGACGGGCAGGACATCCGCCGCATCAAGCTTGACGCACTCCGGCGCTCGCTCGCGATCGTGCCGCAGGAGACGTTCCTGTTCGGCATGTCCTTGCGGGACAATATAACCCTCGGCCTCGACAACGTGTCGGACGATGAGGTGGAGCAGGCGATCACGACGGCACGGTTGAGCAACGACCTCCCTCAACTCCCACAGGGCCTGAATACACCCGTCGGCGAGCGCGGCGCGACCCTCTCCGGGGGGCAGAAGCAGCGCACGGCGATAGCCCGCGCCCTCGTGCGCAACCCGCGTATCCTGCTACTCGACGACGCGCTCGCGAGCGTGGACGCCCGAACGGCGTCACAGATCATCGAGGGGCTGGCGTCCTCGGGTCCGAACGGGCGGCGGCGGACGACGTTCATCGTCACCCAACACCTCCCAGCCGTGCGCAGCGCGGATCATATCCTCGTGCTCGAAAGCGGCACTATCGCGGAGAGGGGCACCCACGACGAACTGGTGGCGCTGGGGGGTTTGTACGCCGCGATGCACGAACGCGAGCAGGAAGACAGGCGCAGGGAGGACCTGGCCGCGCGTAACATCATGGAGGAGCCTGAGCCGGAGGAGGTAGGCGCGGCGTGAGCGTAACTACGAACGAGACCACAGGCGGACGCGTACGTAGCCAGGACTCCGCGCTTCTGTGGCTCATCGCCACAACGATGGCGCCGTACTGGCGGCTGCTCTCAGGGGCGCTCGCGCTGCTTGTCGGCACCGCCATACTGAGTGTCGTGCCCCCGTACCTGCTGCGCCGCGCTATAGACGGCCCTGTGGCGGCGGGCAACCCCGAGGGACTCTGGTTGCTGGCGGCGCTGTACGCGGGGGTAGTGCTCCTTCAACTCGTCCTGCAGTTCGGTCAGGTGTACCTGTTGCAGATAAGCGGGCAGCGGGCGCTCGCGGACCTGCGGCGTCGGCTCTTCAGCCACATGCTCGGCCAGGACCCCTCGTTCTATGGGCGGCACGGTGTGGGTGAGCTCATCCAGCGGCTTACGGGCGACATTGACGCGCTCAACGCGCTGCTCTCGTCGAGCGTGGTGACTATCCTCACCGAGTCGGTGACGCTCATCGCGGTAGTGGTCGTGATGTTCAGCCTCAACTGGCGGCTGGCACTTCTCGCGCTCGCGGTCCTGCCGGTTCTCGCGCTTGTCACACGCTTCTTCCGAAGGCGTATCCGGCGCTCGTCCGACGCTGAGCGGTCCATGATAGGTCGCGTGGGCGCGTACCTCAATGAGCAGCTCAACGGCATGCTATTGGTACAGCTATTCCGGCGCCAGCCGGTGAGCGCCGAAGAGTTCGACAAGCTGAATGCGGGCTACAGGGAGGCTCTGATGAGGCAGCGTAAGGCTAGCGCGCTCTTCCTCTCGGTACTCGAGCTTATCACGGCGTTTGCGCTGGCCAGCCTGCTGTACTGGGGCGGCCGTGGAGTGCTCGCGGGCTGGGCGACGCTCGGAACGCTCGTGGCGTTCGTGCAGCTCACCGAGCGCGCGTTCCAGCCGGTCCTGCGGCTCTCGGAACAGTACAACAACGTGCAGGTAGCGCTCGCGTCCGCGGAGCGCGTGGCGCGCATGCTCGAAACTCAACCCGATATCCGGGAACCTGCTGAACCTGTCCCCGCGCCGTCCGTGGTCCGCGGCGAGGTGGTGTTCGACGGCGTACACTTCGCGTACAAGCCGGATGAGCCGGTGCTGCGCGGCATTGACCTTCGAATAGAACCAGGTCAGAACGTGGCGGTGGTGGGTCCCACGGGCGCGGGCAAGAGCTCTCTCGCCGCGCTTCTCGCCCGCTTCTACGATCCGCAGCGCGGCGCAGTCCTGCTCGACGGCGAGGACATCCGCAACTTCAGCCTCTCAGAGCTACGCAAAGCGGTGTGCGTCGTGCCGCAGGACCCCATATGTATCGCCGGCACGATAGCAGGGAACATACGATTGTATGACTCGACCGTGTCGGACGCGGATGTGCGCAGGGCCGCGGAGCTTGCGAACGCGGCGAGCTTCATCGAGGAGATGCCGGACGGCTACGAGACGGAGGTGCGGCCCGGTGGTGCGAACCTCTCCGTGGGGCAGCGGCAGTTGCTCTCGCTCGCGCGCGCCATCGCGCTCAGCCCGAACGGCGTGCTCGTGCTGGACGAAGCCACCTCGAGCATTGACACCGCCACCGAGGCGCTGATTCAGGATGCGCTGGAGCGGCTGCTGCACGGCCACACAAGCATCGTGATCGCGCACCGCCTCACAACCATCCGCAACGCAGACCGCATCCTCGTGATGGAGCGCGGCAGGATCGTAGAGGACGGCTCGCACTCCGACCTCCTACTCCAAGACGGACACTACGCGCGGCTTTACAGGCACCGGGGCCACGCCAGTGGCGGCGCCGTTGGCAACGCGGTCCGCGGCTAGGGCAAGCGTTCTCCTTACTTCGCTACGGGCTCATCCATCGAGAGCGAGCAGAGCGCGGACGCGGGGCGCCTCCAGCCGGCGGGGACGGCGTGGGATCTACCCCTCGGGGACCGGTTCGAAGTCGTATCGAGAAGCGATCTCCGCCATCTCTTCCCTCGATGGTTGGCTCCCCTGGCCCATCCGCCTCGCGACCTCTTTGACATACTGTTCCAGGCCCGCCGGATGATAGATGGTGAGGAACCGGACCGGTTCGGATCCTGGGTTTGAGAATGTGTGCACGACACCGGGCGGCACTATGGCGAAGGAGCCTGGGGTAAGGGCCGTAGTCTGACCGTCGAGATGGAGCGTCAGCGCACCGGCAAGGACGTAGAAGATATCGTGCATTCTCGCGTGCCTGTGCCGCACCGGACCAGGGAACCCGGGCGGGATGGTCTGCTCGGTGACCGAGATCGGGTGGTCCGGGGACTGTGCGAGGACACGTAGCGGACCCAGCACCTCTCCCTCCTCTGGTCCGTACACGGCGGCGTTTCTCTTCTCGTTCTGCCCTGCAGACATCAGCATATACCTCCCACAACTGCTCGAGTAGCGACTGAGGAGCATT
>JADDPP010000321.1 GCA_016781845.1 Rubrobacter sp.
CAAGAGCCGTAGCGGCCGAGCTAAGGCCGTGGAAGAGGGAAGGAGGGGTAGGTCGGGCGACAGGGGCGGTGGCACCGCCCCCACGGAAGATGGCGAGGGTGGCACGGCAGATGAGAAGGTCTTCTGGCTGAGCGTTGGGTCGTTCGCAGTCTACAACGTGCTTGTAGGCTACCTGCTGCTGCACCGCATCGACGAGGGTCTCCGCAACCTCCTCCTGTTCTCCCTGGCTATGCTGCCGCACTTCGTTGCGAACGACTACGGTCTGAGGGAGCGTCACCAAGATGATTACAGGAGGATAGGTCGCTGGATTCTGGCCGCCGCGGTATTGCTGGGATGGAGCGTGGCTCTCGTCGCTGACATTCCCGAGGCCGTTATCGCCGTGCTCACCTCCTTTTTGGCCGGCGGTATAGTGCTGAACGTCCTCAAGGAGGAGTTGCCGGAGGAGCGCAGGAGCCGCTTCTGGCCGTTCGCCCTGGGCGCCGGAGCCTACGCAGCGCTCTTGCTGGCGCTGTAATGGAGAAAGTCCAGGAGTATGACGAGCGCGAGGAACTGCGCGAGCGGATCGAGAGTTGGACTGAAGTACCCCTCAACCTGCTGGGTATCGCGCTGCTGGTGATCCTGATTGTCGAGTTCTCCATGGACCTCTCGGCCGAGTGGGAGTCCAGGCTCAACGTCGCGAACTGGTTCATCTACATTGTCTTCACGCTCACCTTCTTCGTGCAGCTGGTGCTTGCCCCGGACAAGCGGGGCTACCTGCGGCGCAACTGGATCGCCGCGATCTCGGTGCTCCTGCCCGCGTTCCGGGTGTTCCGGGCGCTACGGGCGGTGCGTGCACTGAGGGGCATGCGGCTCGTGCGGGTGCTCACGGCGACGAACCGCGGCACTCGTTCCCTGAGCCGGATGCTCCGGGGACACCAGTTCGGTCGGGTGATGGGGCTCACGGCCGCCGTCGTCCTCGTGGGTGCCGCGGCTCTCGTGTACTTCGAGGGAGGAGGCACTTACGGCGAGGCGCTGTGGTGGTCAATGTCTCTCGTGACCACCGTGGGCAGCGACTTCCAGCCCGAGACGCTGGAGGGAAGGGTCGTTACGCTGCACCTGATAGTGTGGGGGCTGGGGGTGTTTGGTTACATCACCGGAGCCGTCGCCTCCTACTTCGTGGGCAGGGACGCCGCGGCCGGGGCCGGCGAAGGTGGGGGTGAGGGCACGACCGCAGAAGAGTTGCGGAGGCTGCGGGCGGAGCTGGCGGAGCTCAAAGCCATACTTACCCGGACAGGGGCACGTGGAGAGGGAGATCCCCCGTGAGGGCTCCAACTCCAGCGCCCGCGCGTAGGTGCTGGTACGCGAAATCATTGGCTTCTCCGTCGCTGTACTCGTGGTGGTGGATGCGGTGATGGGTCGGCGGCCGGGATGTGGACACTGGGGGAAGGAAACCCTTCTGTCCATTCGCTGTCAGTGCTGCAGCTTGCGCACAGTTCTTGATAGCGCTCTAAGATAGGGGGTGCCCTGGCCTGCCGGGGCGAATCCGGTTCGCGGCTCATCGTCGCCCCGCACATTGATGTACCACTCCCGAG
>JADDPP010000220.1 GCA_016781845.1 Rubrobacter sp.
AGCATCTTCGAGTCGTGCCGATTAGCTCCGTCTATGGCCACGGCCAGCGGTATACCGTTACCGTGTCGTTGATGCGCCTGCTCTGGGAGTAGCGGATGGTGGCGGTGAGAACCCTCATCCGGCAGGGCAGCTCGCCTCGCCTACAAAGGGTTGCGCTGCGAGCAACCTGTCGAGTGTAGCTTCACCCTCTGGGGTGCGGACGTTGATATCCGGCGTCAGGCGTTTCACGAACGGCTGATCGCGCTCGGCCAGCCGGATCAACAGTTGCTTGCGCCCGAACTCGAAGTCGGCCACAATGATAGCCTCCATCCACCCCTGCTGATGGCGTGCCCCTTGTAGCAAAGCATCCAGAAGCACTGTCATCTGGCAGCGGCTCCTAAGGGCCACGACCTTCCTACGGTGTCTCCTTTCTTACACCACCGTATGTAGCAATTTCTGTGGCCTGCCTATCCCTTCCTCCCATCTCCCTATATGCTCTTCTAACTGGGGCCAGTAGTCTTGACTTATCAGCGCTGTTAGCATAACCTAATTCGGTAGATTCGGCACGTCATCGTTGAGCGCGCAGGCACGACTGTCGTGCCTGCCTAATTAGTTAGAGAGGGAGACCTAAGTGTTTGATCACAAGCGAAAGTACCGACTGCACGCACTGCTGGCGATTCTGGCACTGCTATCAGTACCAATCATCGTCGCCTGCGGTCCTGCACAGCAGGCGGGCCCCGCCACTAGCTCAGGGACGACCGGACAGACCCAGCCGACAACAGCGCCAACCGCTGGAGCAGCGGCAGTGCCGACAGATGAAGGCACCGCTGCGTCCGAGGCCGCAACCGGGCAGCCGGGAGCTGCCGGTACCGAGTCGCCAGCGGCCGAGGACGCCGAGCAGATAGGGGATCTGCTGGAGACCGCGGAGCACGAGTACGAGGAGGCGGTCAAGGGTGGCAAGATTGTCAAGATGGAGGAGTACCAGGAGGCCCGCGAAGCCTTCCTCTCCGCCCAAAAGCTTTACCAGCCCATCGCCGGCCAGGTGAGGGCCGCGAATGCGGAGGCGGGCGAGGAGATCGATCACGAGATGGAGGAGCTGGCGGAGATCTTCGCAGAGGAGCAGCCTTCGAACGCCCCCGCCACCCCCGAGAAGGTCAAGGAGGCGGTAGGGGAGACCCGGGCAGAGCTCGCGAAGGCACTGAACCTGGAGGTGGGAGGCCCCAAGGATCCGCAGGCGCGGGTAGCCGAGATCAGGGAGATGGTGGAGCACTCGCTTGAGGAGTACCGAGAGGGTGAGAAGGAGGAGGCGTACGAGTTGGCCGCTAACTCCTACCTGCAGGGCTTCGAGCACGTAGAGGGAGACCTCCTGGAGAAGGGGCAGCGCGAGCTGGTAGAAGACCTGGAGCTCGACTTCAAGGCGCTCCGTGACGCGATCAAGGCCGGCAAGCCTGTGGGCCAGATTGAGCCGATAGCGAGCGAGATCAATCAGGGTCTTGACAAGTCGCTGGAGGCCCTGAAGTGATAGTGGTTGGGGGCTCGATATTGCGGGGACGGCTGCCGGGCCTGCTGGTAGTAGTGCTCGCGCTCTCCGTACTAGCGCACCTGTGGCCACGGCCAGCTGCGGCGCAGGGAGAGCGGGTCGATGTCCAGAAGGAAGTGGCGGCCATCCGCTCCCTGATGCAGGAGAGTACCGAGGCCTACCGCGCCGGCGACCGGGAGGAAGCGTTCAAGCTGGCGCGCGGCGCCTACCTGGATCACTTTGAGCTCGTGGAGATCCCGCTGCGCATCGTGGATCCAAACTTCACGCTGGAGATGGAGTACCTCTTCTCGCACTGGCGCAGCCGCATCGAGGCCGGCGCGCCGGTATCCGAGGTCGAGGGAATAGTTCGGGACCTGGATCAAGGCCTGACCGAGGTTGAGGCGGTGTTGCAGGGAGCCGGGGTGCTCGCGCCCGCGCTGGTCACCTTGGCCTCCTTCACCATCCTCTTCCGCGAGGGGCTGGAGGCCCTGCTGGTCGTTGCGGCCCTCCTGGGCTACGTACGCACCCAGAACCCCAGGCTTCGCCGCCCGATCTGGCTGGGGGCGGGACTGGCCATTCCGGCGAGCGTGCTCACCTGGTTCATCCTCAGCTTCGTGTTTCAGATCGCCCCGGTCGGCAGGGAGCTCCTGGAGGCGGTTGTTTCCCTCGTCGCGGTCGTGATCCTGTTCTACATCAGCTTCTGGCTGCTGCAGCGCCTGGAGACCCGCCACTGGATGGAGTTTCTGCGCTCCCATGTGTGGGAGGCCGTGGCCACGGGCAACACATCCGCGCTGGCCGTGCTCGGCTTCGTGAGCGTCTACCGCGAGGGGGCGGAGACGGCGCTCTTTTACCAGACATTGCTGTGGATGGCGGAGCGGCTGGAGGTCTGGGTGCTGCTTGGGATCGTGCTGGCCACCGCGACACTGGCGGTCATCGGCTGGGCGATCCTGTATATCGGCACCCGGGTGCCGGTGCGCGCTTTCCTCGGTACGGCCGTGATACTGCTCATGCTGCTCTCGGTGGGGATGCTCGGCAATGCTGTACGGGAGCTGCAGGAGGCCGGCATCGTGGGCATCACGTCGCTGCTCGGCTCCTTCCCCAGGCTCAACCCGTTCGTCTCCAGCTTGCTGGGGCTGCACCCGACCGTGGAGACGCTCTCCGCCCAAGTAGTGCTCCTGCTGATCTACGTCGTCGGAGGTATCTACTTTTTCGCGGGCCCGGCGCGCCGCGAGCGTGTCGCCGAGAGCGGACGGCGAGAAGCGCGAGGCGCACAGTAAGCGGAAGGGGCTGATATGGGCGTGCGCATAGGCATCGACGTCGGCGGGACATTCACCAAGGCGGCGGTCGTCGACACCATCACCGGCGAACTGATGGGGAAGGCCACGGTGCCGACTTCTCACCACGCGCGGGAGGGCGTGGCCCACGGGGTGGTGGATGTGTTCCGGGAGGGGCTCGCGCGCGCCGGGGTCGGCACGGGCCTTGTGGAGCTCGTGGTGCTGAGCACGACGCAGGCGGTGAACGCCCTGCTGGAGGGAGACGTGGCGCCGGTGGGCGTGGTGGGCCTGAGCCGGACGTCACAGCAGCGCGACGCCTTCAAGCGGACCCAGGTGGGCCCGGTGAAGCTGAGCCTGGAGAGAGATCTGCCTGTCTACCATGCCTTCCTGACGACCGAGGACCTGGACGCCGCCGCGGTGGAGGGGGCGATCGAGGACCTGGTCGACCGGGGAGCTCGGTCGATCGTGGCCAGCGCCGCCTACGCCGTCGAGGATCCCGAGCCGGAGCGGGAAGTGCTGGAGGCGGCCAGGCGGCTGGGCGTGCCCGCCACGGCCGGTCATGAGATGAGCGGTCTGTACGGACTAGAGGTGCGCACGCTCACCGCCGCCGTCAACGCCAGCATTCTTCCCAAGATGGCCAAGACTATCGAGTGGGTGGAGTCGAGCATGCGCCTGGCTGGCCTCGAAGCGCCGCTGATGGTCATGCACGGCGACCTGGAAGTTGCCGCCCTGGAAGAGGCCCGTCGCCGCCCCGCCACGACCATCCTCTCCGGGCCTGCCGCGAGCGTCGCCGGAGCGCTCTTGTATCACAAGGTGCTCGATGGCCTGTTCATGGAGGTCGGGGGGACGAGCACTAACGTCGGCGTGGTGAAGGCGGGGCGTCCGGTGACGAAGTACGCGCGGATAATGGACCATCCGACTGCACTGCGCTCCGTCGACGTGCGTGTGGGCGGCGTGGCGGGTGGAAGCATGGCCAGGCTCCGCAGTCGGAGGATAGCGGACGTGGGGCCGAGGAGCGCCCACATCGCCGGATTGCAGTACCCAAGCTATCAGCCCCCGGAGGCGCTCCGTGACCTGCGGCTGGTTATGCTAGCACCCAGAGAGGACGACCCGGCGGACTACGCAGCGGTCGAGAACGATCGTGGCGAGCGGTTCGCGCTGACACTGACCGACGCCGCGAACGCGCTCGGGCTGGTCCCCGAGCGCGACCACGCCCGTGGATGCCGGGAGTCGGCGAGGCTGGCACTGGAACCGCTGGCGGCGCACCTGAGGGTCTCGGTAGACCAGGCGGCTGCTGCGATGCTCGACCTGGCCGTGGACAAGCTGTTGCCAGTTATGAAGGATCTGATGAGCGAGTACGGTCTGGCCCGGCCTCCCCTCGTGGGGCTGGGAGGCGGGGCATCCGTGCTCGTCCCACGGGTCGCCGACAAGATGAGATGCTCGCATGAGGTCGTCCCGCACGCGGAGGTGATCTCCTCGATCGGGGTGGCGATGGCGCCGGTGGGGGTGGAACTGGAGCGCAGCCTGCCGGATAACGACTCTGAAGCGCTCGCGGCATACATCCGCGAGGCGGAGGATGCCGCAGTTCGGGCCGGCGCCGAGCGGCAGAGTCTGCGGGTCACTGTGGAGCCGATACCCGAGCGGTCGGCCGTCCGACTCAGGGCGGTGGGAGCAACTGTGGGAACTTCGCGGAGTGGATGGGGGGAGGTAGACGAGTCGACTGCCCGAAGTCTCGCCGCCAAGGCCCTGCGGCTTCCCGGGAACTCTCTAAGCCTGGTGTTCGAGAGCCGAGACTACCGGGTGTTCGAGGGAGTGAGGACGGGGGGCTTCGGGCCGTTCCGGCGCTCGCGCCGCTCGCTCGCACTAGTGGATCGTGAAGGTGCGGTGCGCTTCGCCGCGAGGGATGGTGTTTGGGCCATTGGAAGCGCTGAGGAGGCATCGTCTCGTATCGAGGTTCTAGCTCCTTCCCGCCGGGGCTTGCTTGCGACGCCCGCTCACCTGGCGTTCGTGTACGGCCCGCACATGGTGGACCTGCCGAAGGGGTTCTCCGGATCGGTGGGGCAGGTAGCCCGCAGCCTGAACGGGGCGTCGTCGGGAGAGCCTGTGGTGATCCTCGTCGGCTCCGCACAGGCGGTAGGGTAGATACCGCTATGGCCGTTTATCACCCTCGGCAGCGGAGGTCTCCCTTGGTCTGGGTGGCGCCGCTGCTACTGGTGGCGCTGATCCTGGTAGCCGGTGGGCTCTGGGCGGTGAGGCTGTCCCGCCCATCTCCTGAGGCGCAGATCGGGGAGGCGGTGCAGCGGATGTCGGGGCAGCTCGACGTCCTGCGGGTGTCGCACTATACGTCGGAGGTGGTGGAGGACGGCCAGGTGAAGATGGAGCCTGAGTACCAGGCCGCGCTCGAGGACCTGGCTCGGGCGCGCCAGGAGTGGCGGGCGATCCGAGGACAGGTGCCGGAGGGGCAGGCCCAGCCAGTTGATGAGGGGCTAGAGAAACTCGATGCGTCCCTCAGATCGAGGCGCCCACCGGAGGAAGTGGACCGGCAGGTGGGAGAACTCATCCGTTCGCTTCAGGGGCTCTCCCCTTCCTCATAAAGGTAAGGGCGCCGGCTATGGAGGTTGCAGATTACTCAGGTTTCGCAGGAGTAGCTATCTTGACCGTAGTTTCTGGGGAGCTCAGGCGGGCGCGATGAGTACCTTCTCCGCCACCCCCATCCCAAGTGTCACGTTGCCGGTCTCCGTCTCCAGCGTGACCGTGGAGATGATAGGCGCGACCGACAGCACCCGGACCCGCGCACCCGGCACGATGGCATGTTCACCCAGAAAGCTGAGGAGTTCGGAGAGGTCTTCCTTCTCGTCCTCGACGATTCGCTCGACCACTCCTTCGGATCGCTCGGGCAGATCGCTCAGCGCCCGCAACTCACCGGTCGGCTTGGTCTCCATCGGCAGGCCCGGGATCGGCGTCCCATGAGGGCAAGTGGTGGGTCTGTGCAGGGCCTCCCAGAGTCGCCACTCAGTCCTGTCGGAGATGGCGTGCTGCCACCGCTCCGCCTCTTCGTGGGCGACCGCCCAGTCGAGCCCGAGCACCTCGGTCAGTAGCCGCTCCGCGAGGTAGTGACGCCTCGCCACAGCCTCCGCTGCCACCCGCCCCTGCTGTGTCAGCAAGATCTCCTTGCGCGGTCCAATCGTGAGCAGCCCTTCGCCCTGCATCCGGCGCAGCATTGAGGTGACAGAGGGAGGCGACACGCCGAGCCACTCGGCCAGCCTGGCACCTATGACCGGCCCTCCCTCCAGCCCTAGGTAGTAGATTGCCTGCAGGTACTCCTGCCACGTGACGTTGTACTCGTCGGCCCCGCCATGCCTGGTCGCTGACTCCGCGTGTTTGCTCATGCTGTATGTACCTCCTGTATGGCGACGCTGACCGGCTGTCGGGACAACTCTACACCGGGAACGAACGATTATACTACCAAGGCGACTTGCTGACCCGGATAC
>JADDPP010000167.1 GCA_016781845.1 Rubrobacter sp.
TGCAACGAATGCCCCTTATCAAGATTTACTTTTGATGCAACACGCCCCGCCAGCAGAAGTAACAGCGCGATTGATTCAAACACTGGAAGCATTCCTCGCTTGTCTGTTGCGATCTCAACTGTTGACCTGTCAAAAGATCGTGTGTAACATGACGACCGGAATGCGAGTGCTTTGGATGAGACGGAAGGTGAGTGCGGCAACAAGTGAGTATACGGAAAGACGACGGAATGACCCGCGACGCGGCGTGCCTGCGCGATGAGGGCGAGGTACAGCCGCTGTTGCAGCAGATAGGGCGGACGCTCACCGCGTTCAAGCAAGTCTACTCGGCGGAGCTTGGAGTCAGTGCGCTCGGCGCCTGGATACTCTCACTACTGTGCCGTCATGACGGCCTCACGCAGAACGATCTGACGTCCAGGATGCACGTTGATGCCAGCATGATCACCCGCACAGTCAAGGAGCTGGAAAGCGAGCGCGGCTGGATATCCAGGGAGCGGGACCCCAGGGACAACCGCCTCGTCCGGGTATACCTCACCCCCGAAGGCCGCGAGCGAGCGTACGGCCTGCGGGAGCAGGTGAGCGCGATTGAGCAGCGTCTGAGTCGCGACCTCAACTCCGAACAGATCGAGCAGCTGCGCGGGTTGCTAAGAACGCTGGAAGATACGGCCAGGCGAGATCATGAGCAGTTGACCACCGGTACACGCGAGGCACAGACCGACTAAGGGGACGCCATATACCATGAGAATCCCGTACAAATACGCAGTAGCGATGACCTCGGCCCTCGGCCTCTTCATGGCCGTGCTCGATAACACAATCGTGAACGTCTCCCTGACCGCTATGCAGCGGTCACTCAACACAGACATCAGCACCATCCAGTGGGTGGTCACGGCTTACTTCCTGACCCAGGCGGCGGTGATCCCCGTCGCGGGATACTTCAGCAACCGGCTGGGACTCAAGCGCGTGTTTATCTTTGCGCTTGCCGTGTTCACGGTGGGAAGCCTGCTGTGCGGTCTCTCGCCCGAGTTTTCGAGTGACCGTGGCGGTGATACTCTGCTGATAGTCTTTCGCGTGGTGCAGGGCATCGGTGGCGGTATGCTCTTCCCGCTGGCCACGTCCATCGCCTTTGGAGCGTTTCCGCCCGAGGAGCGTGCGGCCAGCTCGGCGTTCGTCGCGATTCCGGTTCTGCTTGCGCCCACGCTCGGCCCGACGGTGGGCGGCTTGATCACCGACAGCACGTATGGATGGCCGTGGATCTTTTACATAAACGTGCCCGTGGGGATACTCGCCATCGCCCTCATCTACCGGGTGATGCGGCCGGACACACAGGAGGTCACGGACAGGGGCCGGGAAGCCAGCTTCGATTGGCTCGGTCTGGTGCTCTCAATGGTCGGCGTGGTGCTCGTGGTGTATGCGTTCGCGCTTGTTGGCGAGACGCGGCCCGGCACGATAACAGCCACCAACCCGCGCGGCGACATCTGGGGATGGGGATACTGGCTCGTCTGGACGCTGCTTGGCGCAGGTCTCGCGGTGCTCCTGGCGTTCGGACTCTACGAGACGAGGGTGCCGAAGGACCCCGTGCTCGACCTCAGGTTATTCAACAGCTACAGCTTCGCTGCGGCGACGGTGCTTACGTGGATAACGCGCGCGGTGGTGTTCGGTAGCTTCTTCCTGCTCCCGCTCTTCCTGACGCAGTTCCGCGGTTTCAGCACTGTGGCCGCGGGCCTGGCCATGATGCCGCAAGGCATTGGCGCCGCGGTCGGAATCATCAGCGGCAGCAGGCTGTATGACCGAGTCGGCCCGCGCTACCTCGTCCTCGCGGGCCTGACCCTGCTCACAGCCAGTTCGTGGCTGCTGGCGGGCATCGAGCCAGGCGTCACCGGGTGGGGTCTTGCGCCGGTGCTCTTCCTACGTGGAGTCGGCTTCGGCTGGGGCAACCTGCCGCTGCAGACAGTTGCCCTATCGAGCGTTACGGGACGCGCGCTCCCCAAGGCTAGCTCGTTGTACAACGCGACGGCGCAGATATTCAGCTCGATTGGGGTAGCGGTGATCACGACGCTGTTTATCCAGTCAACGAGGGACAACGTGGTACAGATCGCGACCAGCGCGCGGACCGCCGCGGCCGAGCCCCCAACCGATGTTCTGCTGCGGGCAGCTACAGAGGCGACCGGATACGTGTTCTGGATAGTCACGTTGGCATCTACCGTGGCCTTGCTCGCCGCTTTCCTGCTGCCCCGCCGAAGCCTGAGGCAGGAGCAAGCGGCCGGCGCCGCTACGCCAGACAGGCAGCCGGAAGGCGGCACAGCGCGCGTGGCTGCGGCGGAGTAGGGGCCACGGGGGAATCTTGCGGGGCGACCGATCGGCCGCCCCGCAGGAGACACTACCGGGCTACAGTCTCAGGCCTCGCGTACCGCTTGCTCATGGACTGCACCACCGGCAGCAAGGGGGCGGCGCTGAATGAGGCGAGACGGCGCTCCTCTGGCGCCTCGCCGTATGTCGTGGTTCGCTGTGCGGGCACCCGTCCCATGGAGCGGATGATCTCCTCCATGCGCTCGGGCGGCAGCTCCTGGCCCCACTCGCCGCCCGCAGCTCGGGTGATGCTCTCGTTCATCAGCGTACCGCCCAGGTCGTTAGCGCCCGCGTTCAGGCACGCCTTCACGCCCTCCGGCCCCATCTTCACCCACGACACCTGGATGTTTGTAAACTCCGGGTACAGTACGAGCCGGGCTACCGCGTGCATAAGCACGGCCTCGCGGTACGTTGGACCCTTTCGCGAGCGTCCCTTGTAGAAGACCGGCGCCTCCATGTGGACGAATGGCAGCGGAACGAACTCTGTGAAGCCGCCCGTTCGCGCCTGCAGCTTCTTTAGCCGCAGTAGGTGGCGCGCCCAGGAGACGGGGCTCTCCAGGTGGCCGTACATAATCGTGCTCGTGGTACGGAAGCCAGCCTCGTGGGCCTGCTGCATCACATGGAGCCACTCGTCCGTCCTGATCTTGTCGGGGCAGAGCACAGCGCGCACCTCGTCGTCCAGGATCTCGGCTGCGGTTCCGGGGAGGGTGCCGAGCCCGGCCTCTTTGAGTCGCAGCAGGAACTCGCGCACGGGGATGCCGAGCGTCTCGGCTCCTTGCCACACTTCAAGTGGTGAGAAGGCATGGATGTGCATCTGAGGCGTCGCCTCCTTGACGGCTCGACATATCGAAAGGTACGTCTCACCGGTGTACTTCGGGTGGATGCCGCCCTGCATACACACCTCGGTAGCGCCGCGACCCCATGCTTCCACGGCCCGTCGCTGTATCTCATCGAGGCCGAGGTCGTAAGGCGTGCCGCGCAGGTTCTCGCTGAGCTTGCCCTTCGAGAAGCCGCAGAACTGGCACTTGAAGTAGCAGATGTTGGTGTAGTTGATGTTGCGGTTCACGACGTAGCGCACCACGTCGCCGCTGGCTTTCTTGCGGAGCTCGTCCGCGGCCGCGCACACCAGGTCGAGCTCCGCTCCTCGGGCTGCGAACAGCCGCTCCACCTGCCGCTCGTGGAGTTCACCGCCCTTCGCCGCCGCGTCCACGATCTCGACCAGGTCTCTGCCGATGCTGCTTCGGGCGGCCTCTACAGAGGGCGGGCTGGGTATCTCCGCATCCGCGGCGCCCGGCGACCAGCGGTCCGTACGGGCGAAGCCCTCCGCGTCCATTGCCTGTAGCACGTGCGGTACAAGCTTCGGGTCCTGCCACCTCTGCGAGTCGAGGGCGTACTCGGGGTAGACGGCGAGGCGCTGGACCAGTTCCTTGCCCGCGAGCGCCGTCTGGCGTCGAAGCTCCTCCAGGTGTGGCCACGGCGCCTCCGGGTTGACGTGGTCGGGAGTGACAGGCGAAACGCCACCCCAGTCGTTGAGGCCAGCCTCGATGAGCCTGGCGTACTCGTGAGGGCTCAGGTTCGGGGGTGCCTGGATGTTCATCCGCGGACCGAAGATAATGCGCGCGACGGCTAGCGTCCAGAGCAGCTCGTCAAGGGAGGGCTCGGGCGCGTGGGCCATGCGGGTGTCCGGCTTCGCGCGGAAGTTCTGGACGATGATTTCCTGTAAGTGGCCGTACTGCTCGTGCAGCGACCGCAGAGCGAGCAGCGACTCGATACGCTCAAGCCTCGTCTCGTAGATGCCTATGAGGATGCCGGAGGTCCACGGCACGCGCTGCTCCCCGGCCAGGCGCATCCTCTCCAGCCTCGCGCTCGGTCGCTTATCGGGCGAGCCGTAGTGGGGCATGCCGCGCTCGCGCCACAGCCGTTCCGATGCGCTCTCCAGCATGATTCCCTGCGACACCGAGACCTTTCGCAGCATCGCGATCTCGTCCGCGGTCATCACTCCGGGGTTCGTGTGCGGGAGCAGTCCTGTCTCTTTCAGGACAAGCTCCGAGACCTCAACCAGGTACGAGATGGTGGTGGGGTGGCCGAGCGTCGCCAGTTCCTCCCGTGCCACCTTGTAGCGCAGCTCCGGTTTGTCGCCGAGCGTGAACAACGCTTCCTGGCACCCTGCGGCCGCCCCCGCCCGCGCGATTTCCAGAACCTCATCGTGCGTGAGATACGCGCGCTCCCCCTTCCGAGGAGGGTGGGCGAAGGTGCAGTAATGACACACGTCGCGGCACAGGTGAGTGAGCGGGATGAACACCTTTCGCGAGTAGGAGATGAGGTTGCGGTGCCCCTCGTCTCTTATATGAGCGGCGGCCTCCAGCAGCGGCTCGAGTTCCGTGAAGGCTGAGAGACGGCGTGCCTCGTCGTCGCTGGGGCGGTAACCGTTCCGAGCTGCGGTGATGATGGAGTGCAGCTGCTGGGTAAGCATGTCCTGTGGCTCCTCTCGCTGGTAGGGGAATCGGTGAGAACGCGGGTGGAGCGCGGGCTCCGCGCTGACCTTATACCCGAACAGCCTCGATAGGCGCAACCCGGAATGGCGGGATCTCAGCCCGCGGGGCGCGCAGGATGTCGGCTCTTATAACGCCGCGAGGATCTGCTTGTATTTCAGGGAGGCGCCTGCACTGGGTACGCAAAACCAGCTCCGACAGGGGTCCCACGACGTGCTACTCACGCAGCACCTTTCAGGGCACGGTTCCAACATGTTATAGTCACGCCGTAGAAGCGAAAGGCGGAGCCAGTGCAGCAACAGAATGAGCAGCGGGCGGATCTGATCGGTGCGTACGTCCGTGAGCTGTTCGTACCACGCGACGAGGTTCTCGACGGATTCGAGCAGGAGCTGGAGAGGGCAGGCATCCCACTGATACAGGTGCCACCGGAGTTAGGCAAGCTGCTCGGGCTCCTGGTGCGGCTCATGCGCAGCCGCCGGGTGCTTGAGATAGGCACGCTGGGGGGTTACAGTGCTGCGTGGATGGCGCGAGCGTTGCCGGAAGGCGGGAGGCTGATTACGCTCGAGAAGAGCGCGAAGCACGCGGAGTTTGCGCGCTCGTTTCTCGCACGGGCGGGAGTTGTCGACAAGGTCGAGGTGGTGGTGGGAAGCGCGCTGGACACTCTGCCTGCGCTGCTCGAGCGCGAGGAGCCACAGTTCGACATGGTGTTCATTGATGCGGACAAGGAGTCATACCCCGGGTACCTCGACTGGTCCATCCGCCTGCTGCGGCCGGGTGGTCTGATCGTAGCGGACAACGTGCTGCGCGGAGGCAAGGTGATGGAGCCTGGCGACGACGCGGTGCTGAATGGTGTCGCCGAGTTCAACCAGCACGCCGCTGCCTCTCCCTTGCTCGACTCGCTGATACTGCCCAACCGGAACGGCCAGGACGGGATACTGCTGGCGGTGGTGCGGGAGCAGCAGTAAGCGCTGTACGGAGATGGCTGGAGAGACTTGTAGCATACCGCGCCGGTCACGGACATGCTCTGCAGGGTGCTGATTCGGGCGTTCGAGACCGTGTCTGTCGGGCTGGCGTGAGCTGTAGATATGGCTGGCGGCTATGCTGAAGGAACCGCAACTTCCAGGACCGACCCGGATATTATCGCTCGTCCGCGAGATCGGGGTTGGCAAACGAACGGGCGTACTCGACGGCCTGATCGAGGTCCATCGTCTGTCCCTCGGTCCACAGTGCCGCAAACGCCCCGTCCCCCAGCTCCGCGTGCGCGAGCTTGATGGTCTGACGGTGGCTCGCGCCGTCGTCGGCCGGTAGCGGACAGCCGATGTCCTCTCGCAGTGCCGCAGCTGCCGCACCCAGCACCGCTGTCCGCTCCGGTCGGTCCTCTGCGGGCATTGACAACTTAAGCAGGCGTGTACCGAGTCTACCCAAATCCATGCG
>JADDPP010000238.1 GCA_016781845.1 Rubrobacter sp.
ATGCGCACCGATCAGGGCGAAGATCCGCCGTACTACGCAGTCGAAAGCGCCGTGCTCCAGTTCCGCGTTCGGGCGCGAGAAGAAGCACCGGGTCTGAGGCAGCGTGTTGTAGCAGCACTGCGTTTCGACAGCGCTCAGCTACCACTCGCCTTCGGGGTCCGCGCCGTAGAAACTCCACCGAGACAACTCGTGTTCGGACTTGGGAAGCATTCCCTCGATTTGCGCCTGGAGCCAGTGGGCGGCATGTGGAAGGTAGTGGGACAGGTCTTCGGGCCAGGTTGTGGCGCAATGGTCGAGCTTGAGGGGCCTGCGGGCACGGTACAAGAGGAGATGAACGGAGTTTGTGAGTTTGTCCTGCCGCCCGTGCCACCGGGCACGTACACCCTCCGGCTGCAAGGTAGCGAGCTCGATGCAGAGGTGCCGGTTTTGGACCTAGGGTTGTAGGATGGAGCGAGCGGACCTGGCAGCTCGCCTGGCGAAGGCGACCGACGCTGAGCGGCTGCAGTTGCTGGAGCAGGAATCGCCGCTTGTTGACATCGAGCTGGCGCGAGCCCTTAAAGCCTTCTTCGATGAGAATGAGAACTCTGATCCTTCGATGGCGGCGGGTGCGACAGCAGCCCTCAGGGCAGTAGCGGGTGTCCTGAGCGAGCCCGAGGCACGGGCGCTCGCCGCATGGACCAGCGGAGTAGCCGCGCTTCGAATGGATGGCCGGATGGAAGCAGCCCTTGATCAGCTCCAGGAGGCCGAATCTTTGTTTCGGGACCTGGGACAGCCGCACGCCGCCGCCAGTACACAGGTGATCAAGCTCTATGCTCTCGCTATGCTGGGTCGGTATGAGGAAGCGCTTCACTGCGGGTTATCCGCACACGCAGAGTTCCTTGCATACGGCGACATGGCGGCAGCAGCTAAGATCGAAACAAACCTTGGCAATATTTACTTTCGCCGGGATCAATACAAGGAGGCTGAGGAGTTTTACCGGGCCGCGCGCGAGCACTCCGTGGCGATGCGCGATCCCATGTTCTCCGTCAGGATCGATAATAACCTCGCCACCACCCTAACCGCGCAGTACAAGTTCCAGGAGGCAGGACACCTCTACGAACAAGCGCTCGCTGAGGCCGAGACGGCTGGACTTGACGTCCTGCAGGCTGAGATCGAGTGCAATCTAGGTTGCCTGGCCCTCTTTCGCGGCGGCTATGATCGAGCGCTCGATTACCTGGAGCGATCACGGCGTCGGTACGCCACGCTGAACATGCCTCATGAGTCCGCCATCGCAGAGCAGGAACTTGCTGACGCTTACCTGGAACTCAACCTGGCCCCAGAGGCGGCGGGCATATACAGGCGTGTGATCTCGACCTTCGGGGAGCTGGGTATGCGTGCAGAGCAGGCTCGAGCGTATGCGTACCACGTGCACGCGTGTCTGATTATGGGCGACACGCAAGCGGCCCGCGAAGCCCTGGCGCAAGCACGCGCCCTGTATTCCGCGGAGGGAAACGCCGTCGGGTCTGCGATGGTCACCCTCACCGAGGCACAACTTCACTACTCGCAAGGCGACTATCGCGCGGCTGCCGAGGGTGCGCGCAGCGCAGAGGGTCCGCT
>JADDPP010000156.1 GCA_016781845.1 Rubrobacter sp.
GCAGTGATTAGACATACTGTGTGGGTGTCGAGTGTTCTTCCGCAACCGCTTCAGTTGGCAAAGCAGGTGACCCGACTTTGCCTACTACCATTGTACGCCAGCTTCCTCACTCGTGCCTCGCACCCCTGACAGAAAGGTTCCCTGCTGCTTGCAGTTGGGCCGGGCGCGGCGGTACACTCAGGCAGGCAGGAGGGGACACCTTTGTGGGATCGCTTCAGAGGTAACCGCGATGGCCCCAGCACGGGGGCTGTACCGGCGTTCGTCCTCACGACTCTGCTGTTGCTCACACTCGGCTGCCTGCTCGGCACCGGATACCTGTACCTGCAGGCGAGACAGCAGGTGGACTCACTTTCAAGTCTCGCACCGCTGCGCGAGACCGTCGTCGTCCGCGCCGACGCCCCCACCGTCGTTCGCCAGGTGCAGGCGCTCTCCAGACTCGAGACGTCGCGGTACACGATGGAGAAGATCCTGGACGCGGAGCGGAGCCGCAAGTACGTGCCGGGCTGGCTCGCGGGGGAGAAGCTCGTATTCGTCGCTCACGGTGAGGTAGTCGCTGGTCTCGATCTCTCGAAGATAACTGCGGGGGACGTGAATCTGTCGGGCGGTTCGATTACCCTGCGGCTGCCGGAGCCGGAGATACTGTACAGCCGGCTCGATAACGATAAGAGCTACGTCTACAACCGTGAGACAGGCGTGCTTTCGAAGGCTGACAAGGACCTCGAGAGCCAGGTGCGCGCCACGGCGGAGCGGAGGCTGCGAGACAGTGCAGTCGAGGATGGTATCCTGCAGGAGGCGCGTGTGAACGGGGAGAAGAGCCTCAGAGCGTTGCTCACCTCCATGGGCTATGAAGACATCAAGTTCGAGAGCGATGAGCAGTGAGTAATGCTCGGGAGCACCGGTTACACCAACGGTCACAACCGTCGTGCCCTTGGGCCGGCAAGCATTCCTGTCTGCTCTACCGGCGCTGCAGCAACGTCCGCCTGACCACTCGCTGGGAGCTCGCTTCGCAGCCCGTACTCGTCGTTCATCTCTCGTCACCTACCACTTAAATGTTTCCGAGCATCCGTTCCTTCCTGGCGATCAGTTACACGCTCGTCGTGCTGCTCGTTATCGGCGCGCTCGGCGCGGGAATCCAGATGCTTGTAGAGAGCAGGCTGCGCTCGAACCTGGACGCAAGCCTCGTGGCCCGCGGCAGACAGGTCGTATCGTTCGTCCTCAGCGATCCGGACGCCGATCCCCTCTCCCGAGTGTCGCGCCTGGTCAGCGGAGCGGGCCCTGGAGGGGAGGAAGGCGGTGTTACTTACCTGCGGCTGTACGACTCGCGAGGGGTTTTGCTGCCGCTTGCCGGTCCCATAGCGCCCGTGCCCGAGCCGACTCCACGGCAGTTGCAGCGGGCCGCCGACGGCCTCATGCAGACCGTGCAGTGGCAGGACGGCCAGCGCTTCCGCGTCCTGACACGGCGCGTGGTATACAACGGCGAGCCGCTCGTATACTTCCAGCTGCTTCGTAGTCTGGAGCCGGTGGAGCGGCTGACTGGGCAGCTTCGACGTGCGCTCATCGGTGGCACGCTGGGCGCGGCGGTTGTAGCCGGTGTCCTTGCTTACGCACTTGCGTACCTGGCGCTGCGTCCCTTCTCAGATATAGTCGAGGACGCCAGACAGATCGGTGTGGACCGACTGGATACACGACTCCCGGCGAGCTACGGTGTGGACGAGGTCAGCCGTCTCGCCTACAGCTTCAACGCGCTGCTGGACAGGCTGCAGAAGGCCTTCGACCTGCAGCGCCGATTCGTGGCGGACGCTTCGCACGAGCTCCGCACGCCACTAACGACGATACGCGGCAACGTGGAGGTATTGCTGCTCGACCCCGACCTGCCACCGGATGCACGGGATGTGTTGCAGCACGTAAGCGCTGAGTCCGCGAGGATGAGCAGGCTTATATCGAACCTTCTCCTGCTGGCACGTGCGGATGCGGGACAGGATGAGCTGCGGTCACGACCGGTGGACCTCCATTCGCTCGTGCTGGAGACGGCGCGGCAGGCACGCTCCATGTCTTCCACGGTGAGCGTGCAGCTGGAGCGCGAGGACCAGGCGGTGGTCTCCGGGGACGCGGACCAGCTCAAGCAGGTGCTGCTCAACCTGATAGACAATGCTCTCAAGTACACTTCGGCGGGTGGGCGCGTGTGGCTCAGTGTATATCCCGAAGGGGCCTGGGCGAAGCTGGAGGTCCGCGACAACGGTATCGGCATCGCGCCGGAGGAGCTGGGACGGGTATTCGACCGCTTCTACAGAGCCGAGCGCGCTTCCCGTGGCGCCGGAGGCAGCGGCCTGGGGCTTTCGATAGTGAGCCGGGTGGTGCGCGCCCACGGTGGGAGGGTCACAGTCGAAAGCAAACCTGGCGAGGGCAGCACCTTTACAGTGTGGCTCCCCCTGGTCTCCGCGCCGGTTTCTAACCGAACCCTAACCTCAGCCTAACCAGCCACTAACCCTGTGGGTATATATTCTCCCTAACACCCGTCGTTTCGCGTGTTCACTGGCGCGTGCAGTGGGAAAAGGGGGACAAAGATGGAGAAGAAGCGCATCATGGTTGTCGGGGGACATTGGGAGAGCCAGATGATGGCCACCTGTGTGCTCGAGGGCGCCGGATACGACACGATCACGCTGTTCGACAGGCGTGCCGTCGTGCAGGCCGTCCGCGACTGCCGACCCGACCTGGTGCTGCTTGACCTGGCCCTGCCGAAGCTAAAGGCCTGGCAGATCGTACGCTCGCTGCGTCAGGACAGCCGGACGCAGGACGTGCCTATAATAGGCATAGTGCCGAGTGAGGAACGTGGTGAGGCTGCTGCTATGGCGCGCGGTGGGCTGGTGGACGTGTTCCCCAGGCCGATAGACAACCGCTCTCTCCTCCGCAGGGTCCGCAGGGTGCTGAAAGATGATCGAGAGCAGAGACACGAGCAGTAACGCTCCGCCAAGCGAGGAACTTTCCTTCACCCGTACCGCAGTCGCTCTATTACTTCTGGGTTCCCTCTTTGTTGGCGCGCTTGCGGGCGCGGTCAGCGCGGTCGTGGTCGGAAGGGTGCTTCAGCGCCCTCAGGTAATCACAGCGACCTCGGGCGGCAACAGCAGCCCAATGGATGCCGTGGAGCAGGTCGAGCCTGCCACGGTTGCGATCTCTATGCAGGGTGTCAAGCCGTCGGCTGCCAACGCGCGTGCGAACAGCCCGACGCGCGCCGCGCTCGGGATGGGTTTCGTACTCGACCTCGATGGCCACATACTTACTACCCGCCAGGTGGCCAAGGCAGACCGGCTGCAGGTCGTCTTCCACGATGGTCGGGCGGCGGTCGCGCAACTGGTTGGCCAGCCGGACAAGGCGACAGGGCTGGCGGTGCTGAAGGTGAGTGCATCCGTCCCGAAGCGACCCACTTTCGGTAACGTCGCTGAGTTGAGAGTCGGGGAACAGCTCGTGTCTATGGGCACCATGTTACGGTCCTTCCAACGAACCACCGATGTCGGCCATGTGGCGGCGTTGGGGCAGACGTCGGACCTCGGCGGCGGTCAGCTCGTGGACAACCTGATCCAAACGGACGCTGTCGCGCCGGAGGGCGCCGCAGGCGGTCCCGTGCTCAACGCACGTGGCGAGGTCGTGGGCATAATGGTAGCGCCCGACACCCAACCCGGTGGCTGGTCGCTCGTGCTACCGATGGAGACGGCGCAGCGTGTAGCGGCGCGCATCATCAAGGGCGGTTCGGCATCTCAGGCGAGCCTGGGAGTGCAGGCGATAAACATCACCCCAGAGATAGCTCAGTCGCAGAACCTTCCACGGCAGGCTGGCGCTCTTGTGAACGCTGTGTGGTCCAGGTCATCTGACGCCAGGAAGCTGCAGAAGCGTGACATAATCATCTCCGTGAACGGTTTGGTGCTGAACGAGCAGAGGACCCTTGAATCAGTGCTCGTGGCCTTTCGTCCGGGCGACAAGGTGAACCTGCAGATCGTGCGCAGAGAGAAGGTAGTAAGGCTTGCTGTGCGGCTGGTAGCGAAGCCACCCCCTGTAGCCACACCCACTATCCCTGCGGGCGTGACTCCCTGAGGCTCAAGCTGTCCCGCCCCTCAGTGTCCGCCTCTCACATCACCGCTTCACTCACCGGATTGCATCCGAATCCCCCGTCCGCCTGTGCGGACCATGCGCCCAAGCGACTGTTGGTGGGGTGGCAGGTTGCGTAGGCGGCGGGCAGACATACGCAATCTTGACGCAGACGTTGCGTGCAACGTCTCTACAGGTGCTAGCATCCCCCGTTGCGGGAAGTGGGGTCCGCTCCTCGCGTATCGTATAGATACCTGGGTGTATACTCAGCTTATAGACTCTCTGGGCATTATGGACAGAAGGTGCGGTCGTGCGGAACACGGGGCGTAATGGCTTTCTGAGTGGCGTTGTTGCCGCGGCGCTGATGCTGCTGTGGATGCTGGCCGCGCGGCTATGGCTGGGGGTCCTCACGCCGGTCGAGCTGGCGGTTGACTGGCTGGTACCGATGCTGCCGCTCTCGTGGTTCGAGGCAGGGCTGGACCTGCTTGGCGGGCTCGCGAAGCCGTTGCTGTATCTTATGGCCCTGCTTGTTAATCTCGCGCTTGGCGGGGTGGTAGGTGTAGTGTATGCGCGACTCGCGGCGCGGTCAGCAGGGCCACGTCCTCAACTGGCCGGCGTGTTGCTTGTGCTCGCTCTGATGCTGTTCACCGGGCTCGCCTTGCTCCCGCTCACTGGACAAGGCGTGTTCGGTGCGAGCTCGTCCGCCGGGGTGGCGCGTACGGTCGCGTACTATCTCCCTGCGTATGCGCTCTTCACCGCAGTTCTGGGTGTATCAGTCTCGCTTGCCCCCTCTGACAGTGGCCCGACAGACGAGGGGCGACGACGCATGCTGAGGCGGACGCTTCGGGGCGGGGCCGCGCTGCTCGCGGTCGCGGCGGCGGGGCCGGTACTGGCACGGTTGCTGGAACGCATGACCCTGACAAGTGTTGACGCGAGCGCGGAAGGCATGCCGGCGCCGATAACGCCTGTGGGCACGTTCTACAACGTCTCGAAGAACGCCCTGGACCCCGATGTTGATGCCTTAGCCTGGCGGCTGAGGATACACGGCCTCGTGGAGCGGCCGTACTCGCTCGCATTGGAGGATATCCATGCCCTGCCCGCGTCGGAGAAGGTACACACGCTGCAGTGCATATCCAACCCTGTCGGCGGCAACCTGGTGGGCAACGCCAGGTGGAAGGGCCTGCCCCTGCGTGACCTGCTGGAGAGGGCGGGGCTAAGAGATGGAGTGGTGGACATAAAGCTGGAGGGCGAGGACGGGTACACGGATTCTATCCCGCTCTCCAAGGCAATGGAGCCGGGCACGCTGCTCGTCTACGAGATGAACGGTGCTCCACTCACGCTCAAGCATGGCGCGCCGTTGCGCCTTCTTGTACCGGACATCTACGGGATGAAGAACGTGAAGTGGATAAGGGCAATCGAGGCGGTGGGGGAGGACTACAAGGGCTACTGGCAGCGGCAGGGCTGGAGCGACGTCGCCACGTACCAGACGATGTCGCAGGTGCGCGTGCCTGCGGCTGCGGACGTGCTTCGGGTAGGTGATGCCATTGAAGTGGGGGGAATCGCCTTCGCTGGCGCCAGAGGGATTGACAAGGTCGAGTGGAGCACGGACGGCGGGCGCACATGGCAGCAGTCCGACCTTCTGCTCGATCAGGGACCCGATACCTGGCGTTTCTGGCAGGCGGAGTGGAAACCGACGCAACCTGGGGAGTACCGCCTCCTCGTCCGCGCCACGGATGGCGAGGGCAGGCTGCAGGCCGCCGAACCCAGCCCCACACTCCCGTCGGGCGCTACTGGTTATCATGGCATCACAATACGGGTTCGGGAGGGCGCGGCTGCTTCGGTAGCAGCCAGCCCGCATCCGGCATAGAGGCAGCGAGGTGTTTCTCGCTGCCCACACGCAAGGGTAGTCTCTGTCGGCGTTGGGAACCTGGTCGTCGCACCCGCCACGTCTTGTGTCTTGGGCGTTTCCCGTGCTCGCTCATCGCGGCCCGCAACACACTCGACCTCGCCACAAATAACACATACGGGTTGACGGGGTGGCAGCAAAATGAGCTTACCCGGTCGCAGTCCCCTGCCTGGCCGCTGGAGTGA
>JADDPP010000420.1 GCA_016781845.1 Rubrobacter sp.
ATGCAGCATTAGGTAGAATAGAGGGGTAGGACATAAGTGAGAGTGACAGATGCTGCTTGAGAACCAGGCGAACGTGAACAGCTACTGCGCCGACCCGTACGCTTACAGGCGCCGCCGCACGCACGAGGTGCTGGTCGGGGACGTGGGTGTTGGCGCCAACAACCCCATCCGTGTGCAGTCTATGACCACGCCCCGCACCCGCGACATCGAGGCTCAGGTCGCACAGATTCTGCGGCTCGTGGAAGCTGGCTGCGAGATCGTGCGCGTCACAACCCCAACGCCCGCGGACGCCCGAGCCCTCAAGGACATCAGGGAGGCCCTGCTCGCGAAGGGGGTGAAGGTGCCGCTCGTGGCGGACATCCACTTCAGCCCGAACGCTGCGATGGAGGCGGCGCTTTGGGCCGACAAGGTGCGCATCAACCCCGGCAACTTCGCGGACGCGAAGAAGTTCGCCGTGGAGGAGTATACCGACGAGGAGTACGAGCTGGAGCTGGAGCGCATCGCCGAGAAGTTCCGCCCGCTTGTGGAGCGCTGCAAGGAGCGCGGTGTAGCCATGCGCATCGGCACGAACCACGGCTCCCTTTCCGACCGCATAATGACCCGCTACGGCGACACACCGCTCGGCATGGTCGAGTCCGCGCTTGAGTTCGTGCGTATGGCGGAGGCGTGGGACTACCGGGACATCATCCTCTCGATGAAGGCCTCCAACCCGAAGGTGATGGTTGCCGCGTACCGCCTGCTCGCGGCACGCATGGACGAGCTGGGTATGACCTACCCCTTCCACCTCGGTGTCACAGAGGCGGGCAACGGCGAGGACGGGCGGATAAAGTCCGCCGCTGGCATAGGCTCGCTGCTCGAGGATGGCATCGGAGATACGGTGCGCGTCTCGCTCACGGAGGACCCCGAGTTCGAGATTCCCGTGGCATACGACCTCGCGCGCCGGTACAACGGCCTGAGCGCCGGGAACACTGGATGGAGCATTCTAACCTCGGCTCCGCTGCCGGACACCCGCAACCCGTTCGAGTACGCCCCGCGCCCCACCCGTGAGCTGGCCCTGGGTGAGCACGTACTGGGAGGAGGCAACCCCGCGCTCGTGTTCGTCAGGCACTCCGGGAAGCTCTCGATGACCACGGCGCTCGGTATGAACCGTCCGGTCGGCCGCGACGCGCTGCGGCCGGACGCGCTACTCCTGCCCTTGCGCTCGGAGGAGGACGTGCCGGTCTGGAGGAACATCAGAGCGAACGCAGGACTCATGAGCGTGCAGCCTGCGCTGATAGCCAGCTTCGAGGGAGATCCCATTGTGGGCATCGAAGCGGATGCGTTCCACGTCCTGCTGACCGAGGGAGAAGACAGCCGAAACGAGATAGCCTCGGTCTGCACGCTCGCGGCGCGTGAGGACCGGCCGCTCCTGATTGAGATGAAACTTCTGACGGCTGAGCCGCTGGAGCAGATGGCCGAGCACGAGTTCGATGCGGTGTACGAGCTGCTCCGGCACGCGCGACACGCGGAAGAGCTTGGCGTCACCCGGCTGATCCTGGCGCTACGGACCGCCGACCGCGCGTACCGCATTCGCGCCTACCGCTTGCTAGACTCTCTGCTGCGCGAGGAGGGCAGGGACTGGAACATCCACCTGATAGTGCCCTCCGGCGGGGAGAACCTGATAGACGCGAGCATAAGCCTCGGCTCGCTCCTGTGCGATGGTATAGGGTCGAGCGTGGAGATCGAGGGCGCTACCTCATCGCATGCGGAGCGGCTGCGGCTCGCGTTCAACATTCTGCAGGCTTCCGGCGCGCGGCTCACGAAGACAGAGTTCATCGCCTGCCCTTCGTGCGGGCGTACGCTCTTCGACCTGCAGACAACTACGGAGCGCATCAAGCAGCGTACGGGGCACCTCAAGGGCGTGAAGATAGCCGTCATGGGCTGCATCGTGAACGGACTCGGCGAGCTCGCTGACGCCGACTTCGGGTACATGGGCAGCGGTGAGGGCAAGGTGAACCTCTTTGTGGGCAAGACGTGCGTGGAGAAGAACCTGCCGGAGGCTGTGGCGGACGAGCGGCTCGTAGGACTCATCAAAGAGCACAACCGCTGGGTAGACCCACCCGAGGACGCCGAAGGCGAATAGGCCGGCTGTGTCTCCTTCCAGCGGTCATACCTCGGCCGGGCCGGCCATGACCTCGCGGCCGCCACTCAGCAGGATGGCGCTCGCCTCGGCGGTCCTCTCCGGGGCGGCACTGCTCTCGCTGCTCGGCATCCTCGCGTTCGGCCTCGTCGTATCTCCAGCGCAGGCTCGCGGTATCCTTCCCAGGGTGGCGGCGGGCCTGCTCTACGCCGGGCTAGTTTTGGGCGCTATTACCGGTCACGTTCTGGGCCTGATCGCTTTCACCCGGCGCAGTTTGCGTGAAGGGCAGGAGAGGGGACGGATGCTCGCGTTCGCCAGCTCAGTGCTCGGGGTGGTCCTGCTGCTCGGCTGCACGATCATAAACCTGCTAGCCGTGCCCGCCTTCAGAACCCTCACAGGCGCCGGGTAGGGGACGGATCGCTCCGGAATCACATCGTCCGGGTAGAGACGCAAGCCCTCAGTGCAGGGCGGGTGAGGACGCCGTGCTGCGCTACTGGTCGTTCTCCTTCTCGGTAAGGAACCGCGTCTCGAACTCCCCTGGCAGCGCCTGCCGCGGCACATTCGGAGCGCCTTCCCCTGACGCAGGCGTGGAGGGGCCGTCCACCTCCCTAGATGATGGACCGGACGTATACACTACCCGCGTGGTCCCGGCTTCTCCCTGTGCAGTGGGCTCCGGCGCATCCGCGACCGTCTCGCTGCCGGCGTTGTGTCGCGGATCGTCAGACGGCGCCGCGAAGGAAGATGTCGGCGGCGGCGGCACGTATGGAGGTGGAGGCTCGGGCGATCGCGGAGTCTGAGCGGACTGCTGACCGGCGTCGGGATTCTCCGCCGATGGGGCGAGGCGGGCGCCGCAGCGCGTGCAGAACCTCGCTCCTTCAAGGGCCGGGGCGCCACAGTTCGGGCAGGTCCCGGCGAGTTTCGGTGCGGATGTCGAATCCACGTCTGCTGTCGGGCCTGGGGAAGGACTGGGCTGGACGGCCCGCGCCTCCTCCGGCGGCTCCTCGTTGCGGATTTGTTCCAGCTCGGCCTCCTCGGCCCGGATGCGCGCGTCCAGGTCTATCACCTGCTGCGCGAACTGCTGCAGCTCCGGGTCCTGCAGCCCTGCCTCCTGCGCCTTCTCCACCGCACGGTTGCCGAGAGCCAGCACCTCGTCCTCACGCTCCCTCTGCAGACGAGTCACCACCCCCTGCTGGCGCTGCACGCGCAGCAGCCTCTGTGCCTCGAACTGCGCGTTCATCGCGCCCCTGCGTAAGGAATCGAAAAAGCTCACTCGTTCCTCCGTTACTACCACCTTCCGGCCCCCGCCTTTCCCTAATCTTACACCCACACATCAGAGACTTCCACAACAGGACCAGCATCGGCGCAGAGGCGAAAGCGAGTCGCGATAACGAGTATCGTCCGTGATGCCTCTGGCCACAGCTCGGCTCTATGCGCAGGTAGAAAGGTGCGTACGAACAGCTTCCCGCATTCTCCAAGTCCGTATCGCCCCGTCTATGCGTCCACTCGGGGCTCTTTGTTGAAAGCTCCAAGTCCACAGGGATGGGGACAGGCGGGTGATATAATCCTGCAGAATGTACTGCTCCTCCCTCTCCCTCACCAACTTCCGCAACTACAAGCAACTGGACGTCGAGCTGCCCAACGGTCCTATCCTCGTGCTCGGTCCGAACGCGAGCGGGAAGACGACGCTGCTGGAGGCGCTATACCTGCTTGCGACGACGAAATCACACCGCACAAACACGGACAGAGAGCTGGTCAACTGGAACGCGCGCGCGGAGCTCGGCGTGCCGCCGTTCGCGCGTGTCGCCGCCGGGGTCCAGCGCCGCGGCACGCAGAACCTCGAGATAATCGTCATCCGGGAGGGCACGACGGAGCAGGACCAGGGGATGGCTCGCAAGCGCATCAAGGTGAACAACCTGCCGAGGCGGGCTATAGATGTGATCGGGCAGGTCAATGCCGTGATGTTCAGCCCCCAAGACCTCGACCTCATCGTCGGCTCCCCCTCGCTGCGCCGCCGATACCTCGACATCACGATCTCCCAGATAGACCCGCACTATGTCCGCACCCTGCAGACCTACCAGAAGATCGTGCTCCAGCGTAACAGCCTTCTCCGCAGTCTCGCGGACCGCGGACGCCGCCCTGGTGTGAACGGGGATAGCGACCAGCTCACGTACTGGGACGAGGAGCTGGTCCGCAACGGCGCGTATTTACTGAGGCGGCGACTGGAGGTAGTCGGCCACCTCAACCGGCTCGCCGATGGCCTTCACGCGCGGCTGGCAGGCACGGGCGAGGCGCTGGAGGTGCTGTACCGATCCTCGATCAGCGACCAGACCGTGCCCCCGACGGACGTGCCCGATGAGGAGGCGCTGCGAGAGTGTTACGCGAAGCGGTTGCGCTCGAGCCGGACCGAGGAGCTGCGCCGGGCAGTGACGCTCGCCGGGCCGCATCGCGACGACATCTCGTTTACGGTCGGTGGGGTGGACATGGGTACGTACGGCTCGCGCGGCCAGCAGCGCTCCGTCATCCTCGCCGTGAAGCTCGCGGAGGTGGAGCTCATGCAGGAAGCGACCGGAGAGATGCCTCTGCTACTACTCGACGATGTCGTGTCGGAGCTAGACCCCGAGCGCAGGCGCTACCTGCTCGAGGCCGTGCTGGAGCGCCGCCAGCAGGTACTCGTCACTGCCACCGACCTTATCCCTGTAGGCCGCGAGTTCCTCTCCCGCGCCTCTCTCTTTGAGACGACCAGTGGAGGTGGTCTTCAGGCACGGGGCCGATAAGGATAGGGTAACCTATTTATTGAGATTCGTCCGGCCGCCCCACCTATGCGAGGCCGAGGGGCTCTCAGTCAGCTAAAGGACTGCCGCTGGCACAACCCAGGTCAGCACTTTCCAGTGGATCAGGCTCAGCCGAACGCATCGGACGGGATCAGCTGCCGGGCTGTGAAACCCTTGTCCATGTCGTGCCAGTACAGCACAGCAGGCTCTCCCATCTGCCAGCACAGCAGCACCTGCCGTTCATTGATGATAGCCGGAAAATCAATCAGTCCGATCTCCAGGTCCTTCACCTGGCAGCCCATCCTGCTTATCTGCTCGAGGCCCTGTCGCACCTTCGCCAGTGACTCTAGAAGCCGCTCCTTGCGGTACTCCAGCTCCCGCTCCATCCCAGCCCCATCGCCCTTGATGCGCTCCTCCAGCTCGATCAACGCCTCGCGAGCCAGATCCGCGCGCTTGTTCTCCTCGATGAGAACCGAGAGGATCTCGCGAAGGTGCGGCAGCGTCTTGTTCGCTTCCTCTAAAGACCAGATCTTCATGGCATACCTTTCCAGGGGTACGTTAGCGTGCATCCTCGTACAAGAAGCGTGCCACTAGACGCGCGGATTACCGCCGCCGCGGCAATGCCCGAGGGCAAGGAGATTCTGCGCCCGCGTTGATACCCAACCTCCAGGCTGTTACCTTAGCTTTAGAGTGTTTAGACTGTGGCAGGTTCGATTGAACCATCCGGTAGCAGGAGGCAGGCATGGCCGTACGACAGATAGAGGTGCTTCCGCACAAGTACGAGGAGAGCAGCATCAAGGTGAAGATGTTGTTCCCCACACCGGAGATAGCACAGCAGTACTACGTTCCCCTCGCGTACACGGCTGCGCGCACGTGCTACTCCGAGAAGCTGCCGCAGGACATCTGGGATGACGTGCTCGAAGGCAAGGTGTCCGAGGAGAAGATGAGAAAGCTCCTGCAGAGCGTCATCGAGAGCGGCCACGGCACCGTCATCGAGCACATGAACTTCACTTTCGCCATCTCTGGAGTGAGCAGAAGCCTCACGCACCAGCTCGTACGCCACCGCCACGCCACCTTCGACCAGCAGTCACAGCGCTACGTGCGATACAAGAACGCGCAGTATACGGTACCCAAGTCCATCGCGGAAGATGCCGAGCTGCTGGAGAAGTTCACCGAGGCGATGGACGGCAGTATGGAGTTGTACTCGGACTTGCTCGGCGCCCAGGTGCCTGCGGAGGATGCGCGCTTCCTC
>JADDPP010000413.1 GCA_016781845.1 Rubrobacter sp.
CACCGACTGATCCCCTTCCTCGGACTCGGCCTGGACTTGGTGTGATGAAGAGGCGTGACTACCTGGGCAGGTGCCAAGACAAGGGGTAGTCGGGCTTCGAGAGGTGGGGCGACTGGGCAATGCTCATCTGGGAATTGAGGCGAATGAGAAAGCTGCCGCCGATCAGCGGATACTCCCCCACTTCACATCGGTCCCGTCATGGCGTGGAAAGTGCGTTTATCCAGCAACGGTCACATACCCGTCGCTGTGTAGCGGAGCCCCTGGCAGAGCAGCAAGCCCTGCAAGCTCGGTCGGCTCGGGGGAATGATAAGTTCGTGGTGTTACCGAGTGTAACTCTGTATCCGAGATATGTACTCCTAGGCGGGGAGCCAGATGGAAGCTTCGCGGAGGCGGGAACGCTGGACAGGGGGATAGGGTGATGACGAGCGGAGCGGCGATACACGGACTAGTGGCGGGACTGGCGGGGGTCACGGCGATGACTGCCGCGGAGAAGCTGGAGCAGGCGCTCACCCACCGGCCCAACTCCTTTGTACCGGGGCATACCCTGGAGCGGCTGCTACGGCTCCCCCCCAAGCCCGACGAGGAGCGGCTCTGGCTGAACTGGGCCATGCACTGGGGCCAGGGCATTTTGCTCGGTGCGGTGCGCGGGGTTATGGCCGAGCGGGGGATGCGCGGTCCGGTCGGCTCATTCATGTTCCTGAACCTGCGCCTGCTCAATGACCAGACCCTGGAGAATGCGACAGGTGTTGGCGCACCACCCTGGACGTGGCCGGTCGACGAGCAGGTGATAGACCTGCTGCACAAAGCAGTTTACGCCTTCACCACTGGTGCAGTTGCCGACCGCCTCACCAGTGGTCCAGCCGGGGTGCCCGCGCCGCGTAAGCCCTGGACATCCAGGTAAAGTGATGAACTGGTCGGATTGCTCAGAAACTGAGGAGGCCACGGCGTATGAAAGCAATGAACGCGCCCGTCGGGCAAGCTGCGAGGAGAGTTGCTGTGCAGGAGGACGGGACTGGGCGCGGAGCGGGACGGTTGGCTTCTAAAGTAAATATCAACCGGGTCGAGCGGGTGGCCTCGGCATTACTCGGTGGAACGCTCGTAGCCCGCGGCATCACGCGTCCCTCCCCGACTGGGCTCGCGATGGTGCTGGCTGGGGTTGGCTTGCTCTATCGGGGCACTTGCGGCCACTCACAGCTCTACCAGCTACTCGACGTGAGCACTGCGGGCGGCCACGCGCGGCGCGAAGCGGGGATCTCCCCCGATGCCCCGCAACTGGAGCGCTCCATCACAATCTTGAAGTCTGCAGATGAGCTCTATCGCTTCTGGCGCGAGCCGCAGAATCTGAGCCGGATCATGGAACACTTCGCCGAGGTGACAGCGGCAGGCGAGGACCGAACGCACTGGCTTCTTCGGGGGCCGCTTGGGCGGACCGTAGAGTGGGACACCGTGGTGGTGGAGGACCGGCCAGGCGAGTTCCTGCGCTGGGCGTCGATCGACGGGGCTGCGCTGCGCAACGAGGGCGCAGTTGCCTTCCGTCCCGCACCCGGCGACCGGGGGACGGAGGTAAAACTGCGGTTCCGGTTCGACCTGCCGGGCGGTGTGCTCAGCGATGCGGCATTCAGGCTCCTGGGCGTGGTGCCCAGCCCGCTGGCGGGCAGGGTGCTCCGGCGCTTCAAGAGCCTCGTCGAGACGGGCGAGGTCCCGACCACGAAGCGCAACCCGTCCGCCCGGGCGGACATTCGAGACGAGTAGGAGGGCTGACCCATGCGAGCGCTTTGTTGGAATGGGATCAATGACCTTCGGGTTGAGACAGTCCCTGATCCAGAGATCGTCAATCCGCACGATGCGATCCTGCGGGTGACAATGTCCACGACCTGCGGCTCGGACCTACACTTCATTGATGGCTACCTCCCTACGATGCGGGAAGGGGACGTAATCGGCCACGAGTTCATGGGTGAGGTAGTAGAGGTCGGAGCCGAGGTAAGCAAAGTGAGGAAGGGCGACCGCGTGGTGGTCCCGTCCTTCATTGGATGCGGCAGCTGCTGGTACTGCCGGCACGACCTGTGGTCGCTCTGCGACAACACGAATCCGAAGGCGGAGCTACAGGAGCCGGTGCTCGGCTATCCGACCGCGGGGATCTACGGCTACACACACGCCTTCGGCGGGTACGCGGGGGCGCACGCACAGTATGTGCGCGTGCCTCACGCAGACAACGACTGCTTCAAGGTTCCAGAGGGGCTGTCCGACGAGCAGGTACTCTTCTTCTCTGACGCTGGGCCGACAGGGTACATGGGCGCCGACTTCTGCGACATCCAGCCAGGGGACACCATCGCCGTGTGGGGGTGCGGCGGCGTGGGGCTCATGGCTATCCAGAGTGCTTATCTGCTGGGCGCCGGGCGCGTCATCGCGATCGACCGCTTTCCCGAGCGGCTGCAGATGGCCAAAGAGAACGCGGGCGCTGAGACGATCGACTACACAGTGGTCGACAGCGTCGTCGAGGCGCTCAAGGAGATGACGGGTGGGCGCGGACCGGATGCCTGCATCGACGCGGTGGGGATGGAGGCGCACGGGACCGGCGTACAGTACGCCTACGACCGTGTAAAGCAGGTGCTGCACCTGCACACCGACCGGGGCGATGCGCTGCGCCAAGCGATCATTGCGTGTCGCAAGGGCGGTACGCTGTCGATTCTGGGGGTCTACGGCGTGATGGACAAGTTCCCGTTGGGAGTTATCATGAACAAGGGGCTCACCGTGCGGACAGCGCAGCAGCACGGACAGAAGTACGTGCCGCGCCTGCTGGAGCACGCGACCCGCGGGGAACTGGACCCCTCGTATCTTGTGACGCATCGATTCTCGTTGGAGGACGCGCCGCGCGGCTACGAGATGTTCAAGAAGAAGCAGGACGGCTGCGTCCGGGCGGTGTTCGTGCCCTGATGAGTGGGTGGGGCGCAGATCCCCGCGCCGCCCACCTCGCGGGCGCTGAGCAGGTACCAGTGTCATAACCTGAACGCCAGGGCTGAAACGTAGAAGGCAAGCAATGCGGTCCGCTGCTGATCAAAGTCGGGTCGCCCGCGGATACATTTGTGTGCTTTGCGACGACCAGCTACGGCGGAACCCATACCCGGTGGCAGACTGGAGATCCCATACCAACCAACTGTGGACTCGAAACCACCCAGATCGGTGGGGCGGCCCGCCCCCTACGGTGGGGACAATGCACCGTCGGGGGAGAGCGCCACAGGATCACACACCGACATCTCCTGTGCGCCCAACAACGGCCTCGCTCCTCATCGCCGTAGACTTGAGCTTCCCTGGCACAGGCGGAGGGTTCGAGATGGACTAAGCATCGCGCTTGGAGGTCTTTTGTGTTACGTGCTCTGGTTGGAATGGAGATGCCTGGTGGGCGGGTTTCTCGATGGCTATAGCTGAAGGGATAGAGCCGGGGACTGGTGAGAGGAGCGAGTATCCTGGGTGGCGGCTCCTGTGGTGGGCAGTGTGCAGCCAGGGTTGCGGCGCCCCTGCGGGAATGGTCGCCGGGGTGGTGTGGATGCTCGGTGCCGTCAGCGCTCCGGCGGTGCTGTCGCGTGCGATCGACGAGGGGATCATTGGTGGTGATGGTCGGCGGCTCGGCGGCTGGATAGCTTTGCTGATCGGCCTTGGGATGGTTGAGGCAGGCGCGGGAGCGGTGCGTCACTACTTCGCCGTCCGCAACGGACAGGGCACCGCTGCCGCCGTGCGGGCGCGACTGCTTGAGCACTTCCAGCGACTCGATGAGTCTTTCTACAATCGCTGGCCGGCTGGGCAACTCCTCAGCCGTAGTTCCAGCGACGCTGTGTGGGTCGGTACTTTCGTCGACGTGCTCGCACACTCCAGCGGGTACGTGGTCGCCGTGGCTGTCGTTGCCGTCTTTCTGGTGCTCATCGACCCACTCCTCGCCCTCATAACGCTGCTTCCGTTGCCGCTGATATCGGTAGCGACCTGGCGCTACAGCGCTCGATATCGCAAGCGAGCCCACGAGCTGCAGGAGGAGTTGGCCCGCGCCGCCACCGTAGCTGAGGACACGATCAGCGGCATACGTGCAGTGAAGGGGCTGCGCGCTGAGGACGCCCAACGCAGCCGGTTCCGATCCCACACCGAGCGCATAAGGGAGAGGGCCTTAAACGTTGCCCGCCTCGACGCGATGTTCGAGCCGGTGATGAACGCTATACCCTCTATCGGACTTCTAACCGTCGTGTGGCTCGGAGGCTATTTCGCGCTCTCTGGTAGGATCACTCTGGGGCAACTGGTCGGGTTCTACGCCTACGTCGTGCTGCTCGTGACTCCCTTGCGTACGCTGGGCGTGCGGGTCGGGACTGTCCAGCGGGCCCTGGCTGCTGCCGAGCGAATCTCCGAGCTTTTGAGTATTCGCCCTCACGTGGCGGAGCCACAGAACCCTCTCCCCATACCTATTACTGGCCGCGGCTATCCGCTACGCGGCGAGGTGCGCCTCAAGGAGGTATCGTTCGGGTACGAAACGAATGGGCCGTATGTTCTCGACGGTCTGGACCTTAGCGTGCCGGCTGGGTCGCGCCTCGCGATCGTTGGGGCGACAGGGGAGGGAAAGTCCACACTCGCGCACCTGCTGTCGCGCCGCTACGATGTTAGCGCGGGCCAGGTATTGCTCGACGGGGTAAACGTGCGCGACCTGCGTCTCTCCGAACTTCGCGGTGCCGTGGTGGTCGTCTCGGAGCGACCGTTCCTATTTACCGACACAGTGCGCGCCAATATCGCCTTCGCCAGGCCTCAGGCGTGCCTAGAGGAGATCCAGCGCGCCGCGCGCCTCGCTGGCGCGCACGGCTTCATCTCAGAACTCCCCAACGGCTATGATACTATGCTCGAGGAGCGGGGTCTCTCGCTCTCCGGAGGACAGCGTCAGCGCCTTGCCCTTGCGCGCGCGATCCTGGCTGAGCCTAGGTTGCTTGTCCTCGACGACGCCACCTCCGCCGTGGACGCTGAGACTGAGAGGGAGATTCGGGCGGGTCTGGAGACGGCGCTCGTGGGCCGGACTGCTCTGATAATAAGCCGCCGTCCTGGGACCATCGCACTTGCCGACCGTGTGGTGCTGCTTGAAGGAGGACGAGCAGCAGCGGAAGGCACTCCAGAGGAGTTAGTGAACACCTCGGAGCTGTACCGAGATCTCATCCTTGGGGAACCGGCCGTGCCTGCTGGGGTGATGCGGTGAGAGGCAAGAGGCTTCTGCAACCTGCGCTGCCTCACCGAGCACGCGCCTGCGCCGCCAGATTACTTCGGCCCCACAAAGGCCGGCTGCTGCTGGTCTCGGTGGTCACCGTCGCAGTCACCCTCCTGACTCTTTCCGGTCCGACGCTGCTTGGGGGCGCTATCGACCAAGTGGCGCGAGCCGGAGACCTCGGCGGGCTCAACAGAATCGGTCTCGCATTTCTCGCGGTGACGCTCGTGCTGCCGCCCTTGTCTGCGTGGCAGACCTTGCTGCTTGCCAGCATCGGAGAACGGTTTCTGGCCGACCTGCGACGCGATGTCTTCGATGCGATGACTGCGCTGCCACTGCGCATGCTTGAGAGGGAGTCCTCTGGTGCCCTGCTCTCGCGACTGACCTCTGACGTCGAAGTGCTCACCTCGATGGTTCGTGAGGGGCTTCCAGCCCTGATCCGCAGCTCCCTGCTCCTCGGCTTCGCACTCGTCGCACTCCTGCTGCTCTCCCCACTGCTGACTTTGATCTGCCTGATCGGGGTCCCGCCCGCGATTGTCGCGTCGATCTGGTACAAGCGACGCGCAATGAAGTTGTATGCCGCTGAGCGAGAGCGGACAGGCGAGGTCTCGGGGGCCCTTCAGGAGTGTGTTTCCGGCGTGAGTGAGCTGCAGGCGTTCGGGCGGGAGACGGATCATCTGGACCGCTTCGTACAGCACAACCGACGTCTCGTCGAGGCTTCTCTGGCCACCGCAGCCGCTCGCAACCGGCTCCAGCCTGTGGTGACGCTCTCTCAGGTGCTTGCAACCGTTGCAGTGCTCGGTGGCGGAGCGTTCCTGGCCTCCCGGAACCTCGTGACGGTCGGCACCGTTGCCGCATTCTTACTGTATGTGGCACAACTGTTCGGTCCCATCCAACAGCT
>JADDPP010000282.1 GCA_016781845.1 Rubrobacter sp.
CGTTACCGCATCGCCCCAGGCTCGGAACCCGTTCGCGGGGAGCTAGCCGTGCCCATCAAGCTTGAGGGCGAGACCATAGGGGTGCTGGACATCGAGCACACCGAGGTCAACGCGTTCGACCCGTCTGACCAGGAGATGCTCGCTACCGTCGCGGACCAGGTGGCGCTGGCGATAGAGAACGCCCGGCTCTGGGAGCAGAACCGGCAGCTCGCCATCATCGAGGAGCGCAATCGCATCGCACGCGAGATACACGACACCCTCGCGCAGAACCTGACGGGCATCACCCTGCAGCTCGAGGCCGCGGTCCAACTTCGCGAGACGAAGCCAGAGCGAGCCTGGGACCGGGTACACAAGGCGCTCGACCTCGCAAAGGAGGGACTGGCCGAGGTACGCCGCTCTGTCCGTGACCTCCGCCCCGCCCCTCTCGAGAGCCGCACGCTGCAGCAGGCCCTGGACGATGAGCTCAGGCGCGTGGAGTCCGACACCGGGGCGCACACCGAGCTCGAGATTGACGCGGACATTCCCAGGCTGCCCGCCCGCGCGGAGGACGCGCTCTACCGAATAGCCCAGGAAGCGTTGAACAACGTGCGTCGCCACGCGAACGCCTGCCAGGTACGCCTCACCCTGGAGCGCGACGGCGACCACGGGGTCCGCCTGCGCGTTCGAGACGATGGCGTCGGCTTTCGGCCAGAGGCGAGCACGGACCCGCTGCGGCGCAGCTTCGGACTCACAAGCATGAAGGAGCGCGCACGACTGCTGGGCGGCGAGATGGAGGTGCGTCCGGGCAGGAATAGGGGCACCGTCGTCGAGGCACGGGTGCCTATTGATGGAGAGGCGCCGAGGTGAGCTCCCCCCTTCGCCTGCTGCTGGTGGACGACCACCCCGTAGTGCGCGACGGTGTCGCTGCCATCACCGAGACCCAACCTGACATGGAGGTCGTCGGCGAGGCCGGGGATGGAGAGGAAGCCATTGACCTCGCCCTCGAGCTCAAGCCGGACGTCGTCCTCATGGACCTGCGGCTGCCCAGGGTGACCGGTGTGGAGGCGATCCGCCGAATCCGGTCCGAGCTGCCGCACGCTCACATCCTCATCCTCACCACGTACGACAGCGACGAGAGCATCCTCGAAGGCCTGCAAGCGGGCGCGGAGGGCTACCTGCTCAAGGGATCCTCGCGACAGGAGCTTCTGAGCGCCATACGCGCGGTAGCCCGTGGGGAATCGCCCCTACCGCCCGCCGTTGCCGGCAGACTGATCAGCAGGCTGCGCTCTGGAGTTGCGGCCACGGAGCTGAGCGCGCGCGAGCTGGAGGTACTGAAACTTGTGGCACAGGGTAAGCGCAACCGTGAGATCGCGGACGACCTGTTCCTCTCCGAGAAGACAGTAAAAGCGCACGTCAGCTCCATACTCCGCAAGCTGAACGCCGAGGACCGTACCGAAGCCGTCACCATCGGCCTGCGGCGTGGTCTCATCAGCCTGTAGCGGAGATCGTCTCTCCCACCTCGACGGGCGGTAAGTTCTCCATCCGGGGCGGCTCCATCCTCCAGTGCGAGAGGTCTCTGCAAATCAGGCGCTCGAGCAGCGAGATGTCCTCGTCGTACAGCCGCGCCAGTTGCTCGCGCACCTCGGGCAGAATCGGCGGCTTCCTGTCCCCAAGCTCCAGCGCGCTGTTCGGCCTGATGGTCATATCCGGCACGAAGGCGTCGTCAACTCCAAGGAACCGGTAGCAGGTCTGCATTACGCCGACCGCGTCGGTGAGCAGGTCATTGTACAGGAAGACCAGCATCCGTTCGCGTCCGAACGCACTGTAGTAGCGCTCGAGCTGACGGCCGTAAAAGCCCATCTGCTTGTAGTGCCAGATATGCTCCCATCCAGCCGCTATGCGCTCCGCCTCCATGTCGAGAGCAGGTCCAAACTCCGTAAGCGGCTCTCTGCCATCGCGATAGAGGTGCAGGAACGCGGAGTACGCGCGGTCCACGGGGTTACGCAGCATCGCGATGAGCTTCGCGTCAGGTACATACTTCTTTATGCGCTCGATCACCACACGCTCCGGGTCGTAAAGGTACAGCGGACATGCTTCACCTACGGCCCTCTCGGTGGTTACGCCTCGGAACTGCGCGCAGTATTCATCCAGCGTCGTGATAGACCACTTGTTGATGTAGTCACTATCCCCCGGCCCACTGAAGTCGAGGGGATGTCCTTCGAGCGCCAGGAAGTTCGTCTCCTTGAGTGGGCTCATGTAGATGTCGGGGTGCGCCCCGAGATAATCATAGAGAGCGGTAGTGCCGGCTTTCGCCGCGCCTATAACCAGAAAGTTGGGCATCCGCACAGAGATCTCCTTGCCCGCGCACGTACTGCGCGACGCACTATCAGACGACAACAATTCGATATCGAGAGGTAGGTGCCGCGCGGTTGTCCACCAAGCAGATACGTCC
Source organism: Rubrobacter sp. (assembly GCA_016781845.1). Classification (GTDB taxonomy): domain Bacteria; phylum Chloroflexota; class Chloroflexia; order Thermobaculales; family Thermobaculaceae; genus JADDPP01. Next base: position 2,432 of record JADDPP010000282.1, read on the forward strand.
CCGACGGGTAATCGCTCGGGCCAGAAAACCATCCCGCGTTCCGCGCCATAACCGCAACTTGTCTGCCAGGTGACACGCCCTCCGGGTGAACGCTCAACCCAGGTATATCTAATGCCACCCTTCTTCCAGCAGCTAGCGGCGGCTGTGGCAGCACATGTAGAGACGTTGCACGCAACGTCTGCGTACCGTACGCACCCGCACCAACGTCACCATCGCCCCGTTTACCCCGAATCGCTACGGCACGTCCGGCGGGTTGTGTAGACATCCACCGAGCCCAGGGCGGTGGAGAACGGCCGGGCTCTCACGCGCCCTCGCCGATCCAGACCTCCCCGCCCTCGAAGACTTCCTTCTTCCAGATAGGAGTCTCCGCCTTGAGGGTGTCTATAACGTAGCGCGCCGCTTCGAACGCTTCCGCGCGGTGGGGGGCGCTGGCGGCGACGATTACGCTCGGCTCGCCGATCTCGAGCCTGCCAGTACGGTGAGAAGCCGCGATCCTCGCGCCCGGCCAGCGACTCTCCGCTTCCTCGCCTATCCGGCGCATGCTCGCCTCGGCGGCAGCCTCGTGCGCCTCGTACTCGAGGTAGTTCACATCACGCCCCTCGTTGTTGTCGCGCACCACACCGAGAAAGAGCACGACCGCACCCGCGCCCTGGTGGCTTACATCTCGCAGCAGCTCATCCAGGCTCAGCGGCTCCTCCGAAACCCTGTACACTTACGTCAATCCCCCTGCGACGGGTGGCACAAACGCCAGCTCGTCGCCGTCCAGAAGCGGCTCATCGCCGCTCACAAACTCGCTGTTTACCAGAAACCGGGTCACCGCTTGGAGAGCCTCCAGGCGCACGGTACCGGCTGAGACCCGCGCCAGCAGTTCTCGTGGGGTCGTACCAGGGTCGACCTCGATCTGACGCTCCTTCCCGCCCAGCGCCTCGCGGAACTGAGCGAAGAGCAGGAGCTTCACAGTGATGGTAGTTGAATTCGTAGCGCTCATATCGCGAAGATTATAGCGCAGGCGCAGCACGTAAGAAGCCTGCCGAGAGCACAGGCTTTCCGGTGAGTGTTGCTCACACCGTCATCCCGAGCTTGCGAGGAGACCCTCATCCTGCGAGCAGACTCCTCGCGTGCCCAGAACGACATACGAGAGCGTTCCATCGAGAGTTTACTACCTGGGGGCCTTCACAGTGAACAGCTCGTTAGCGTCGAAGATGTCTATGCGGGACTCGTCAAGGTCGGGTGTGGGAGCGTCGGGCGGGCTGGCGAAGGTAACCTTCTGACGCACCATATACAGCCCGTCGGCGGCGAGCCACACCTCCGCGACTGGCTCGGCGGGGTTATAGCTCCCACCGTTCACGCATCCCTCGTAGTGCAGGGCGCGCACGCCGTTCACAGTCTCGGTACCGATGAACTTTCCTTCAGTCAGGACTGCCGCGTCGTACAGGTTGCTGACACCGAATAACGCAGGTCCATAATATGACCCGAACTCCTGCCTGGAGCCAACTACGGTATCGGGAGGGGCGCCGGGCACCTCGCTAAGCAGAGAGAGCGCGTTTTCGTTCGGCTCCTCGTTTGCGAGGATATTAGTGGGTATCCGTTCCCACTTGCCCCTGGCAGTCCGCATCCACACCTTTGTGCCTGTATACACAAGGTCGAGGTTTGCCATCTTGGCCTGCCGAGGGTCGTAGGAGTCATCGTCGTCCAGCGCCTCAGGCTCGGCATACTCATCCGGCACAGTGCCACTCACTCGCCCCTGCCGCTCGGACACCTGGCCCTGAACACGTATCTTCAACCCGTATGTATTAAGAGACCTGTCGAAGCGGTAGCTCTCGAGCCCGGCCAGCCGCTCTCGGCCAAGAAGAAACACTCGCCACGGCGGCGGGTTTCCCTCAAACGCGGCGACACCTTCCTTCGGCACACGGATCTCCGGCGCCTGGTTCAGCGGCGTAACCTCCACCTTCAGCATAGGGCTGTACGGGTCGCCGATGATGGAAGGGCGCAAATAACCCAGGAGGTACCCGCCCTGCTTCGCGACGTACAGGTAGTCGGACACCACCGCTCCGGAATGCTCATGATCGAACGCAGCCTCGCCCAGCGGTCGTTGCACCTGGTACAGAATTGCGTCTCGATTTGATATCAAGGCATCCGACCAGCGGGGATTGATACTCTCCCCAAACGGCTCGAAAAGAACATTTCCATAAGGATCGGCGAAGCTTACGGGGGAGCCGGTATCAAAGGGCACGTGCTCGATCCTCTGCCATGTTCCGGTGATGTCCGAGTACGCAGCATCCCCGACGAGCACCCAGCGCGCGATGATGTGTTCCGGCGCTCCTTCTTCGTGCAGGGTCCACTCCCTGCGCTCGGCAGAGGCGACCTTTGCCGTCAGCGCAAGGCCGGTGGGATACGGGTGATGTTCGGCATCGTACTCCACGGTGTAGCTGTAACCCGGCAACTCCTCCAGTGCGAAGAGCGCGTCGCGTACCCGCTCATCGAACGCCTCAAGCGACCGAGAGGGCTTGGCGTCGCCGCCCGGTTCGGCCTCTGTAGTAGATGCGGTGGTGGCAGTCCCGGCTGGGCCAGCGACGGCGGTAAGGATTAAGTCTTCTGAGCTGACTGCGACGGAGGGCGCAGGCCCGACCGTCGGCTGCAGTGTCGGTTGTTGTGTCGGTCTGGCTAGCGCTGCCGTCGTCGGCGGTGTGGAAGGAGCGGCCGGGTTAGAGCCGCTGCTGCAGGCCGAAAGGGTCAGTGTGAGCACAACCAGAAGGACGAGCCAGCGACGAGACATGATGACTCCCATCTTGGATACGGGCTATGACAGTTAGGGGAACAGGTGAACCACGCCGGGCGTTCCGCCCGGCGCCGTAGCAAAGTAGAACGGTCAGTGCGACTTTCAGCGCGTCGAGATGCCTGCCAGTCTCCTCACTCCACCCAACGCCTTCACGTACACATCCATCTCGGCCCTGGTGTTCATCTCCGTGGCGCACACGAGCAGCTTCTCCGCGTGCTCCGGAAGGAAGCGTCCCAGGTCCACGCCCGCGAGGATGTCCTGCTCCAGGAGTGCGGCTATCACGTCCGAGGCGGGAACCGGGCAGCGAACGACGAACTCGTTGAAGAACGGACGGGGCGTCAGAACCTCCCACCCTGGCAGCCTGTCGATGGCGGTGGCGAGATAGTGGGCGTTGTTGAGAGAGAGACGGGCCACTTCAGCGAGTCCCTGCCTGCCCATCAGCGCCAGGTACACGGTTGCCGCGAGCGCATTCAGAGCCTCGTTCGTGCAGATGTTGCTCGTGGCCTTCTCGCGCCGGATGTGCTGCTCCCGCGTCTGCAGCGTCAGCACGTAACCCTTGTTGCCCTCCAGGTCCTTTGTTGCGCCGACGAGCCTGCCGGGCATGTACCGCACGTACTTGTCCCGCGTGGCGAAAAGGCCCAGGTACGGCCCGCCATAGTTGAGGTCGTTGCCCAGCGGTTGTCCCTCACCCGTGGCGATGTCAGCTCCTAGCTCGCCAGGGCTCCTGAGAAGACCCAGCGCGACAGGGTAGGTGCTTGCGGCGAGAAGCGCGCCTGCCTCGTGAGCGGCGTCCGCCAGCCCCTGGAGGTCCTCAATGGCCCCAAAGAAGTTCGGATACTGCACGAGCACGCAAGCCGTCCGGTCGTCAATAACCTTGCGCACGTCGGCTGCGTCCAGCTTCCAGGGCTCGGCCTCGTCTCCTACCGGCTGTATATCAAGCCCCATCCCAGAGGTGAATGTCTCGATCACCCTCAGCCATTCGGGGTGAAAGGAGCGAGATACGAGCACTTTCCTGCGCCGTGTGTAGTGAACCGCCAGCAGCGCGCCCTCCGCGGCGGCAGTCGCGCCGTCGTACATGGAGGCATTGGCCACATCCATCCCCATAAGCGAGGCCACCATCGTCTGGAACTCGTAGATGCTCTGCAGCGTGCCCTGGCTCGTCTCCGGCTGGTAAGGGGTGTACGAGGTGTAGAACTCGCTGCGACCTGTTATGCGGCTAACAGCGGTGGGAACAAAGTGGTTATATGCTCCAGCACCCGCGAACGAGATGGTATGGTCCACGTCACGGTTGCGCTCCGCGAGGCGCGTCATCAGGCGCAGGACTTCCGGCTCCGATAGCGCTGGTCCCAGGTTCAGCTCCGGGTAACGATGCGCCTGCGGCACCGCATCAAGCAGGTCATCCACGCTCTCCACGCCGATCCGCGCGAGCATGTCCTCTCGGTCGCGGTCGGTGTGCGGTATGTACGGCATTTATCTCTCCTTCTATCTGCTAGAATTATAGCCCTTCGGAGGGTGCGTCAGCCTGAGGAACCGCAAGCGGGATTGTCTATGTTTTACCTGGCAAGGCGAAGGCAGGCGCGGCGCACGAAGGCAGAGAATGTCGAGTGGAATGTTTGTGTTGAGGGCAGTACATAGTGATGGCTTCTTACGGTTCACCCGGACGAACCGCGGACCTGGTGGTACGCGTGGACCGCACGTTGTTCGTGCGGGAGGTCAACCGCAGGGCGCTGCCAGTGCTCGCCCAGTACAACCTGCGCGATCCAAGATGGCGCCTGGGCGAGGACAACACGGTAACACTCGACGCTACCGGCAAGCTGCCGATTATCGGCACCGATGTCGGTGTAAGAGTGACAACCCGGCCCGTCGTGCGCGGCGGGTCGCTCGCCATTGAGCTGATAAGCGTGCAGTCCGGCAGGCTGCAGATACCGGCGGCCCGCCTTTCCGGCTTGCTGGAGGGCCTGAACAGGCAGATTGCCAGCGCGATAGACCGGCGTAAGTTCGAGGTCGAGGATGTCCGCACCTCCCCGGACGCGATCTCCCTCGCGCTGCGAGTGGTGGGCGATCTGTAACTTTGGTGCGTTCAGCACACTCTCGCATCAATGTGTGAAGGTCTGGCTGCGGGCGTGTCCGCGCTCGCAATGGGCGCAGGAGGTCCGGCGGTGCAGCAGGTCGGGGGTGACACAGGCCCCTCAGCCCCATGGCACCGACTGCTAGAGGAACGCGCCCGGCAGGCGGTGGATGCGCTCGCGCGGGTAGAGGGTGTGCTGGGCCTGCTCCTCGCCGGCAGCATAGGCAGAGGCGAGCCCTGGCCGTTATCTGACATTGATGTAATCCCGATTTACGAGGACGAGCGGGCTGAGACTGCGGCAGCCGAGGTGGAGGCCGAACGGAACGAACTGCTTGACTGGTGGGCGGCGGAGGGCCACTGCACCTGCCTGGACGTGGGCAAGCTCAGGTTCACGCGGTCGGAAGCTGCGCAAGCAACCGCCCTCCCGCCCGCTGAGGCTGCCCGGTACCTGGATGACCCGCGATGGTTCCACAGTCTGGACAAGGGATATCGTGGCAGGGCAGCGTTCGATCCGGAGGGACTGGCCACAAGGCTATCGGGGTGGCTAACGGAAGCGAGGTTCGCGCCGGAGGTAGCTCGCGAGCGTCTGCAGATGCACTGGCAGCAGGTTGGAGAGGCTTACGAGGAGGCGGTCGCGATGCTGGGCAAACAGGAGACGCTGGCGGCGTCCATCGCACTGCGCGAGAGCCTGCACGCGCTCACCCGGTACCTGATAGAGGGGTGGGGAGGGCGGGACAACTCCTGGGCGCGCTTCGCCACCCGCCTCGAACTGAGGGCGGCCGAGCGGGGCGAGGAGGACCTGGTAGCCCACGTTATGACTCTGTACGGGCTGACACCGGAAGAGGTCGTGCGCCGGATGGCACTGGCGCCCGAAGGCATCCGCCAGCGGCACAGGCTATCGCTCCAAGGACGCAGGCTCGTGGGAGAGTCCGTGACAGAGCAGCAGGATGCACGCGACGTACTGCTCGTGTTCAGCACGCGGGAGGTGCGCTACCAGCGACCGCCGTACGGGGAATGGGTGGGGTTGGAGCTGGACCGGACGACCCTGGGGAAGCGTTTGGACGAGTACGGGCACCTGCTGAAGAGGCTGACATAGCCACAGCCGCGTTCGTGACTCCGTGGCGGAGAGCCTGCTAAACAGTCACGCACGCGGCGACCGGCTCGTATCGCCTCCTGTCAAAGGCCCGGCGCAGGGGCTACACTTTCTCAAAGTGGCCACATAGCCGGGAAACTCTCGGGGCAGCTTGCCGCGCGGAGGTCTACTGGCAGAGATCAACAACTGTATACCCCGCCGATGCCAAATGCAGCTCGTCTATACCTCGACGGTGAGGCCGTCGTAGGCTAGCTCGATACCCTGAGGAAGGAGCCGGCTGGTGGCTTCGTGCTCAAGCTCGTGCCCCAGGTGGATCAGGTAGGTGCGCTCCGCGCCTATCAGCTGCGCCGTGTCAACGGCCTGCTCCAGGCTCAGGTGAAGGGGATGAGGTTCGTGCCGGAGGGCGTTGAGCGCCAGGACCTTCACCCCACGCACCGCCTGCACTGTCTCGGACGGTAGGCGACTCGCGTCTGTAATGTATCCCAGCCCACCGATGCGGTAGCCCGTTATAGTCTGCTCTCCATGAAACACCTCGAGCGGGACGACTTCCTGCCCGTAAAGCTCGAACGGTCCGTCCACCACGCACAGGTCCAGCCGGGGGCGGGAGCCGAGCGGGGGGATGGAACTGAAGATGTAGTCGAAGCGCCTGCGTATGACCGCCAGGGTACGCGCGTCCCCGTAGCACGTCAGCTTGCCACGCTGCCGGATGTTGAATGCGCGAAGGTCGTCTATCCCGCCGACGTGATCGGCGTGCTCGTGCGTGAACAGCACGGCATCAACGCGCTCCACCCGGTGCGCCAGCCCCTGCGCGCGAAGGTCGGGTGAGGCATCTATGAGCAGGCTGCGTCCGCCCACATTCACCACCACCGAGGTACGCAGCCGCTTGTCCCGCTGGTCTGTGGAAAGGCACACCTTGCACCCACAGCCAAGCATCGGCACTCCGAAGCTGCCTCCGGTGCCCAGGAACTTGAGCTTGATGCGGGCTGAACTAACTTCCTGGCTCATCTGTTGGAGCCATTCTACCCTGTCCGGCAGGCTAGGGGGCGCCCAGGCAGCCTGAGACTCAGCTAAAACGACTTCAGGCGCCTGGACCGCTCACGGAGACCAGGCAGGCTGGAAGTCGTCTCCGAGGGTCCTGGTGATCCTTCGCACCTCCGAGCCATCGGGCCGCGCAATGTAGATCTCGTAGTTGTCGTCCTCCCGGTTGGAGTTGAACGCGATGAACCGGCCATCTGGGGAGGGGAACGCTCGTCCGTTCCCACCTTCCTTGTCGAGCGTGATCTGCCTGACGTTCGTGCCGTCTGCGTTCATAATGTAAATCTGTCCCGGAGTCCGGCCCGGCGCTGGCATCCTCGTGTTGAACAGTATGCGGCGTCCATCCGGGAACCAGCGGGGAAACCGATGATCTCTGGGCTCGTCGGTGATCTGCCTCCGGTTGCTTCCTTCCGCGTTCATGACGAACACCTGCCAGTACTCGCCCACCTTACCCATGAATGCTATACGGTCGCCCGTGGGCGACCACGCGGGTGCAGTCTCCTGGATGGCGTTGTTCGTCAGTTGCACCGTCTCCCCGCTGGCGACCCGAACCGCCCATATATCCGAACTCCGGTCGGGGCCACCGTTGTACGCGATAAGCTCGCCGTTCGGCGACCAGTCCGGCGCGGAGGCTTCATCAGGGTCGTCGGTAAGCTGACGTGGGTTGGAGCCATCCGCATCCATTACCCATACCTGCCGGAGACCAGTGCGGTCCGAGACGAACGCTATCTGCTCACCCGTAGGCGCCCATACAGGATCCCCATCGTATCCCGGCTCGAAAGTGAGCCTCACGAGTCCGGTTCCGTCCGTGCGCACTGCGTATATCTCGCGGTTATCAACGCTCTCGCGTCCAGAGACGGGACGGTTAGAGCTGAACACGAGCCACCCCGTCGGCTCCACCCGTGGGGCCCCCAGAGTAGAACGCGGCAACGGTGGGATGGGGAAGGCGGTGGCCGCTGCCGTGGGCGTGCTGGCTGGCGACGCACCACGGGAGAACGTTGCGGTAGGCGTCGCTGCGGGAGTGTGGGTGACAGACCCACTACCGCCTGGCGCGCTTGAGCGACCAGGCGTGGAGGGCAAATTGGCCGAGACACGGGGAGTCCGTGTGCTTGCGGGGGATTGGTATGTAGGGGTACCAATACCGCCAACGTCGCGGCGAGAGAAGAGCCAGGCGCATGCGACCAGGATCAGCAGAGCCGCGACTCCGGCGATCAGAGGAAGAAGGCGAGCCCGTATCCCTCTGGGCCCCCGCGGGTACGCGGGCATAGGCTCCGGATCATCTTTCGGTAATGCGAGCAGGTTGCCGCAGTTGACGCACCTCTCCGACTGCTCGTCGTTCTGCGTGCCGCATGCGCCGCAGTAGATCAAACGTCGTCCCCCTCCCGCAGCACCGTCAGGAAGATTAGTATAACACGCCGCGCAAGGGCCCCACCCACCCCATCTAGCCCCCTCCAGGGCGACTTCAAAGTCGGCATGGCGGCCCTACGCCTTCCACTTCCGCAAAGGGTATGGCGGTTACATCACCACGTGCAGGGTGAAACGACTGTAGAGACGTTGCACGTAACGTCTGCGTGACGTGTCCATCCCATCAGCGCGAACTCTGAAACTGCCCTGCAAGTGGAGCCCGCTTTTGGGCGTGCGGGCGGAGCGCTGTGCTAAAATGCCGCCGCTAGATAGGGAGGCACAAACATGCGAGAGTATAGCAACTACATAGGTGGAGAGTGGACGCCCGCCGCGACCGGCCAGACGTTCGAGAGCAGGAACCCCGCGACGGGCGAGACCGTGGCGACAGTGGCCAGGTCGGGCAGGGAGGACGTGGACCGCGCGGTGAAGGTTGCGCGCGAGGCGTACGCAAAGTGGCGCAAGTACCCGGTGCCCAAGCGGGGTGAGATCCTGTACAAGGTCGGGGCACTGCTGATAGAGCGCAAGGAAGAGATCGCGTGCCTGATGACTCAGGAGATGGGAAAGGTGCTGGCCGAGGCGCGCGGCGACGTGCAGGAAGGCATAGACATGGCCTTCTACGTCGCGGGCGAGGGCAGGCGCATGTTCGGAGTCACAACCCCCTCGGAGATGCCCGACAAGTTCCAGATGGCTGTGCGCGACCCCATCGGCGTCGTGGCCGCCGTCACTCCCTGGAACTTCCCTCTCGCTATCCCCACCTGGAAGCTGATGCCCGCGATACTCGCCGGCAACACCGTAGTCTTCAAGCCCGCTTCGGATACCCCATCCGTTGCCGCCGAGCTCGTGAGGGTCTTCGAGGACGCGGGGCTGCCCCCCGGCGTGCTCAACTTCGTCACAGGCGGCGGGCAGGAAGTGGGAGACGCGCTCATCAACCACCCGGACGTGGACGTTATCTCCTTCACCGGCTCGACCGAGACGGGTGCGCGAGTGGTGTCCAAGACCGCGGGAAAGAACAAGAAGATCTCACTGGAGCTCGGCGGCAAGAACGCGATCATGGTGATGGAGGACGCGGACCTCGACCTGGCGGTTGAGGGCATTCTCTGGAGCGGCTACGGCACCACCGGCCAGCGCTGCACCGCCGCGAGCCGCCTGATAGTACACGAGGAGGTGGAGCGCCCCCTTACGGAGAAGCTGCTCGCCCGCATCGAGAAGCTGAAGCTCGGGGATGGCCTGCTGCCAGACACGGACGTTGGTCCCGTCATCAACGCTCGACAGCGGGACCGGATCCACGAATACGCCGAGATCGGCAAAGCCGAGGGCGCTCAACTGCTCATAGGGGGTGAGATACCGAAGGGCGACGGGCTAGACAAGGGGTCTTTCTATGCGCCGACGCTCTTCGGAGGGGTGAAGCCGGATATGCGCATAGCCCAGGAGGAGATCTTCGGCCCCGTCGTCTCAATGATTACAGTGCGTGGTCTCGAGGAGGCTATCCAGGTAAACAACGCCACGAAGTACGGCCTCTCCAGCTCCATCTACACCCAGAATGTCCACCGCGCGTTCCAGGCAATGCGCGACGTTACGACCGGCATCCTCTACATCAACGCGGGCACCATAGGCGCGGAGGTACATCTGCCTTTCGGTGGCACACGGGGCACGGGGAACGGCCATCGGGAAGGTGCAGTGTGGACGGCGCTCGATGTCTTCACCGAATGGAAGTCCATCTACGTTGACTACTCGGGCAGGCTCCAGCGGGCTCAGATAGACGAGTTCGAGCACGGCGCGTAGGAGAGCGCGCACCCGGCTGCTGAGGGGCGTGTGCCCCTCAGCAGCCCGTAATTGGTATAAAACTTGCTCTTTTGTTCAAGTAGCACAGCGCAATCATCCACCGTGCCGTCCTCCGGCTCCGTCCTCCTATCTATGGGGGACTCCCTTTGTGCATATGGTGGAGAGAGGAGTTTCCCATCGCCAGCTTTCCGTACCTCACGGGCTTTGAGAGCACCTACATGCCTCACGCTCAAGTTGATTCGCTCCACACTACCAGGCATACGAAGCACTATCGCCACGATCTGGCGCTGGTGCGCAGCGCCGGGGTGCGCTCTCTGCGCTACCCCGCGCCCTGGCATAGCATCGAGTCCCGCCGGGGCACGTACGAGTGGGGCTGGATGGACGAGGCCATGGGCACAATGCGAGAGCTCAGCCTCGACCCCATAGTAGACCTCGTCCACCATACCTCATTCCCGGACTGGCTGGAGGGAGGCTTCTCGAACCCGGAACTTCCGAGGGCGGAGCTGGAGTTCGCCCAGGCGTTCGCGGAGCGGTATCCGTGGGCGAGCCGGTACACCGTCTTCAACGAGCCCTGGCTGACCACTTTCATGTGCGGTCATCAGGGCGTCTGGCCGCCGCACGGGCGGGAACCAGAAACGTTCGTGCCCATGCTGCTCAATGTGGGACGTACAATCTGCGACGTGAGCGCGATGCTCTCAGACAAGGTGCAGGGGCTGCAGCTCATTCACGTAGAGACGTGCGAGCATCACAAGGCCGCGGACGCAGACTCCGAGGCTTTCGTGCTCAATCTCAACAACCGACGTTTCCTTATGCACGACCTCGTCCTGGGGAGGATAGACGAGGGCTACCCGATGTACGGGTACCTGTCGGCATACGGCATGACCGCCGAGGACGTGCGGTGGTTCTCGGAGCACCCGGCGCGTATAGATGTTCTTGGCCTCGACTACTACTCGCACTCCGAGTACCAGTTTCACAAGCACGGTGCGGTGGTGCCGAGCGCGGCCCCACGAGGCTTCGCCGCCGTCGCCCGCGATTACATCGAGCGATACCACCTGCCTGTCATGCTCACCGAGACCAACATCCGGGGTTACGTCTTCGACCGCATCTCCTGGCTAAAGTACATGGCGGAGCAGTGCGAGCAGTTGGTCGCGGAGGGCGCGGACTTTCGGGGTTTCTGCTGGTTTCCGTTCATAGATTCCACCGACTGGGATTCCCTGCTGCAGCAGACGCTCGGCAACGTTGATCCCGTGGGCATCTACTGGCTCGACGCCAGTCGCGAGACCCGCTACCCGTCGCTGCTCTCGAAGTGCTTCGGGCAGCTGGCGCGGGGTGAGATAAACGCGGCTGACCTCCCCGCGTACCGCTTCCAACCGCCGCTGGACCAGGAGCTGAGGGGCTTCCTTCCACAGATGGCGCACTGGGACTGGCAGGAGCCACTCGAAATCCGGAAGAGGACGGCATGATATCACAACGTGCGTGGAACGGCTTAGACCTGGTATGCGTGTCGCATCTGCGGTGGGACTTCGTGTGGCAGCGCCCCCAACACCTGATGCAGCGTCTCAGCCAGAGCCGGAAAGTGCTCTTCATCGAGGAGCCGGTAGCAGTCGGGGGCGACGCAGAACCGGAGCTCGTGGTGCGGCAGGAAACACCGACGATATGGGTCGCGACGCTCCACGTACCGTACCCCGAGGGCAAGTGGATTGCCTTCGACTCGCCATGGCAGGAGGCCTACGAGCGCAAGGTGGCAGCGTGGGTGCGGGACTGGACGGACACCGCACCCGTCCTGTGGTACTACAACCCGCTTCCCCTCGGTTTCATTGATGCCCTGCAGCCCGCCTCGGTCGTATACGACGTGATGGATGAGCTCAGGAACTTCGCGGTGGCGCTCCCCGAGCTTGTTGAGCGCGAGGAGCGACTTCTCAGTCGGGCGGACGTGGTCTTTACAGGTGGGGCAAGCATCCACCGGTCGAAGCAGCCTCACAACCCGAACACGCATCTCTTCCCAAGCGGGGTAGAGGTACAGCACTTCCTCGCGGCTCAGGAGGGCTCTACTCCCCTGCCACCGGACGTAGCCCACCTCCGCAAGCCGCGAATCGGTTACTATGGGGTCATTGACGAGCGGCTGGACCTGGAGCTGATCGCAGCGCTCGCCGGTCTGCGACCCGAGTGGGAGTGGCTCTTCATAGGGTCGGTGCTTAAGATAGACGAAAGCTCGCTACCGGAGGCGTCGAACATACACTACCTCGGACAGCGGGAATACACGCAGCTACCCGCCTATCTGAAAGCGTTTGATGTCGCGATGATGCCGTTCGCACTCAACGAGGCGACGCTGTACATCAGCCCGACGAAGACACTGGAGTACATGGCGGGCGGCAAGCCGATAGTGAGCACACCCGTGCCCGATGTAGTGGAGTTGTACGGCGAGGGGGTACGCATCGCCAGAAATGCCGAGGAGTTCGTGGCGGAGTGCGAGGCCGCTCTGGCAGAGAACGCTCACGAGGCGGCTCGGAGGCAGGCGGTATACAAGCGCCTACTCGCGGCGCACGAGTGGGACGACATAGCCGAACGCATGGAAGAGTTGGTAGGAGGCACGCTGGGTGAGCCGTCCGCGGCACAGTTGGGGGCGGTCACAAAGGAGGAGTACGCAGATGAATGGCAACAGTAAGGACGGAAACGGCGAGAAGAGGATAGTTATCCTCGGCGCAGGGCCGACGGGTCTGGGCGCGGCCTACCGGCTGCAGGAGCTTGGGCACCGCAACTGGAACATCTACGAGGCGACAGACACGCTGGGTGGACTCGCGCGCTCGTTCACCGACGAGCAGGGCTTCACGTACGACATCGGCGGTCATGTGATGTTCTCGCACTACGAGTACTTCGACAAGCTCGTGGACAAGCTGCTCGGCCACGACTACACGCAGATACAGCGCGAGGCGTGGGTCTGGATGATGGAGCGCTGGGTGCCGTACCCGTTCCAGAACAACATTCGCCACCTGCCGAATGACGTGCTCCTGGAGTGCCTGATGGGGCTCATCAACGCCCAGAAGGAAGGTCGCGACCCCAAGGCCGCCCGCAACTTCAAGGAGTTCAACCTCGCGCAGTTCGGCGACGGCATCTGCAAGTACTTCATGCTGCCGTACAACTTCAAGGTCTGGGCGCATCCGGCGGACATGATGAACAAGGAGTGGATCGGTGAGCGGGTCGCCCTGGTCAACATCGAGCGCATACTGTGCAACGTCATCGAGCAGAAGGACGATGTGAACTGGGGGCCGAACAACACATTCAAGTTCCCACTCTACGGCGGAACCGGCGGCCTTTACGCGCGCTACGAGCCATATATCAAGGACAATCTGTACTTCAACAAGCGCGCGACCGGCATTGACCCGACAGCAAAGACCGTCACGTTCGAGGACGGGGACACTACGCACTACGATGTGTTGCTCAACACCATGCCGCTGACCGAGCTGCTCCCGATGATGGAGGGCTGCCCGGAGAGTGTGCGTGCTGCGTCGAGCGATCTGTTGTACTCAAGCGGGTACAGCATCGGCGTGGGCATTGACAGGCCGACCGCCACCTCGAAGTGCTGGATCTACTACCCCGAGGATGATTCCCCCTTCTACCGGGTGACGTACCTCTCCCACTACTCGCCCCACATCGCCCCGCCAGACACGACCCTCTTCCTCACCGAGACATCCACATCGAAGTACAAGCCCGTGAACGAGGACACAATACTCGAGGAGACTATCCAGGGACTGATCAATGTCGGGCTCATGAAGGAAGAGGAGCGAGACATCATCCTGACGACGAAGGTAATCCCGATCAAGTACTGGTACCCCACTCCGAGCGTGTACCGCGACCGGGGCCTGGGAGTGATCCAGCCGTACCTGATGGAGAACGACATCTACAGCCGGGGACGTTTCGGAGCGTGGTGCTACGAGATCGGTAACATGGACCACTCCACGATGATGGGTGTGGAGGTCATCAACAAGGTGCTGCTCGGCGAGCCCGAGCAGACCTGGAAGCTGCACGACCTGCCCGACCATCTGGAGCAGATGCCCGCCGCAAGCGCACCACCCGAGGCCGTAGGGGTCAGCGCGGACGCGCAGTAATACCCCTCGGTCCTGCAGCAAGCGAGAACAGCATCGCCCTTTGTAGACAGACAGGAATGTCCGCCGGACTCATCAGGCTGACATTCCTGTCTGCGTTCCCCGAGCCTCAACGACAAGGCCGCTTCGGCAGACGAACCTGGACAACGACGGGCCGTCTTATCCTGTCAGTGTGTCGGTTGTGTGTGCCGCATCCGGGGTTGCTTGCCACTGCCTGCCGGTCACGCTGTCCCCGGTAGGCTTAAGCTCGCCTTCCCCTACGTGTACGCATACGCCCGTTCGGAGGTCGCAGACATCGTAACTGTATGTACCGGAATAATCCTGTGAGCAGCTATACACCGTACAGGGCCCGACCTCGAGTTCCGCACCCTCAACCTCATTCTCCAGGACCCAAACTACCTCCTGGAGCTGGAACCGCGGTCTGTGCTCATTGCTCATAGCGCCTGTCCCTTCCCCGCCGATAGCAGCAAAGGCGGGCCAACTCGTGACGACACACTCCATGGTGCCTGCACAAGTGCGACAGCGCTGAGTATACAACACTTTACAACTCTGCTGATAGCGCAGCCGGCCCGAGGTACCGAAGACTACCCTAATGGATGGGGCGGCTGCCTGTAGAAGGGAGTATCGTCTAAAATACAGGCACCGTGACATACTTAGTTGTGCGCCTATAAGAAATTCTGCACCCTTCACTCGGCAGTTCTGAGCCGGAATGAGTTGCTGCCCCGGTGATACGCCACAAGGGGGTACCCGTTGAACGTTGATTGTCCCAAGTCCACTCCACGAGTGGCAGTTGTGAATCAAGACAGCGCATTTCTAACTCTGCTCGATACTTTGCTGGTCGAAGAATCCGGCTACATCGTGTCCACGTCAGCCGATGCCAACGGTGCGTACACCTTTGTGAAGGACCTTCAGCCCGATGTTGCGATACTCGACATGGTATTGCAGAATGCCGACCGCGACTGGCGGACCGTCGAGTTGCTTAGGCAGGACCCTGCAACGGGTCGCATACCAATCATCCTGTGCGCCGCGGATACCTATGCCGTATGTCAGCGACAGAAGCGAACGGATGAGTTCAGGGTCGAGATCCTGCCTAAGCCGTTCGACATCGACACGCTTCTGAACATGGTCGGTCAGGCGCTGATACCTCATCACGCCGTCTGAGACAGCGGAAGCCATCCTCCGCACTGGGCAAATCCCCTCGTGCGCCTGAGTAGCGCCTGCGGTTAGCCCGTTCACGCCTCAGCGCCGGGCTCTCACCCCCGTGACAGTGCAGGCTCAGACCACAGATATCGCCGTGCGGTGCGCGCATGAGCACGTCACGCACGCTGCCCGAACCAGGACCTGGTGTAAGCTGTGAGTAGACAGGTGCAGACACAGACAACAGCCGTTCCCGATCACAGGTAGTGAGCAGACTTGACAGTACAGCGAACCCTCCCCGGCAACCTTCTCGACATCAGGACTATCTATCACGAGCCCGCAATCATCGAGCACGAGCGTGGTCGCGAGATACTCGACCGATTTCCGGAGGTGGAGCGCATCGTCGTGCCCTCGCACTGGAATATCCCCGAGCTGCACGGCAACGAGGAGTTGGTGACGGCCTGGAACACCGTCAAGCGCACAGTGCTCGTACTCGGTGTGAAGAAGGGTTTGGGGATAAAGTCCTTCTACCGCAGCGCTGACTTCATCGCGCCCTCCACTGCAAATGGATGTGCTATGGCGTGTGCCTACTGCTACGTGGGGCGCAGAAAGGGCAGCGCGAATCCCATCTCCGCTTTCGTCAACATAGAGCAGATACTCGCCGCGATAGAGCGCCACGCCTCCCACCAAGGCTTGAAGCCAGCGCCGACCCAGCCTGACCCCGAACTCTGGGTATACGAACTAGGGACGAACAGTGACCTCTCCGTGGATGCGCTCGTGAGCGACAATGTACGCGACCTTGTGGGGCTCTTCCAAGAGTTGCCGAACGCGAAGGCGACATTCGCGACGAAGTACGTCAATCCCGAGCTGCTCGGATTCGACCCGCAAGGCAAGACCCGTCTTCGGTTCAGCCTGATGCCTCCCGGAGTGGCGAAGATAGTGGATGTCCGTACCTCGCCGGTGACCGAGAGAGTGCGGGCCATAGATGAGTTTGTACGGGCTGGGTACGAGGTCAACCTCAACTTCGGGCCCATCATCGTCTACGATGGCTGGCTGGAGGAGTACGCGGAGCTTTTCGATCTCATAGACGACACGCTCTCTCCAGTCTCCAGGGCACAACTCGCGACCGAGGTCATCTTCCTGACACATAACGAGCAGCTACACGAGCTGAACCTCAAGTGGCACCCCAAGGCGGAGACGCTTCTGTGGCGCCCCGAGCTGCAGGAAGCGAAGACGAGCGGGACGGGAGGACAGAACCTGCGTTACAGGATGGAGATCAAGCGCGGACTCGTACGTGACTTCCGCGCGCTGCTGTCACGCCGTTTGCCGTACTGCCGCATACGCTACGCCTTCTGATGTGCTGGAGAAGCGTCGCGGCTTTGAGCGGTCCAAGTGCATACGGCAACAAGAGACAACACAGGGGCATAGCGCACTATGCCCCTGCAGCTGGGAATCGAGCCGAGACCTGCTCGATACCTGCCGGCTACCTCCGCCGCGCGATCGCGTAGGCAGTGAGGAGGAGCAGCGAGCGACTTGCCGCCACGCCGCCGACTGGCAGGCCGGCAGCGACCACACCACCCGCCCCGGTCTGAGGCAGATGCCGCGGCATCTTGCCGTTGGTGCTCTGCTCTCCACTGCCCTCATCGTCGTCCTGTTCGCCACCCTGGCGGTCGTTGTCCTCATCGTCGCCCGATTGGTCCTCACCCTGCTGCTCCTCGTTACCACCCGCGGCCCGCACGATGATCGTGCCTACCTGACCCTCATGATACTCGCAGAAGTACTCGTAACGGCCTGCTTTCTCAAAGGTGTAGGAGAACTCGTCGCCAGGATCGAGGTTTCCGGAATCCCACACGTCGTCCTCAGAAGTGCTCGTGTGAGGAGCCTGGCTGTTATTCGTCCACGTGACAGTGTCGCCTACGTTGATTGTGACCGTAGTTGGAGTGAACACCCAGTTACCCCTGCCTGGGTTCTTCTTCGCATCCTTACCCATCCCTACCGTGACATCTTCAGCATGAGCTGGAGCGCTCGCGATAGCGGAAGCGAGCAGGACCACTGCGATGACGGCTAGCTTTAAGATCCGCGACATATCATCCCTCCCTCTCTATCTACCAGGAGCACTGCGTGATAGCGTCCCTGCTGCATACTACGAGTCTGCACACGCGCGCGGATTTATTAGCCCTCCGGACCTGCCGCGTGCCTGATAATCCCTGCTGTCTCGTACCCTTACTGCTGACGGCAAGGCGAAGTACCCCGCGGATTCAGGCTGCTCGGGGGCGACGCATACGTGCTAACTGTCTACGGAAGCCCTGCGCCCCCCGCTCCAGCAGCCATTCGGCAGGTATACCAGCGAGTGCAGGGTGATAACGCCTGTAGAGACGTTGCACGCAACGTCTCCGCCAGGTCTGCGCAACGTCTCCATGGCGCCCCAATGCCCACATCCGACGCAAACTGTTCACGATCTCTTCACGATAGCGCTCTACTATGAACCTGGCTCACCCTTCTGAGGGGTGAGTGACATCCAGGCATCCCCGATGTTCGAACACAGTCGGGGATGCAGCATACGGGAGGGTACCATGTCGAAGCTCGTGGGGATACTGCTGATACTGGTCCTGGTCACATCAGCGATGGAAGCACCTGGGGGGCGAAGCTCTGCCCAGGCCGCAAACGGAGACCTCCCGCCGACGCACTCCTTCACCTTATCGCCCGGACAGGCAAAGAAGGTTGATCACGACGCCAGCTCGCTGGAGTTCGCTGCTGATGCGGTAGGCAAGGACACGCAACTCAGCATCACACCCCTGCACCAGCACGAGCTGCCCGCGCTCGACCAGGGGATGACCAACGTTACGGCGGGACCACGACGTGGGTACCGCTTCTTGCCTCACCCGATGAGATTTGGGAGCAAGGTGAAGCTGAGCCTGCCGTACAACAGCCAGCTCATCCCGCCCGGCCTCACCCCACAGGATGTGAAGACCTTTTACTTCGACGATCAGGATGGAGCCTGGAAGCAGCTCGAGAGGGTGGCCGTCGACACCCAGGCGAACGTGGTCACCAGTCTGACAGACCACTTCACGGACATGATCAACGCCACGGTCACCGTACCAGACCACCCAGGGGCTCTCTCCCATAACCCAACGAGCATGGCGGACATCAAGGCCGCCGATCCGGGCGCAGGCATCAATCTGGTCGAGCCGCCCCACGCGAATAACACGGGTGATGCAACCCTCGCCTACCCGATAGAGGTACCGCCCGGACGCCTCGGAATGCAGCCGCAGCTCGCCCTGAACTACAACTCCAGCGGAGGCAACGGCTGGCTTGGCCTTGGTTGGGATCTGCCGACGAGTGCGATCACAATCGATACCCGATGGGGTGTGCCTCGCTACCACGAGCAGAAGGAAACGGAGACGTATCTCCTCGACGGAGAGCAGCTCGCACCCCTCGCTCACCGCGGCGAGCTCAGGAATCGCGTTGCCGAAAAGGTATTCCATACACGCATTGAGGGCGAGTTCAACAAGATCGTCCGACACGGAAGCGAACCCACCAACTACTGGTGGGAGGTCACCGACAAGCGTGGAACGCGCTATTTCTACGGGCGGGAGTTCGGCGAGGGCGGTCCGCAGGATAACGCCACACTCGCGGATGCAGGTAAGCGCGTCTTCACCTGGGCCTTGCGAGAGGTGCGCGACCTCGACGGCAACGGGATCAAATACAACTACGAGCGCGTCATCCATCCGGGCGTGACGGGTGGCACCATACCTGGGGTCCAGCTGTACCTCAAGAGCATTAACTACACCCAGTCGCACGGGGCCGCTGGCGCTTACACCGTGACCTTTGTCCGCGACACCGAGTTGCCAGGGTACGACCCGGACAAGGACCGCCGTCCCGACATCATCGTGGATGCTCGCGGCGGGTTTAAGATGGTCACGGCCGAGCTTCTCAGGCGTATTGATGTCTCCTTTAACGACGAGTTGGTGCGCCAGTACGAGCTGACATACGAGGAGCGCGCCTTCCGAAAGATGCTGCTCAAGTCCGTCACCCAGCGTGGTGCGGACAAGGCGCTGTTCCACACGCATGAGTTCGAGTACTACGACGACGTGCGCGACGGCAGTGGTAGCTACAATGGTTTCGAGTCGAAGGCTGCCTGGAACACCCGAGACGACGATGTCACCGCGGGCATACTGGACCATGGGCAGGCGAGCGCGTTGAGCGGCACGATCTCGGATGGCGTTGATGGTCATCTGTACATTGGGTTCAACCCGAGCTCCCCCACCAAGCAGAACTCATTCGGTGGCAAGGTAGGCTTCAACTACACCAACAGCGACGGCGTTCTGACCCTGATTGACCTCAACGGGGATAACCTTCCCGACAAGGTCTTCAAGAAAGGCTCACAGATCCGCTTCCGGTTGAACCAATCAGGCCCTCGAGGTGGAACGGCATTCAGCGAGAACGACCATGTTCTGAATCTACCTTCGCTCTCGCGCGAAAGCCTCTTCACCATGTCCTTCGGCCTCGAAGCCTATCCGGGTGTCGCGAGCATATTCGCGAACTACGCACACACGTTCGCGCTGGGCTCCGCGTACTTCAGCGATGTGAACGGCGACGGCCTGCCCGATCTGGTAAGTAACGGCAGTGTGCAGTTCAACAGAGTGGACGGCAGCGGCGTGCCCACCTTCACACAGGACAGCTCCGATACGGGTGTCCCCGTCGGCGGTGGCACGGTTGACACCCAGGGCATCGTGCAGGACTATGAGTCCGTGTACCAGAAGGCCGTAGACAACTTTCCGCTGCAGGATACGCTAAGGCTCTGGATCGCTCCCTTCGACGGTCATGTCAAGATTATGGGCGATGTGAGACTGATTCAGGACACGAGCGAGGCGCGCAAGCAGTATCAAACGGCGGACGGCGTGCGCGTATCAATTCAGCACAAGGGGTCCGAGCTGCGGTCAGCCAGAGTCCCGCAGAACGACTACGCACCCCGAACTCCGACCGATGTCAGTTCCATTCTTGTCAAAAAGGGTGACAGGCTTTACTTCCGCGTCCAATCCATAGAGGATGGCCGCTACGACCAGGTTGCCTGGGACCCTGAGATCGTCTACCTCGGCATGTCCGCGCCCACCGACATCAACGGCCTCAGCCCCTACCGGTACCGGGCGTCGGAGGACTTCGTCCTGGCTGGTCGCCGAGGGATGACCGTGCAGATGCCGCTGGACGGCACGGTGCGCCTGAGCGGGGATCTGCGCAAGAGCGGGGTTACGACCGACGACGTTACCCTGCTCGTCGTCAAGAACGGCGCCCAGGAGGTGGTCAACAAGGGACTGGCCTGGAAAGACAAGGGAGACATCGCCCTGTCGGAAGATATCAAGGTGAAGAAGGGAGATACGCTCCAGCTCCGGGTGCGCATTGACTCCCCCATAGACATGCGCCAGCTGCAATGGAAGCCCAACCTGTTCTACATCGCAACGGACGATCAGAGCACGCGCATCAGGGATGATGACGGTAATTACCTGATCCAGCTACGGCCTCGGTACAGCCCCACTAAGTCTGGATTTCGCAGATTAGCCACTTGGGATAGAGT
>JADDPP010000073.1 GCA_016781845.1 Rubrobacter sp.
CTAAGCCTGGTCATTGCCACGCCCATACAGTTCTGGGCAGGATACGGCTTCTATCGAGGCGCGTGGGCGGCGCTCAAACACCGCACCTCGAACATGAACACGCTCATCGCGCTAGGCACCACGGCCGCGTACGTATACAGTGTAGCCGTCACCCTATTCCCGCACCTGTTCATGTCCGCCGGGGTAATGCCAGAGGTGTACTTCGACACGGCGGTTATCATCATTGGCCTTATCCTGCTGGGACGGTGGCTGGAGGCGCGCGCGAAAGGCCAGACCTCGGAGGCTATCCGCCGCCTCGTCGGGCTACAGCCTCGCACCGCCCGCGTGGTACGCAACGGCGCGGAGATAGACATCCCTGTGGAGCACGTCGTCATTGGGGAGACCATCGTCGTCCGGCCCGGCGAGAAGGTGCCGGTAGACGGAGTGGTGCTGTCCGGGAACTCCTCGATTGACGAGTCAATGCTCACGGGCGAGAGCGTGCCTGTGGATAAACAGCCCGGCTCGGAAGTAGTTGGGGCGTCTGTCAACAAGACAGGCTCATTCACTATGCGGGCGACGAAGGTAGGGCGCGACACCGTGCTCGCACAGATCGTGCGCCTGGTGGAGAACGCCCAGGGCTCGAAGCCGCCTATCCAGCGCGTTGTGGACGTGGTCGCGTCGTACTTCGTACCGGCCGTTATCGGCGTCTCGCTGCTCACGCTCGCGGCGTGGTACTTCTTCGGCCCGGACCCGCGGCTAACGTTTGCGCTGCTCAACTTCGTCGCGGTGCTCATCATCGCGTGCCCCTGCGCGCTTGGACTGGCAACTCCCACTGCTATCATGGTTGGTACCGGCAAGGCAGCCGAGCGCGGCATCCTCATCCGCGATGCCGACGCTCTTGAGAATGCGTACAAACTCGACACCGTGGTGCTTGACAAGACGGGTACCCTCACCGCAGGCAAGCCCATCGTGACAGATGTTCAGCCCCTCAACAGCCTGAAAGAGAGCGAGCTACTCACGCTAGCCGCCTCCGCAGAGCGCCGCAGCGAGCACCCACTCGCGGAGGCCATCCTGCGCTACGCGCAGGAGAGCAGCCTGTCCTTGCACGAACCGGACGAGTTCGAGTCTGTTACTGGCGGCGGGGTCCGCGCCAGGGTAGCCGGTCATCAGGTGCTGATAGGCAACACACGCCTGATACAGGCGAACGGCATCGAGCTCGACGGGGCCGCAGACCTGGCGCGGAACCTTGCCGGTGGTGGCAAGACCGCGATGCATGTGGCGGTGGACGGTAGAACCGTGGGGGTCATAGCGGTGGCTGACACCCTGAAGCCGGAGAGCCGCCGCGCCGTTGACCGGCTGCGCCGCCTGGGGCTGGAGGTGGTGATGATGACCGGCGATAACGAGGCCACCGCACGTGCTGTTGCGAAGGAGGCGGGCATCGAGCGCGTCCTCGCGGAAGTGCGTCCGGAGGACAAGGCCGCGGAGGTTGCGAGGCTCCAGTCGCAGGGCCGCGTCGTCGCGATGGTCGGCGACGGCATCAACGACGCCCCCGCCCTCGCGCAGGCGAATGTTGGCATCGCGATAGGCACCGGCACGGACGTGGCTATCGAGGCTTCGGATATCACGCTCATCTCGGGGGACCTGAACGGCATCCCAGCCGCAATAGGTCTCTCAAAGGCGACGATCCGTACTATCAGGCAGAACCTCTTCTGGGCGTTCGCGTATAACGTGCTGCTCATCCCGGTGGCTGCCGGCGCGCTCTACCCGTTCCTCTCAGGAGGTGACGGCTGGAACGGGCTGCTCAACCCCATGCTCGCCGCCGCCGCAATGGGCCTAAGCTCCGTAAGCGTCGTCACAAACTCTCTGCGCCTGCGCCGCTACCGGGCCTAAAGACCGCCAGGCGGCAGAGTGAGTCCAACGAAACAGGGAGCAGGTCAGGACCTGCTCCCTGTTTACTGGCTAACGGACCAGCGTAATTCTTATCGTCTACCCTGGCGCGCCTGGTGGTGACTCTCCCTACGCCGCCCTGCGAGCACGCCGCCGCTTCATCATAGCCTGGTAGCGGCACGTCTCGCTGCAATATCGGTTGCGGCCCGAGGCCTGGAAGGGGATGCCACAGTGTCCACACGCGCGCTGACCAGGATGCAGCACCGGCCTGACGGTAACCGGCTTCTTACCCATCCAGCAGCTCGACGCCTTGCACTGCGAGCACGGGAACGACCGATACCTGCGTAGCTCGTCCAAACACGGATACATACTCATCTCTAACAGCCCCCTTCCCCTAACGAACGAGTGTACCCTATTTTATAGAACATTTGTTCTAAAGTCAACCTTAACACGGTCAGACCAAGGCTATCTGATTGGCCAGCACGGATAGCGCACGCCTCCCACTTCCGGCAGTCTTGGAGCACTGATGCGAACATGGAGGGGCGCTAAGAACTAGAGACGCTGCACGCAACGTGTCCGTCGCTCCCCTCTCATTCCTCATCCCCTCGCCCTTACGGTACACTTGCCCCGGAACCCCACACTCAGGAGGCACGCTTGCATCAGGACATAGACCGGATACTCATTACTCAGGAGCAGCTGCAGGAGAAGGTGAGCGAGATGGGCAAACAACTCGCCGCCGAGTACCACCGCCACACCCCTATCTTCGTCGGCGCGCTGAACGGCTCCGCGATCTTCATGGCAGACCTCACGCGCGCGTGTCCCATCCCCCTCGCCCTCGATTTCATGGCCGTAAGCTCGTACGGCTCCGCAACCCGCTCCAGCGGCGTGGTGCGCATCCTCAAAGACCTCGACCGAAACATCGAAGACCGCCACGTGCTCATAGTCGAGGACATCGTGGACACCGGTCTCACGCTCTCGTACCTCATAGATCACCTCAGCGCACGACATCCCGCCAGCATCAAAGTGTGCGCCCTGCTCGACAAGCACGAGCGCAGGACCACCGATGTGCGTCTCGACTACGTGGGGTTCCCCATACCCGACGAGTTCGTCGTAGGTTACGGCCTCGACTACAACGACCTCTACCGCAACCTCCCATACATCGGCGTCCTGAAGCCGCACCTGTACGCTGGCTAGGAGTGGTGGCGCATCTCGGAAGCATGCCCCACGTCCCCGGCGGGTATAATTGGAAAACTGAAACAGGCCGAGGCATATGTACGATAGAGCTAAGATAGATATAAAGGCCGGGAACGGCGGCAACGGCAGCGCCAGTCTCCGAACTGAGAAGTTCGTTCCGAAGGGTGGCCCGGATGGCGGTGACGGGGGACGCGGCGGCTCCGTGTATATACAGGCCGACCGCAACCTGAACACCCTGCTGTCCTATCGCTACAAGCGCCACTTCAAGGCGCAGACCGGCACAGCCGGCAGCAAGCAGAAGCGACACGGCAAGGCAGGCGAAGACCTGGTCCTCACAGTGCCGCCCGGCACCGTCGTGTACGACGATGCTACCGGAGAGGTTATAGCCGACCTCACCAAGCCGGGGGACCGGGTGATGGTCGCCCGTGGCGGCCGGGGCGGGCTCGGAAACACCCACTTCTCTACCAGCACGTACCAGACTCCCAGGTTCGCGGAGCGCGGGGAGCCGGGTGAGGAGCGCACCCTCCGCCTCGAGCTCAAGCTCCTCGCGGATGTCGCGCTCGTGGGCTTCCCCAACGCGGGAAAGAGCACCCTCATCTCCGCCATAAGCGCCGCGACACCGAAGATCGCGAGCTATCCCTTCACTACTCTTGAACCCGTGCTGGGCGTCGTGCAGGTGCCCGGCACTGACCAGTCCTTCGTTGTAGCGGACATTCCGGGGCTCATCGAGGGTGCCCATCAGGGCGTCGGTCTGGGGGACGAGTTTCTCCGCCACATCGAGCGCACACGAGTCCTCGTGTACGTGCTCGACGGCTCGGGACAGGAGGGCAGGCCGCCCATCAATGACCTGCAGGTATTGAGGCGCGAGCTATCCCTGTACCAGCCGCAGCTCGCCGAACGGCCGAGCATCATTGCGTTCAACAAGATGGACATGACGGAGGCTCAGGAGAACTGGGAGGAGTTCCGTAATGACCCCGCGGTTCAGGACGCCGACGCGCTGCCCGTCAGCGGCACGGCGCGCATAGGGCTCGACCAGCTTGTGCTGCGCATCGCGCAGGAGCTGGAGAGCGCCCCACCGCACGCCCGCTTCGCCCCGCAGGTCGAGACCGTGTTGCGGCCCCAGGAAGTGGATAGCGACAGATACCAGATCAGCCGCGAGGACGACCACACCTGGGCGGTGTCCGGCCCCACCATCGAGCGCATAGCCGTGATGACGGACATGGAGAACGAGGAGGCGGTTCGCAGGCTTGAGCGAGAGCTAAACCGCATGGGTATCAGTCGCCGTCTTCAAGAAGCGGGCATCGAGAACGGTGACACCCTCCGCATCGGGTCCGTCGAGATTGACTGGGGCGAGACCGAGGTCTAGCAGGAGAGACGGCACCGGCGTGGCGAGTTGACCTCGAACGGCGCGTACAACTCCCTCGGCGGCCCGCAGCGCGCCCCCGCCAGCCGTTCTGCCGCCGCTCCTCACCCCACCCTCGACGGCGGCCCGCCCACCGTCTCGACCTGCCCCGATGCCTCCTCCGCCTCCTCGCCTGCCTCTGGCAGCCGTAGCGCTACAAGCCCGGACAGGACGTAGAGGAAGGCTCCCGTTACGTAAACCCAGCGTAGGCTCGCAGTGGCTATGGCCCCCGCAACCACGGGGCTCAGCCCGCCCCCCACCATAGAGCCGGTGGAGAGCAAGCCGAAGCTCGCTCCCCGGCTCTCTCGTGGTAGATGATGACTGCCTATCGTGAACGCAAGGGTGGCCGTCCCGCCCGCAAGCAGCCCAAGCAGCACCCTGGCTACGAGGAGCTGCCACACGTCCTGCACCGCCGCGAGCGCCAGAGCCGCGATAGTGCCTCCCACCAGCGTTGCCAGCAGCAGGGAGCGCGGCGACCTTCTACCCGCGAGCCGCCCCACATACCCTGCTGCGCCGGCCGCCGCAACCGCCCCAGCGCTCGTGAGCACGCCCGACCAAAGAACGACGGAGCTTGCACGGGTACCCAACTCTGCGATGTACAGCGGCAGGAGCGCGTTCATGCTGCGGTCCACGAACTGCGACAGAAACAGCACTCCGGCGAGCGGCAGCAGCACGGGCAGCATCACCAGCTGTCTGATGGGCATGAGCTTCCGCCCCCGCGCTCCAGCGCCCTGGCGCGCGGGCGGCTCCTTGAACAGAGTCACAACCGCGATGAGCGCCACTGCGTACATACCGGCGGAGACGAAGAACGTGTTGCGTATACCAAGCGCGCTCGCCAGCACGCCGCCCACAAGCGGGCCGGAGAGGTTCGTAAGCATCTGTGCTGCCTGGAACCGCCCTATCGCCGTACCCACCTTCTCCTCGGGGGCGGAGGACGTGATCATGGAGAGGGCCATCGCCCCCATGCCCCCGAACACACCCCACACGATGCGCAGCAAAAACAGCTGGACCACGCTCGTCGCCAGGCCGAAACAGGCGGCCACAAGGACAAATACGACGAGCGAGCGCACGAACATCGCCTTGCGCCCGTAGCGGTCCGCAAGCATTCCCCACACAGGCGCCATCACACCCGCGAGGAACGGCGAAACCCCGAAGATCAGCCCGGACCACAGCGCCACCTCCGCCGGGTCGCGCACCCCGAGCTCCTGCACGTACAGCGGCAGGAACGGCATCACCACAGTAAAGCCGCTGAACGCGACGAAGATCGCGCCGATAACGACCCACACATTGCGCTCCCACTGCTCGGTGGGCAAGACACTTCGTAGCGCGCTGCGCGGCTGGGTCATACAGGGGCCTTTCTACTCCGCTCTATTATGAGCACAACCCGCTCTTGAGAGTCAACGGAAGACAGCGGTAGATGCGCGGCACGCAGGGTGCGGGTGTGCATCCGCACACTAGGAGGGGAGACATGAACAGGAAGCGAGCGGCGCTTTGGCTAACGAGTCTGCTGATGGCCGTCCTGCTGGCCGCGTGCCAGTTGGGCGGAAACGGTGGCGGTGGCGAAGATGACGATGAGGGCGAAGATGACGACGGGCGGCTCTACCAGCGCACCGTAGCCGCCGTCGTAGCCTACCCGTCCAGCTAATCAGCACCTCAGCGTCCA
>JADDPP010000373.1 GCA_016781845.1 Rubrobacter sp.
TAGCCGACCACGCGCTAATCGTCGCGGCACTCGGCTCGACCAGGCCCGACAGACTGAGTGCGGCTGTCGAGGAGATAAGCGCGACGGGCGCGCACGTGCTAGGGGTCGTACTGAGCGGGGCGGACAGCAGGGGAAGCCGATAGCCGCGCCCCCGCCAGGATGCTGGCTGGCACTGTGCAGGAGCAGCCACAACGTGCCCTAACAAGCCCCTGCACGCGAACGACCCGGAAGCAGCGGTCTCACGTCTCTACAGCGACAGGTCCACGCCCACCTCCAGCGGGATCTCCATGCGTTCTGGGGCGAGAAGGTTGTGGTACACGCCGAGGTTGGCGTCGGCGACGCGCTGCCAGGAGTACCGGCGGGCCGTGCGCGCGGCTTCCTCAGCGAGTCGAGCGGCCAGATGGGGCCTGCACAGTACTGTCTCTATCGAATGGGCGAACGCCGTTTCGTCACCGATAGGCGCGAGGTAGCCGTTGCGACCGTCCCGGACGGTGCTCTGCAGACCACCGGTCCTGGACGCCACTACGGGAGTGCCACACGCCAGCGCTTCGAGCGCGGCCATGCCGAAGCTCTCGTAGCGGGATGGAACCACACTAACGTCCGCTGCCCGGTACAGGTCCGGCAACCCCGCCTGCGGAACCGGGCCGTAGAAACGGACTATATCGTCCACCCCCAGCTGCGTGGACAGAGCACGCAGTCTCTCGACCTCGTGATCGGTCGCGCGGTCCCCCGGTGCCGTGGTTCCGCCTACTAGCAGGACTCGCACCCCCTGAGTACGCTGCTTGAGAATGGCCGCGGCCCTGAGCAGGGTGTCCAGCCCCTTGAGGGGCTCGATCCTTCCGACATACAGAACCACCTTCTCCTCACGGCGGATCCCAAGCCGTTCCCTGGAGGCAGAGCGGCTACCGGGGTGGAAGATGGAAAGGTCCACACCGCACGGAGCGACATGGATACGCGAGGCATCGAGACCGTAGCGGCGCACGAGCTCCTCGCGCTCGATCTCGTTCGAAGCCACCACCGCGTCAGCGGCGTGCAATACCTCGTCCTCACTGCGCACGCGCAGCGGCGACTCGAGCTCCTGATGTGGCCCCCGGTGCGCGTCCTTCAGCACGGCGAGCGTGTGCGACATGTGCGCCCACGGCGTACCCCACATCTCGGAAAGCAGCCGCGCGGCGAGCCCCGAAAGCCAGTAGTGCGAATGCAGCACATCGTACTCCAGCCTCTCACGCCGCCTGTATGTGTCCACAGCCTCCGCGAACTCCGGCACCAGATCGTACAGCGCATCCCTGCCGACCGGCTCCTCAGGCCCGACGGAGAGAGCAATCGTGCGAAACCCGGGAACATCTTCCTGCACTGCCGGCGTCGCGGCATCGGCTCTGCGTGTATACACGTCCACCGCCACGCCCCGGTCGGCGAGTTCGCGCGCGAGTTGTCGGATGTAAACGTTCATACCTCCGGTGTCCCGCCCTCCGAGAGATGCGAGGGGACTCGTGTGGATACTCAACATCGCGATGCGAGCTGGCCAGGAGGCACTGTGCTCCTCGGTCCTCAGAGGCGGCGCCAGGGTCATCAGGTCTTCCAAACACATATAGAGAACTCTTTCGAGAGATGGTTATACTCAGATAAAAGGCAAATACACCCTATTGAAACAAACACTGGTAGCGCGTAATATCTTCCAAACCCGAGGAGGCAAGACCCACGCCGCGTGGACGGCATGTTAGGAGGCATCGTATGCTGGGACCGGAGAAAGCAACTCCCGAGTTCGAGAAGCTGTACGAGCTCTTCGCAGAGACCCGCAAGGTATTCAGTCACTATTGGGAGCGAAACGGGGAGCTCAAAGGCGAAGAGGTGCAGTTCCTCGCCACGGTCACGCTCTTGCATATAGACGACATTGACGTGGGGTTCAAATGGGTGTTGCGAGCGGAGCAGACACCGCGAAGCGAACTGCGATACCTGTTGCAGCCGGGTGATGTAACGGACTGGAGCGATGAGCCAGGCGGTGCGCCGCGTGAGCCGCTGACTCCCGACCTGCGGAAGGTAATGGCACTCCGGCATGCACAGGTCGTGTTCGGCTGCCTGCCCCGCACCCCCAGAGGCGAGATAAGCTACCCTGGCTACACAAGCTACGCGGACATCAAGGTGCCCCGGTCCCCTCTGGAGCTGCGCGAGCGCATCGAGGAGTTAGCCAGAGGCGTCTGGGACGCGGCCACGAATCGCCCGGCGGGCAGCCTCGACCCTGAGCGGGCGCGGCGCGTGTACGGCTTCTTCGAGGCAGGCAGTTGGCTCACCACCTCCCACATGCGTCGGATACGTCGCCGCAACTGAGGCGTAGCGAGGTTCTAACGGCAGGTTCTCAACCCGCCCCTGCAACCTCGCTGAGGACCAATGCCTGACCATTCAGCAAGCCGGCTGCCTCTGTCGGCTCAGTGTGCCTCGGCGTGTGGACTGTCCGCGGGCTCCGGGTGCGGAATGTGCTCGTGAATGTTCTCGGTGATGCCGCTTATCTGGGCTACAGCGAGGCGCTTCAGGTCTGGTGGGAGGTCCTGTACGCGCCTGAAGGTCTGGCGCAGGCGGATCTCCAGCAGGTCCGTGTCGCGCGGGGTATGAGGCACCAGCTGTGCGAGCTGCAGCACCTCGATTGGACTCACGTCGAGCGCCCGGCAGATATCAATGAAGGTACTCACCTTCGGGTCCTGCGTCGCGCCGCTGAGTATACGGTACAGCGTGGCCCTGTTCCTGCCCGACTGCATCTTCTCCGCCACATCCGTAGCGGACATCTCCCTGGTGCGCATCACGGAAAGGATCGCGGAGCTGAGAGACGGTTTCTCCGTCGCCCTTGCCTGGATGTTCAACCTGCGCATCGTCTTACCCCTCGTTCTCAACCATTCAACTCCAACGTGCGTGGACCTGTGACAGGGCGGTTGCTCCCCAGCAGCTCGACAGGGCACTTCCATACCTGGCGGCCCGCGTAGTATGAGAGGGCGTCCCTCACCTCCCCTTCCCGGAAGAAGGTCGGCTCCACCGTCTCAAACGCGTCGGTCACACACCCCCTGTACTGCCACGCCATCAGGAACAGACGCACCACCTTCGACACCAGAGCCTCTCGGTCTCGATAGTTGTAACGCACTTCGCCAGCTCGTGCGGTCACGCGGGCTCGGCCCCCAGCCTACTCCTGCCACCCCCCGCTCAACATACCCCTTTGGAAAGCCCCAGGAGTCGAGCGGCGCGCACCAGCACCTCGCATTCTCCCGGTTCGCTCCTTACCACGATGCCGCCCGTACATGTTACGCGTCGCTGCCGTGAGGGCGCTATCCTAAGGCCCATAACTCAACGGCCAGAGCCAGCATCCCGCCGCAGATGCAGACCTCCTGGCCTCTAACTGCATCCCTCGCGCCCTCTGTATAGAGCTTGCGACGCAACACCCTGTCCCTGTTGCGCATTATACAGTCACACTCGCGCAAGTGCATGGCAAGGAACACAGGAGCGATACCAAAGGCTGCGGGTGGCTGGTCGGAGGGCTGCGTTTCTTTGTACAAAATGCCCATCACGTTCGGGTAGTATCCCAGGCACGGGATAGGCTAACATGAGTTGAGCGTACCGCTCCTCGTCCAAGTGCCAATCACCGGAGTTCGCCCGTGGCTACCGATCCCACTGCTACCGACGTTGCCCTCAACCCCCAGCTGCGAGAGCGGCTAGGCTACGGCGTGCTTGACGTGCCCTCGAGAAGCGGCGCGGGCTTCGAGGACGTGCGCCGCTACTCCTACGTTGCAGAGCGCGACCTAGACCCACGTTCGCTTGCGATGCGTCTGCGGCAGATACTTGGCAGGCCCTTCAGCGAGAAGGAGGCGCAGGCCACCCTTAACGAGATAGAGGAGTACCGGCGCAGACACCAGCAGGAGAACGGCGATGAGCTGTCGTTCGAGCGCGCCGCGAAGGAGTGGGACGAAAGATACGGACGGGCGTTCCGCAGGCGGTGGTTCCTGACCAGGCCCGAGCCCGGAGAGCGCAAGTACGTGCCCGGTGGGCGCGAACGCGGCGCCTCAACCGTCGGCAAGGCGGCGGGCCTGGTGTTGCCGGATCTGCGTCCGCTGCTCGAGTCAGGCTTCAGCGTGCCGGACGTGCTGATCCACGCTGCCCGTGAAGCAAAGCCCTCGGCACGGCTCGCCCTGCGGCGCGTGCCGAAGCGTGAACGGCATAACTACTACGTGCGTCTCGTCGCCGACCTCACCGGGTGGCGCCTCTCGGAAGAAGAAGCGGAACGCGTCTGGGGTGAGTGCCTGAAGCACAAGGTTTACCTGAGCGAGCGGGCCGGCCACGACGTGCCTATGGCTCGCGCTGTCGTTGATTACTTTAAACGGTTGCGCCTCTCCGGTCTCGACCGCACAGCCCTTTGGGACCTGGGTCAATCCTTCGCCCCTGGTAACGACGAGGAGGACCTCTCGGGCGCGCGCTCGACGGAGCCGCGCAACCTCTTCCCCGCGTAGCAGCTCCGGCAGCCATAGCGTTCCTGGAGAGAAGTTGAAGCCACAGAGACTGAGCAAGGGAGATACGGTTGGTGTAGTCAGCCCATCGTGGTACGGCGGCGAAGCCTTCGACCACCGCATCGAGTGCGGCGTCGCGCACCTGCGGGGACTGGGTTTCAACGTGAAGATCGCGCCCCACGCGCTCAACTGTGCGGGCCACGTGTCCGACACGCCTGAGAATCGAGCCGCCGACCTCCATGCTATGTTCGCTGACCCCGAGGTACGCGCCATCATCGCCACGATAGGTGGCGACCACTCCTGTCACCTGCTGCCACTGCTCGACTGGGACCTCATACGCGCGAACCCAAAGATATTTATGGGCTTCTCTGACAACACGGTCCTCAACGTCGCCATCTGGACGCAGACGGGGCTTATCACCTTTAACGGCCCTACGCTGATGACCGATTGGGCCGAATACCCCAAGATGCCCGAGTACAGTGAGAGATACGCGCTGAGGGCACTGTGCGAGGTCAAGCCTTTGGGGGTAATAGAACCATCGGAGTGGTGGACAGAGGAGTACCTGGACTGGAAGAAGAAGGAAGACCTGACCCGCCCGAGGAGAAGGCAGCGTTCGGAGGGATGGAGCTGGCTCGGGAGCGGGCGCGCTCAGGGTGTGCTCATCGGCGGCTGCCTCGAAAGCATGCAGCACCTGCGCGGCACTCCCTACTGGCCGGAGTGGGAGGAAGGCATTCTGTTCCTGGAGACATCCGAGGAGAAGCCAGCACCCACCAAAGTGGACTCCATCCTGATGGATTATGAGAACATGGGCATGTTGGGGCAGATACGCGGGCTGTTGTTCGCCCGGCCTTACGGATACTCCGCGGAAGAGCGCCGACAGCTACGCGAGGTTATAATGGAGCGCACGCAGCGGTACGATTTCCCGATAGTGACCGACATGGACTTCGGCCACACCTCCCCTATATTCACCCTGCCAGTAGGTTGCAGAGCAAGCATCAACATAGAAGACCGACGCTTCGCAATAGTCGAGGCGGCGGTATCGTGAGCAGCCCAACGACGCCTGCCAGCATCGAAGCCTACCTGCGCGCCGCCCCCAAAGCGGAGCTGCACGTCCATCTGGAGGGCTCCATACGCCCGGCCACGCTGCTGCAGCTTGCCCAGCGCAACGGAGTTGACCTGCCAGCAAGAGACCTGGGAGGACTCCGCGAGTGGTTCCGGTACCGCGACTTCGACCACTTCGTCGAGATCTATATAGAGATCACTCGCTGCCTGCGTAACAGCGAGGACTACGAGCTGATAGCGTACGAGTTCGGCGCGGAGATGGCGAGTCAGAACATCCGCTACGCCGAGGTAACGTTCTCTCCGAGCACCCACCACGCGCTGGGTGTGGCTCAGGATGTCTGGTTCGGTGGGCTGTCGCGTGGTCGCGAAAGGGCACGCGCTGAGTTCGATGTTGAGATAGCCTGGGTTTTTGATATCGTACGCAACGTCCCCGGCCCGGAGGACAACCGGGAACGCGCGGACTACACGGTGGGAGTGGCGATCGAGGGGATGCGCGACGGCGTGGTGGCACTGGGTCTGGGAGGAGTTGAGGTAGGCTACCCTCCGGAGCCGTTCGCGCCATACTTTGAGCGCGCTCTCGCGGCGGGACTGCACAGCGTGCCACACGCGGGCGAGACGGTGGGACCGCCGAGCGTCTGGGGGTGCGCTCAGGGCGCTGAAGGCCGAGAGGATCGGCCACGGAGCGCACTCCATCGAGGACCCAGAGCTGGTAGCGTACCTTGTAGAGCACCACATACCGCTGGAGGTCTGCCCTACCAGCAACATCCGGCTCGGCGTATACCCGAGCCTGTCCGAGCACCCGCTGCGCCACTTGATCGAGGCAGGTGTCCCGGTCACAGTCAACTCAGATGACCCGCCGCTCTTCAACACCACTCTGAACGACGAGGTGGTTCTGCTCCACCAAGCGTTCGGTTTGGACGTGCGCACGATAGACGAAGTGCTGCTCAACGGCGTGAGGTGTAGCTTCCTGCCGCAAGGGCGCAAGCGGGAGATGGAGGAGACATTCAGCAGGGAGCTCGGCGCGCTGCGCGGCGTCCTTGTGCCCGGAGAGTAGCTGCGCAAGGTCTCGGATGGCTAAAAGGGCCTGTTCACCACACTGAGGCGGGACACCCGCTGAGGTACTCCGCTATGCGCCTCCTGGTTGCAGGCGAGGTGTTCGCGGGCAGGTCGCGGAGCGGGTAAAACCCCACCTGTTCGATCTCCCTGCAGCCGATCTTTGGCGTGCCAGAGAAGCTCCTGCTCACGTACAGCGCCACATGGTCGTCCTTGCCCTCTCCCGTGTTGTGGTACAGTCCGAACAGACTCAGGTCGCGAACCTCCAGTCCTGTCTCCTCCCAGACCTCCCTTCGCGCGGCGCTTGCGAACGACTCACCCTTCTCCACACCACCGCCAGGCATGTACCACCATCTCTCATACGTGTGCTTCACGAGGAGCACCGACTCGGCGTCATCCTGGGACAGCACCAGACAACGGCTGCCCAGCGTCGTCGGCCTTAAAGTTCGCCAGTAAAGTCTCCGCATCTCGTATCGCAGCCGCAACGCGCGCCCTCCCTTCCACCCGCGCCATGATTCCAGACGCGGATGGAGCCGCGCCACCTGGACGGGCAAGGCCGTCGGCAACAGAAGTAGAGGATGGTGTTAGCTCTCCGGAGAAGCTGTAAGCGCGGGGTTTATCATGACCAGCGCGGATCCTTGAAGACGACAGCCTCCGCATAAGCGGCGCTGGTTGTGACAGCTGCACGGTGCTTCCGGTACCGATGTTGCGATCATATCAGGGCGGCGCCGGAGCTCGCGGGCCGCAGTGACATACATCAGTGGGTACGACCCAGGAGGGATCAGATGACCGAGCGAGGGATGACACGCTTCGTCGGCCTGTACACGCTGGCGCTCGGCACGGCGTTTACCGCCGCACCATCGCACAGCTCGAAGTTCTTTGGTATGGGGGAGCGTTCGCGCCTGATGCTCTATTTCGGCCTGCGCGACCTGGCGCTGGTGCCCGGACTTCTCCGCGCACAACGGCGCAGGCCCTGGCTGCTGGCGCGCGCTCTAGCCGACGCGAGCGACGCGGGGATACTGGTTGGGGTACTCATCTCCGGCGGGTACGCCCCGCGACTGTTGCCCCTCCTCGCGGCCGCGGTCGGCTCCAGCGCACTCGCTCTCGGCCTCGCCGAGGGCTCGAGGGGCCGGTAGCGCGAGCGCTCTCGCCCCAACAACTGCATACCCTGGTGGTCACCGGCAAGTAAGCTGAGGGCCTGGTGAGGAAGGGGATGGACGCCGAGCAGGGTGAGGGTGGTCGTGGTCTGCGACACGGCGCGCAATCCTCACAGCAGGATATACGCTCCATCGCGCGCCAGGCTCTGAGTCAGCGCAGTTCTTACTTCTGTCTACAGATCCAGTTCGTCACCAGTATCGGCGAGGAGCGAACAAATGGCGTCGGCTGCCTGCAGGGCGTCGGAGCCGAGCCAGAGATCCTCGACCTGAGCGCGTAGCTCAGGATACGTGCGGAATGCATAGCCGCCACAGCTCATATGCGGCAGGGCGCCGTCCATCTTCTCGATCTCACGCACCGACTCCACCAGCGACCGGGCATTTTCCTGGGTGGATGCAGAGAGGCAGATGACTCGCGGGCGCATCCGGACCGCTACCTCCACCAGCTCGCCCAGCGGCAGGTCCGCACCGAGGTGTATTACGCGCACGCCGCGGCGCAGCAGGAAGAGATTGAGCATGAGAAGGCCGATCTCATGCTGCTCGCCCGGCGCGCACGCGGTTACCACCGGTCCGAGCTCACCTTCCTCCCGCTGGTGTAAGTCAATCAGGGCGGCAAGACGGGTCCGAATGAAGTAAGAGGAAAAGTGCTCGACGGAGACAGGCACCGTGCCTTCCGCCCAGTGGATGCCTATGCGGTACAGCATGGGCTGGATCACCGAAATACACGTGGTCTCTACCCCGAAGCGTGCAATACACGCCTCCAGCAGCCGCTCCGCGCGCGGGGTGTCGAGCCCAACCAGAGCGGTCAGCAGAAGAGAAGACGCTTCTTCCGGTGACTCAATCTGAAGAGATGTTACGGGCGGCTTCTCGACCGAAGCCTTCAGCAGGGCAGCCGCCTGACGGATCGCGATGCCGCTGTCGGTCTGCTCCTTCAGCCAGTTGATCGCGGCAACATCTCGCTCCGAGTAGAGTCTGTGAGAGTCCTGTGTGCGGTGCGGCTTGGGGACCCCGTAACGCCGTTCCCAGGCGCGGAATGTATCGGCAGGCACGCCCGTGCGTATAGACACGGCCTTCGTGTTGAATACAGGCCGGTCCGGGTACTTCGATAGATGTTCGGCCGACTCAGGTATCAGGCGGCTTGCCTCCTCCCCTTTTTGGCTTATGCTACCGCTCCACTCGAGAGACTGTCAAACCTTGACAACAGCAGCTCCCTGGCCACAATGAAGAGACCTCTTGCAAAGGAGTACCGTGTGAAGGCGATACGAAACGCAGCAAAGGCGCTGATCATCCGCGAAGGCTGCCTCCTCGCGCTGAAGATGCAAGATGCGAATGGCGTCTACTTCATCCTGCCCGGAGGAGGTCAGGAGCCAGGCGAGACGCTGGCGGACACGGTGCGGCGGGAGTGCTACGAGGAGATCGCGGCAGAGGTCGCCGTGCATGAGCTTCGTTTTGTCCGGGAGTTTCTCACCGAGGTTCCCCATCGAGTCGAGTTTATCTTCCGTTGCACACTCAAGTCAGACTGGGGCGTCGGACGTCTTCCTGACTCAGGCCAGCTTGGTGTCGTCTGGCTACCCCTGGCTGAGTTGCAGCACACGCGATTCTACCCATCAGGGCTGCGCACGTTGCTTGGCAACGGGGGACATGAGAGTGCTGCCGTGTATCTGGGAGACCTTCCGTGAAGGGGGTTGATGTCGGTGCAGGCGCAGAGACGTAGCACCCTACGTCGCCAGGGGTAGGAAGCCCTCCCACCTGCCTTTGTACGCATATCCGCCCGGCTTTTCTTGAGGAACCCGAGCCGCGGTCCTGACAGGACATTGCTGCAATAGGGCTAACCTCTCTCCTCAGCGGCTACGGAGCCTGCAGCGATCTCAACGTTCGGCTGCTCTCCGTCGGAGCGTGTGGGGCGTTCACCGGTCGTAGCTGCCCGACCGACGCTGTGGGCAAGCAGGGCGGAGACAACACTCAGGAGCACGACCGTGCCGAGCGCCAGGCGCAGGGAGGACAGCTCGGCTACGACGCCGATCACGGGAGGGCCAACCAGGAACCCGGAGTAGCCCACGGTCGAGACTGCGGCTATGGCTGGACCGGAAGCTATGCCTGGCGCGCTCCCCGCCGCGCTGAACGCGATGGGCACCCCTATGGAGAACCCGAGCCCTGCACACGCGAAGCCGATCAGCGTAGGCAGCGGCCGCCCGATGAGCAAAGCTGCGCCCAGCCCAACAGCGGCCAGTGTCCCACCGACGCGCAGCAGTGCCACCGGCCCGAAGCGCTGCGTGAGGCGGTCACCGGCGAGGCGGCCCGCGGCCATCGCGAGCGAGAACGCGCCGAAGCCCGCTGCCGCGAGTCCCGGCCCCGCGCCTAGCGTTCCCTGAAGATACACCGCACCCCAGTCCGCCATCGCGCCTTCGCCCAGCATCACGCAGAACGCGATCAAGCCGATACCGATAAGCGCGCCGGATGGCCGGGCGAACGCCGGCCCACCAGCCCCTCCATCCACCCCCGCCGGCAGCAGCCCGCGTGAGGCCACGAGCGCGACGAGTCCAAGCACAACGGCGGCCCCGAGCAAGTGAGGGATGGGCGTCACACCCAGGGAGGCGACGACTCCCCCTATCCCCGCGCCAACCACGCCCCCAATGCTCCAGAGGCCGTGGAATCCGGACATGATCGGCCGTCCGTACCGCTGCTCCACTACCACGGCCTGCGCGTTCATCGCCACGTCCATGGCCCCGTTGAACGCGCCGAACAGCCCCAGGGCGAGCACGAACGCGGGGACACTCGGTGCGAGCGCGAGGAGAGGCAGCGAGGCGCAGTATAGGAGCGCGCTTACAATCGTCACCGGGCGGCTGCCCAGGCGCGCGATGAGCCATCCGGCGACGGGCATCGCGACGAGCGCCCCAACCGCTGCGCTCAACAGCGCCAGTCCCAGGGCGCCTTCCCCAAGCCCCAGTCCCCGCTGTATCGCGGGGATGCGTGATACCCAGTTGGCGAGCACCACCCCGCTCACAACGAACACCGTGGCCACGGCAAGACGCGCTGCTCGGGGAGGTGATGCAAGTATCTGCTCGGACGCCAGTTGATGCCTCACTGATTACTGGTTCTCCCATGTACGGAGCTCGGCGGGCGCGACTCCTCGCGCCCCGTCGTCGTAAAAAAGGCACGGACACTTGGTCGGCCGCCGGTAGCGCCGCGACCAGCGGGTCGGTCCACGCCTGGCGATATGGTCACTCTTGCACCACGGGGTTTGTCAGCCTGCCCAGCCCCTCGATCTCAATGCTCACCTCGTCGCCTGCTTTGAGGAACACCGGCGGCTTGCGGGAAGTCCCTACGCCTGCCGGAGTGCCGGTGGATATGATGTCACCGCACTCAAGCGTCATCCCCCGGCTCAGGAACGCGATCAGCTCCGCGACAGGAAAGATCATCTCAGAAGTGTTCGAGTCCTGCATCGTCTCGCCGTTCAGGATGCAGCGTATCCGCAGGGCCTGCGGGTCTGGGATGTCATCT
The DNA here is from genome assembly GCA_016781845.1 of Rubrobacter sp. Taxonomy (GTDB): domain Bacteria; phylum Chloroflexota; class Chloroflexia; order Thermobaculales; family Thermobaculaceae; genus JADDPP01. Next base: position 11,252 of record JADDPP010000373.1, read on the forward strand.
TTCGTCACCAGGTACGGCCCCATCGGTGCGAATGTGTCCAGAGTCTTGGAGTGAGTCCACTGCCCGCCCTCGGAGAACTGCAGATCGCGCGCCGAGACATCGTGACAGTTCGTGTACCCGAACACATAATCCAGCGCTTCGTCTGAGGGTATATCGCGCCCCGTCCTGCCGATGATGACCGCGAGCTCCGCCTCGTAATCCGGCTTGCCTGTGATGCAGGGGATGCGTATGGGGTCGCCGTGACCCGTGAGAGTGTTGGCCCACTTCGCGAACACAACGGGAACCTGAGGCACCTCGGCTCCCGACTCGGCTGCATGGTCGCGGTAGTTCAGGCCGATGCAGATGATCTTTCCGGGATTGAGTATCGGCGCGCAGAAATGAGCGTCGGCCACGGGTACAGAGCCACGCGCGTTCGCCACGAGCCGCAACAGCTCCTCCTCCCCGGAAGTGATGAGCTGCAGCATGTCCGCGCAATCCAGCGGAGTGACCATGTCCTCGACTACAACGCCTACGCGCGGCGCGCTTCCATCCACGGTGAATGTCGCCAGTTTCAAGAATCCCTCTCCTCGCTACGGCCAGTGTATCGCCCTCCGGCGGGCGTGTGTCTATAATGATGCCCGCCATGGTAACACAGTAGGAGGAGCGCCACATGTCTACCGCTGCCCCCGTCCCTCAGGTCATTGAGCTTACAGCTGTAGCCAGGCGGAGAGGACAGTACCTGTACCGGCAGTTCTCTGTGCCGGTGGGGGTCAACCGGATAAGCGTCAAGCTCAAGAAGAAGGGCATGGGCCAGGTAGGTGTCGGGCTCTTCGACGAGCGAGGTTGCGACTACCAGTCCCCTGGGTTTCGCGGCGTCCTCGGCCAGGAGAGTCGTGAGTTCTTCATCAGCGCGGACAGAGCGACCCCTGGGTTCCGCCCCGGAGCGATACACCCCGGTACGTGGACGGTGATGATCCCGGTGTTCAGGGCATGGACAGCGATGAGGCTGACTGTCACGCTCACCCTCGCCTTCGGTCCTGAGCCGAACGAGACGCTGCCGGGACCTGAGCAGAGTGTGGTGAGCCCAGCGCCGGGCTGGTACAAGGGAGATATGCACTGCCACACCACGCACTCCTCGGACGCCCACCACTCCGGCAGCTCACTGACCCCTGGGGAGTGGGCTGCGAAGGCGCAGGAAATCGGTCTGCACTGGGTGTCCCTGACGGACCACAACGTCACCAGCCAGAACTGGCAGCTCCAGCAGGATGCGGCGGAAACGGGCGTCCTGCTGCTGGCTGGGGAGGAGATGACGAACTGGTTTCACGGGCATGCAACGGTGACGGGACTTAGCCCCGGTGACTGGATAGATTTCCGACAGCTTCCCGTGCGCATGCCGCTCGGCAAGGGCGCGGGACGTATCCGGGACTGCATCATGAAGGCTCGCAGTTGTGGCGCATACATCTCGGCGGCCCACCCGCTGCGGCTGCTTGTGGAGTGGCGCTTCTGGGACGAGGCTAAGGCAGACCCGGAGGCGCGTCCTGACGGTCTGGAGGTGTGGACCGGTCGCTTCCAGTACGACAACTGGGAATCGCTCAAGCTCTGGGATCGCTGCCTGTGCAGGGGTTGGAAGGTCTGGGCGAACGGCGGAAGCGACATTCATGGTATGCACAACGAAGAAGGCTTCGCACCCGGCCAGCCCACCACGGTGGTGTACGCCGAGTCCCTGTCCAAGGCGGGTATCCTCGCTGCTCTACGGCAAGGTCGTAGCTACGTCGCTCGCAGCCCCGAAGGCCCCGAGCTGTACCTCACCGCGCGAGGGCCAGGCGGCCAGGATGAGATGATGGGCGGCACGGTGTACGGCGCGGCCGACGACCAGGTGGAGGTCTCGATGCGCGCGGTCGGAGGGGCGGGCAAGCAGCTGGTCCTGATACGGGACGGCAAGGTGGTGATGACAGCGGCCATCACCTCGAACGATCAGACGGTCAGCGTAACTCAGATGGTAGGCGGCGGCGGCTACGTCCGGGCGGAGTTGCGTGGCAAGGGCCAGGCGAGCCTGCTCAGGATATGGGCATACCGCCTGGGCATGGAAGCGCTAACCAACCCCATCTTCCTGGTGCAACGCGACGGGCTCTCCTGAAGACAAGGTTCGTGCGTAAACCACGAGGCTTGGCGCAGGAGACGGTTGGCAGCGGATGTGAGTACACGGAGACGTTACGTGCAACGTCTCTACGGAGTGCATGGTACGCTTAAGCTATAGATTGATAGTTGCCTGCCAGGAGGCGGGAGGGTTTAGCATGCTGGGAAGACGAGTGATGGCGGCGCGGGACGTGGGGCCGAGCCACCGCCAGATCACGCAACTGAAATGGATGACTACGATAGTTCCCGCCCTGGCCGTCGTGCTGTACGAGACGATGCGCGGGGTGCTGCTGGAGGGCCAACTGCCCTCCCCGCTCAACTACGCGCTCGTCGGACTCGTGGCGGTACTGCTCACGGGCATCTTCTCCGAGCTCGTCTTCAGTATCGTGGAGCGGCTCGAGACCCAGGCGCTCGCTCGCAGCCGGGAGATCGCTACTCTCTCCGCGATGATGGGCGAGCGCGAACGCCTCAGCCGGGAGCTGCACGATGGTCTGGCCCAGCTAGTCGCGTACCTGCTGGTGCGCATAGACACCGTCTCCGGGCTGGTGAGCGCAGGGCGCAGGGACGAGGCAGTGGAAGAGCTGGAGCGCCTGCGCGGGGTAGCGGACGACCTGTACGCGGACGTGCGGGAGTCAATCAGTGGGTTGCGTACGCGCGTTTCCGAGCGTGGCCTGCTGCCGGCGGTACGCGAGTACCTCGAAGCGTTCGAGGATCGCTTCGGGATCGCGGTGAGCTTGCAGGCAGGGCAGCTACCCCCGAGCCTCCCGCCACTTGCGGAGGCCCAACTCTTCCGCATCCTGCAGGAAGGACTCGCGAACGTCCGCAAGCACTCTGGGGCGAGAGAGGCACGGGTAGAACTCAACCACCGAGAGTCGTCCGACCTGCTCGAGCTGGTAGTGGCTGACGACGGCAAGGGGTTCAGCCCCGCTGCGGTGACGGGCCCACAGGGCAAGTCGTACGGGCTGGCGACGATGCGCGAGAGAGCGATAAGCATCGGCGGCACGTTCCGGGTCGAGAGCGAGCCTGCCTCCGGAACTCGTGTTACGGTGGAGGTACCCCTCGGCGAGATGCCGTTGGGAGAGGTGTGGTCTGATGGGCGCGCTGCGACTGCTGCTGGTTGACGACCACGCGCTCTTCCGGGAGGGAGTCTCCGGGCTGTTCGCGTACGAGAGCGACTTCGAGGTCGTTGGCGAGGCGGAGGACGCGGAGAGCGCACTAAGCCAGGCACGCACCCTCAAGCCCGACCTCGTGCTGATGGATATTGACCTGCCGGGCGAGGATGGCGTGGCGGCCACACGGCGGATCAAGGCGGAGATGCCGGAGATCGCTGTGGTGATGCTCACCGTACACGATGACGCCGACAAGCTCCTGGAGGCCGTGAAGGCAGGGGCAGAGGGGTACCTGGTGAAGAACATTCGGTCCGCGGAGCTGCTCGAACAGATTCGAGGTCTCTCGCGCGGGGAGGCGGCGATCTCTCGGCGCATGGCAACGCGCATCCTCGATGAGTTCCGCCGCGACGAGGAGCCGCTGGAACCGGAGGCATCGCTCACCCAGCGCGAGCTGGAGGTGCTCGAGCTCGTGGCCGCTCGGCTCTCGAACAAGGAGATCGCCGCGCGCCTCGTGATAAGCGAGCACACCGTCAAGAACCACCTCAAGAACATCCTGTCGAAGCTGCACCTTCGCAGCCGCCGCCAGGCCGCCGCGTACGGCGTGGCACGGGGATGGGTCCGACCGAGGGAAGGTTAGCGCATCCGGCGGTGGGGCTTGCGGCCGCGCCCATAGAGGTAGCCAGTCGCACCCTCGCAAGCCTGCACCGGGCTAGCCCCCGCACAGCCCAACATAGCCCTCTTATAGCCCTTTTGCTGTCGGAAGAGCCATACCGGGGCGATGTGGCCGCGTCTATAGTAGCCATAGAAGGGTGTGATGGCAGGACCCTACCAAAGGTTCCCGGCGAGAACCGGCACAGCCGCCACACCAGGACAGCACCATGGCTATTACAATCCAGTATACCGATGAACTGACGGATTCCCAGGAGCTGCACGAGGACGCCCAAAGTGGGCGCCGGGAGACGGGCGCCGACGACTCGCTCGGCTTCTACCTGCAGGACATAGGGGCAATACCCCTGCTTACGGCCGCCGAAGAAGTCGAGCTCGCGCAGGCCATTGACCACGGCAGGAAGGCTGCCCAGAAGCTGGACCTCCCCCTGAACGACGAGGAGCGGGCAGCGGCCCGCGCGGAGGTCGAGCGCGGCGAGGCAGCGCGCCGAAAGATGATCGAGAGCAACCTGCGGCTCGTCGTCTCCATCGCGAGCAGGTACAACGGGCGCGGGCTGCCTCTCTCGGACCTCATCGAAGAGGGTAACCTCGGCCTCATCCGCGCGACGGAGAAGTTCGACTCCCGACGCGGGTACCGATTCAGCACGTACGCCGTCTGGTGGATACGGCAGGCCATGAGCCGCGCGCTCGATAACCAGTCGCGCACCGTGCGCCTGCCAGGACACGTGCTGGAACGGCTGGCTCGTATGTCGAAGGCAACGCAGAAGCTCACTCAGGAGCTGGGCCGCGAGCCGACGAGCGAGGAGGTCGCACGCGAGGTTGGGGTGCGACCAGAGCAGGTGCGGGAGGCGATGAAGGCGTCGCAGCACACTGTGTCGCTCGAGCAGCCGTACGGCAGCGAGGGCGATGATCTCCCCCTGGTGGAGCACATAGAGGACGAGGGTTGGGCGCAGACCGCGGACGAGGTGTCCGACGAGCTGCTGCGCGAGGGCGTCTTCTCCGCGTTGCGCGACCTCTCCGACCGTGAGCAGCGGGTGATCGCGCTGCGATACGGACTCGACGGGGAGAAGCGACTCACGCTGGAGGAGGCGGGCCGGGTGGTCGGTGTCACGCGCGAGCGGGTTCGCCAGATAGAGAAGGAGGCTATCTTCAAACTCCGCCAGGCCGGGCGCTGCGCGGCCCTCCGCCCCCGCCTTCAGCAGGTCGCCTGACTCGACCCTCTATATCGGCATCGGCCGGACCACAGTACGGCCCGGCGGAAAGGAAGGTCGGACATGGTGGAGCTATACGCACTAGCGGACGTGTCGGGCAACATCCTCGCTGCGGCACAGGTCGCAGCACCCCAGTCCCAGCGCGAGGGGGACTCGAACCTCCCGCAGGCGGCGGCGTTCGCCATCGGGGTCGGCGCGCTTGGCCCCGGCGCTGGCCTGGGCTACGCGGTCGCCCGCGCTATGGATGCTGTAGGGCGTAACCCGTAGGCGGCGAACCAGATCCGTACCACGCTGATCATCGGCATAGCCCTCGTGGAAGCCATCGCGATCTACGCCCTGCTGATCGCGCTCCTGATCCTGTTCGTGGCGTAGATCCGCTGCTCTCATCCTCTGCAGGGGCGGGGTCTCCCGCCCCGCAGGGCCAGGGCGGATCGCGGTGACGCCGACGGGTGCGTGTCCCGTATGAGAGCTGCCCCCACACCCGCAGCTGTTCCCCTGCCATCGTGAGCGAGGCAAAGGCTTTCCACCGTTAGACGTGGACAATGTGTGCAGGAGTCCTCGCTTCGCCGGAATGACAAACCCGGCACTCTCGCAACCGCTTGCGCTGCCTGCTACGACCTGTGCCAGACGTTTTCCGGGCCGAGCTCATCTTCGAGTGCGCGCGCGACGGCGCTCGTGTGCTCGGACTGCAGGTATCTCATCAGGCCGTGCTCCCTGTACAGCTCCAGGCCATAGCCCTGCTGCTGCGGAAAGCGTACCGAGTCAACGAAGGCGCGGCTCGTCACCTCCCCCAGCATGCGCGCGAGCCTCGCCGGGTCCGACGGCAGCACGGGCGAGACGGACACGCGCGTACAGACCCCTGCATCGCTCAACACCCGCAGCGTCTCGATCCTCCGTGGTACGGATGGAGCGTGAGGCTCGAAGATGCGCCGCACGTCGTCGTCGTCCGTGGTGATGCTCACCGCCACCTCCAGGCGGTCTCCGAACGCTTGCAGCAGGTCGAGGTCATCGAGCACGTACGGTGAGCGAGTATGCACGGTGAGCAGCTCCGGACCGGGGAGCATCGAGAGCATCACCTGCAGGCAGGCGCGGGAGAGGCGATGCTTCCGCTCCGCAGGCTGATACGGGTCGGTAGCAGAGGACATGAACACCCTGGCGCCCGCGAGCTTGCCCGCTTCCCGGTACAGCAGCTCGGGCGCGTTCTTCTTCGCCTGGACCCATCCGCCCCACGTCAGCTCAAGGCTGGAGTCGTGCGTGAACCCCTTGGCGTAGCAGTAGGAACAGCCGAACGCGCAGCCGCGATAAGGGTTGAGGGTGTACGAGTACCGCCCGCCGAGCGCGCCCTCCCGCTGCGGCGTAAGAATGCTTCGCGCCTCGGTCTCTGATATCGTCACCACGCGGTGTCACCTCCCCACGGCCACTGTAGCACAGATGTTCTCACGATAACACCGCAGGATCGGCGACTGTTCTGATCACCCTTCTCAGACACTCTCACACCCTACCCACATCCCTCCATCCCTCGCTCTCTGATTTGATTTGCTTCCCGGCCTTGAGTAATATGTGGCACACACCCTAACACCCAACAGGCACGTATTCGCCGCAACATGGAAAGGGACCGACGCTCATCGCTCATCATCCATCGCTCACCACTCGCCTTCAGGGCAAGCGAGCCATCGTCACGGGCGCAGGTTCCGGCATCGGCCGCGCCATAGCCACGCGCTTCGCGCAGGAGGATGCGCGCGTGCTCGTCGCCGACCTTGACGCGGAGGCAGGGGCGCGGGTCGCGGCCAAGCTAGGGGGCGAAGCAGCGAGCCACGCTGTAGATGTGTCGCAGGCCGGACAGGTGCGGGACCTCATCGAGCGCGCGGTGCGGGAGTGGGGCGGACTGGACGTGATGGTGAACAACGCCGGAGTAGGCGTCGCCGCTACCACGCCCGAGACAGATGAGGCCGAGTGGGACCGCCTGATGGATGTCAACCTGAAGGGGACCTTCCTCGGCATGAAGTACGCCATCCCGGCCATTCGAGACTCTGGAGGCGGCTCGGTAGTGAACATCTCCAGCGTCGCGGCGCTTGTGGGGGTGCCGGACCGCGCGGCTTACAGTGCGGCAAAGGGAGGCATCCTATCGCTTACCCGCGCCGCAGCCATAGACCACGTAGCCGAAGGAGTCCGTGTCAACTGCATCTGCCCCGGTACCGTGGATACCCCCTGGATTGGCCGCATCACCGCCGGATACCCCGACCCCCAAGCCGCCCGCGCCGCGATGGAGGCCCGGCAGCCGCACGGACGCTTCGTCACGCCTGAGGAGATAGCGGCGATGGCCGCGTACCTGGCAAGCGACGAGGCTGGCTCGGTCGTCGGCGCGGCGATGATTGTGGATGGGGGGCTTACGGCCCGATGAAGGTCTCGCTCTTCATTACGTGCGTCGCGGACCAGTTCAGCCCGCAGGCGGGGGTCTCGGCGGTCCGGCTGCTGCGCGCCGCTGGCTGCGACGTAAGCTTCCCAATGTCGCAAACCTGCTGTGGTCAGCCAGCATACAACGCGGGCTATCACGATGCCGCACGTTCCGTCGCGAAACACCTGATGAACGTATTCGAGCGCTCGGAGTACGTGGTAACACCGTCCGGCTCCTGCGGCGCGATGCTCCATCACTACTCCGAGCTATTCAAGGCGGACTCCGTGCAGCTGCGCAGGGCATGGTCGCTCGCTGAGCGCACGTACGAGTTGAGCCAGTTCCTCGTTGAGGTGCTTGGAGTCGAGTCCACAGGGGCGGACCTTTCCGGCCTTCGTATTGCGTATCATGACTCCTGCCACGCTATGCGTAGCCTGGGAGTGAGGGAGCAGCCGCGGAAGCTTCTGCAGGCCGCGGGCGCCGAACTGGTAAGCTGGGACGAGGCGTGCTGCGGCTTCGGCGGGCTGTTCAGCGTGAAGATGCCGGAGATATCGAGTGCTATGATGGACCGCAAGCTCGACAGCCTGCTGGCACACGCGTGCGTGGACGCCCTCACCTCCACCGATCTCGGCTGCCTGCTGCAGCTCGGCGGGGGACTGGAGCGCCGCAAGAACGGCCCTCCGTGGTTCCATATCGCGCAATTGCTGGACCCGACGAGCGAGGCGATCCGGGACCTGCGGGAGAGGTGGGCGGTCGAAGCCGGATGACATCGCTGCGCGGGCATCGCGGCTATTGGGGGGAGAGGCAGTGCGCCAGCCAGGTGACACCGAGGTTCGGCCCTGCAGTAGGACCAGGTCGAGGGTAGCAAGTTGAAGCTGGAGATAGATCAGTTCGATGCTGCGTCGAAGCGATTCCTGCTGAATCAGGAATTGCAGGGCGCAGTGATGCGCGGGACAGAGAACTGGAATCTCAAGCGGACCACCGCGTACGGCGAGATCGAGGATGTCGAGGCGATGAAGCAGTACGCCGCAACCGTGAAGGAACACACCCTCGATCACCTCGACTACTACCTCGGACTCCTTGCGGACAAAATCGAGGAGCGCGGCGGGCACGTTCACTTTGCCCAGGACGCGGCCCAGGCACGGGAGGCTGTCCTGACTATCGCACGCGGCAGGGGCTCCCGTCGGGTGGTCAAGAGCAAGTCCATGCTCTCTGAGGAGATAGAGTTGAACGAGGCGCTGGACACGGCCGGCATCCGGGCCGTGGAATCCGACCTCGGCGAGTACATCCTCCAGATGGAGGGCGAGCATCCGAGCCATATCGTCGGCCCCGCGCTGCACAAACCCAAAGTCGAGGTGCTCAAGCTGTTCCACCGCCTGCACGGTACGGCCCTTGATGCCACCGTGGACCAGTTGACAGCGAAGGCGCGCGAGGTTATCCGCGATGAGTATCTGAGCGCCGACATGGGCATATCGGGGGTGAACTTCGCGGTTGCCGAGACGGGCAGCGTAGTCACCGTCGAGAACGAGGGCAACGCGCGGCTTACGACGAGCGTGCCGCGGATACACGTCGCCGTGATGGGCATGGAGAAGGTCATCCCCCGTATCGCGGACCTGGGTGTGTTCCTCAAGCTGCTGCCCCGCGCCGCTACCGGCCAGCGCAGCACCAGCTTCGTATCCGTCATTACCGGCCCGAAGCTCCCAGAAGAGCCGGAGGGACCGGAGGAGTTCCACCTCGTAATCGTAGACAACGGTCGCTCCGGCGTCCTCGCCGACCCTGAGATGCGCACCGCCCTGCGCTGTATCCGCTGCGGCGCGTGCCTGAACACCTGTCCCGTCTACCAGCAGGTGGGCGGGCACTCGTACGGGTGGGTCTACTCGGGCCCCATCGGGAGCGTGCTGAACCCGGCGCTGCTGGGCATCGAGGAAGCGAAGATTCTTCCGTTCGCCTCCAGCCTCTGCGGGGCGTGCGGCGAGGTATGCCCGGTGAAGATACCCCTGCCACAGATGCTCGTCACCCTGCGGGAGCGCGCCGTTTCCCACGGTCTTATGGCGACGGGCGAGGCGGCGGGTATGAGCGGCTTCTCCGCGTTGATGAGCCACCCCACGCTGTATCGCCTCGCCAACGCCGCGGCTCGCTTCGCCCCACGTAAGGACGGCAACCTCCCCCGGACCGCTCTGCCGATTCTGCGCGAGTGGCAAACCTCCCGCAACTTCCCGGCGCCCGCCCCCAAGAGCTTTCACGACCTCTGGCGCACCGGACTCGACCGCGAGGAGGCGCCGAAGGACGACAGCACCCACGGCAGGCCCACGGGTGAACGTGAGAAGTGAGCTGGCAGCATCCATGTTCAGCCGCAGCCTGTGGAGACTTGCGCGCAACGTCTCAACGCACCCTGAACTCTAACCAGATGCGGACGTGTTTCGCTATTACAAGGAGGTGGCTATGAGCCGCGAGCAGTTCCTACGCCGCGTTCGCGAGGCTACCGGACGAGACCCTAAGGCTCCCATCTCTCTTCCACCGCTGCCACCTGCACCCTCCACCCCCAGAGAGGTAGGGGAACTGGTAGAGCGCTTCAGACTGGAGCAGGAGGCGGTGCTCGGCAGGGTGCACGTCGTCAGGTCCAACACCGAAGCGCGCGCGACCTTGCGGGCTGTGCTTGAGGGAGCGAAGACGTACATCCGCTCGCCGCACGCTCTGATAGACGATGCGGGATTGGAGGAGGTCGTGCGGGAGCTGGGCCTGCGGGCCGCTCCGGCAGCGGACGCGGACGTGGGCATAACAGGCTGTGAGTTCGCTGTCGCGGCTACGGGCAGCGTGGCGCTCTCCTCCGTTTGGGGAAGACTGGCCGCGCTGCTCCCGCCCCACCACGTAGTCGTTCTCGAAGCCTCGCAGCTCGTATACGACATCAACGACGCCTACCTCCTGATCGAACAACAGGAGTTGCCCGGAGCGTGGGGCATGCACACCGGTCCATCGAGGAGCGCGGACATCGAGCAGACGATGGCCCTCGGCGTGCATGGTCCGGGAAGGGTAGACGTGATAGTTCTATGGCGAGACGAATAGAGGCAGGCATCAGCAGCAGCCGGATACGGCAGCGACCTCCGACAGCGACGGACACGATGCGTGCCTCGGTACGAATGGCCACGCCTGCTGTAACAGCTGCAACAGCTGCTGCCTGGGAGGTAACCGGTTGCTGGCACTTGTGGAGATGATACTGTTTGTCGTGGAGGCCGTAGTTACGGTAGCGGAACTGCTACACAGGCTGTCGAAGTGGGGATTGCACAGGCAATGGGGCAACGAGGACCAGACAAGGTTGAATATAAGCGCTCTTCCTACCGATAACCGCACTCTCTCTTCGCCCTACAAGGGCGACTCACTGTACGGGTTCATTGACCCGTCCGAGCCCAAACTGCCGGGCGGGGCGGGAGTCTAGCTGTGCCGGTTACGCCGGCACAGAGTCCTTCTCGGCGTGCTCTGGCACTGCGGCTGGCGACCGGGGCCGGTCTGCTCGGCCTGGCTACTCTCGCGTATGCCCGTTACGTTGAGCCGCAGTGGGTCGAGGTCGTACACCAGGAACTCACGCTACCCCGTCTCGCGCCCAAGTTCGACGGCTACAAGATCGTCCAGATAAGCGATATACACCTGGACGAGTACTTCGAGCAGTCACGGCTGATGCGGTTCGTGCGGCTCGTCAACGAGCAGAAGCCTGACCTGATCGCGATCACTGGCGATTTCGTGCATTATGACGCCCAACGATTCGCTCCGATACTGGTCGAGTGCCTGCGAGAGCTTGCTCCCCGCGATGCGTCGGTGGCAGTCCTTGGCAATCACGATCACGAGACCGACCCGGATGTCGTTCGGGAGGCTCTGCGCGAGGCTGGTGTCATTGAACTACGCAACCTGGTACACACGCTGCGGAGGGAGGGAGCCGAGTTGCACATAGCAGGAGTGGACTCCGTGAAGGAGGACGAGCAACGCCTCGATGTCGTGCTCCGGCAGCTCCCGCCTTCCGGCGCGGTCGTGCTGGTGGCGCATGAGCCGGACTACGCGGACAGGAGCGCCGTGGCGGGCCGCATTGACCTGCAGCTCTCCGGCCACTCGCACGCCGGCCAGGTGCGTCTGCCGATAGTGGGACCGCCACGCCTCACGTATCTGGGGGAGAAATACGATATAGGTCGGTACCAGGTGGGCAACATGATCCTGTACGTGAATCGTGGGCTCGGGATGCTCCCGCCGCGCGTGCGGTTCCTCTGCCGCCCCGAGATCACCGCGCTCACACTTCGGTCCCCTTGCGACCCATGAGAAAGACAGGAATCGGCAGTTCTCAGAGATCACACTTGAGACAGGTAGCGTCGTCATCAGGCGTCAGTCGGTTCTAGCAGCGCGTGTAGAGACGTTGCACGCAACGTCTCCCACCCAACGTCTGCGAACGCGCCCCCACCAACAGCGACGCGCCCTGCGTGCTCGCACACTCAGCACTGATCCCGCATCAGCTTAGGACTAAACCCAGCAACGTCGGGGTTCTAGGGGACGGAGGCTCTGGCTCCCACCCCGACCCAACGCTGGCATCTGCGTAGCTACGCCGCTTGCCGAGCCGTGTATGGCGAGGTAGCGGGAGCGGAGTGTGAGGGGCTGGCGTCTGGC
>JADDPP010000320.1 GCA_016781845.1 Rubrobacter sp.
AGGCTCGTGAGCGCTACTCCCTCCGGGGACCATACGCTGCTGCTGGGGGAGGTCGTGGAAGCGGGGGAGGGCCGCGAAGTAGCGCCGCTTACAATGGCAGAGGCGGGTTTCAGGTACAGTGGGTAGAGATTCTAACGAAGACCCAGTGGGCTGATAGCTCCTGCAGGTTCTGGTACTTCTGTGTTAGCGTCCGGGTATGGTAGACAAGCTACGCCTGGCAGATGTGTTCCTTGTCATTCTCGGTGCCTGACGAATGAAAGGTGCCCCAGTTGTTACGGTCAGCCTCGTACAAATCGTGTGAAGGGTAAGATGAACGAGAAGAGGATACTCGCGTTGGCGCCGGACATCTTCTTCGGCGTCAGGCTCGCGGACTCCGCACGCTCGCTGGGTTACGAGCTCAGGCGCGTAGCCACGCTGGACGCGCTGCTCGAAGAGTTGAGCCGCAGCAACCCCGCGCTCGTGGTCGTGGACCTCTCGACCGGCACCGGTCGCCTGGAGGAGGTAGCGATCAACGCGGGGGATGCGCGGCTCGTCGCGTTTGGTCCGCACGTGGACGCCGAGAGCAGGCAGGCGGCGAAGGACGCGGGATTTCACGAGGTGGTGCCGAATAGCCGCCTTGCGCGAGAGGGAGCGGCGTTGCTCGCCCGCAACCTCCCACCGGACGGGAACCAGGATGAGCTACGGACCTGAGCCTCGCACTCTACCACCCGAGGGCCGCAGCATCTGGCGGCTGTGGCTCTACGGCGTGCTGATGATGGCGCCGCTACTGTACTTCGTGCGGCGCTACCCCCTGCCCGGCCACATCCGCCTCTCCGACATGGGCTACCTCTCTCGTTATGGCCGCCCGGAGTTTGCGCTGTATGTGGGGAGTATGCTCTTTCTCTTCGTCGTGTACGTTCTAGCGCTGCACGAGAGCCGCAGGCTGGCCGCACGTCGTGCGCTCCCCGTGGTTTTCGGCTGGGGTACGCTGATGTCCGGCGTGATGGCCTGGATGTATCCGGGAACGGCCATTGATGTCTTCGTGTACGTCGCGCGTTCAAGGGTGTTCAGCGAACACGGAGCGGACCCTATCGCCTCGTACCCGCGCGACTACGCCCCACTCGACCCGGTGATACGCTCCCTGCAGGGCGAGTATGCCCATACCCTCTCGCCGTACGGCCCTCTGTGGAGCCTGATCGCGTGGCCGGTTACGCGCCTCGCGGGCGAGAACGCGGAACTTGCGGTAGGGGGCTTCAAGCTGTTGGTCATACTCTCGCTGCTCGCATGCGGTTGGGTGATCGCCCTGACGCTGGGTGGCTCTTCCCGACACGAGGATGCGGCAAAGGGCGTGCTCTTCCTGTTGTGGAACCCGCTGGTGCTCTGGGAAGTGGCGGGCAATGGCCACAACGACCCGGTGATGGTACTACCGATACTGCTGGCGTTCCTCGCCTGGCAGCGCCGCCGCGACGCCTGGGTGCTCCCACTGATCGGTGCGGCGGCGCTCGTGAAGATACCGGCCGCGCTGCTGCTGCCGGTGGCGGCCGTGGCTGTGTGGCGGCGGGCTGGGAACGGAGGCTGGCCGGCGCGTTGGGAATTGCTCCGGCGCACGGGCGTGCTCAGCGCGGTCGTGCTCGCGGTCTCGTTCTTTCCGTTCTACGACCTCCACGCTATGGTCCGCAGCGTCCAGCACGCGAACAATATCTTCGTTGTCTCTCCGGCGAACATGGTGGTCCACGCGCTGAGGGACACCTACCCTGCGGGGGAGATCAAGCGCTGGCTGAAGCTCGCGGGATGGGTTATCCTGGCCGCTGCGACACTGTGGCATGGGCTCGCGGTCTGGAGGAGACCGGAGGCGTTGCTCCGCGCCTCGTTTGAGCTGTTCTACGTCTTCCTGATCATCGTGACGACGTACTTCCAGGGGTGGTACCTTGTGTGGCCGCTCGCTCTCGTCGCGCTGCTGCCGTGGGGCTGGCCCGCGTGGCGGATGATAGCCTGGTCCGCGGGAGCTGTCGCGGTGTACGCGCTGTTCATCTGGGTGCGCCGCCTGTGGATACCGGACGGCGTCGTGCTCCTCCGGATAGGCATCCCCCTTATCTCCGGCGTCAGCGCACTGCTCACCCTCGCCGAGGTGATCTCCCTCGCTTCCCGCCGCCCAACCCGATCCCAGCCGCCGAGCCGTGCCGGACAGGACCGGGCGCCGGGCGGCCTGCCTGAGGTGCGGGGCGGGGCGTAATACGAACCGCGAATGGTTGCGGCGCGCTGCGGGCCAGAGCATCCCTAACCGTGTGATTCGAGGCGGCGCGGCAACGCGAGGCGCATCGTGGTACCCTGTCCCTGCCCGCTCTCCGCCATGATGCGCCCACCGTGACGCTCCACTATCCCCTTCGCTATAGCGAGTCCGAGACCAGAGCCGCTACTGAACGGGTCGAGGCGGTGGAAGGGGCGGAAGACGGTCTCAAGGTCCTCCTCAGGCATGCCGGGGCCTTCATCGCGCACCGATAGCAGGACCTCCCGTTCCGTAGCCCTGCCTGATACAGCTATGCGCGTGCGAGGAGGGGTATGCACGTGTGCGTTATGGAGCAGGTTCACTACAACCTGTTCGAGTCGCCTTCGGTCCCCTTCCACAGGCAGCGGCTCGGGAAGGTCGAGTCCCAGCGGCTGCCCCTTCGCCTCTAGGAGCGCCTGCATGGACGACGCGGCCTCCGTTGCGATGCGACGCAGATCCATGGGCTCGCGCACCAACTCAAGCGCCCCTACCTCCAGACGGCTCAGCGTCAGCAGGTCGTCAATCAACACGCGCAGCCGCTCCGAGTTGCGGCGAGCATTCGAGATCAGCCCCTGCTGTTCGGGCCGTAACTGGCCGGTAGTGCTCGTCTCCAGCATTCCCAGCGCCGCCCCGAGGGCCGTGAGAGGGGTCCGCAGCTCGTGCGAGACCGTCGAGAAGAAGGCCCTGCGCAGGTTGTCCATCTCGCTTAGCCTCTCAGCCTCCCGACGCGATGCCTGCGCCGATTCTTGTTCGAGGCGTAGCTGGTGCATCAGCATTGACGTGGCGATGCCGACCACGCCGAGGGTGAGCAGCCGGGCGGCTAGCTCGCGGATCCCGTCCTCGTTCGGCGACCACAGCGGGAAAGTTGGCATGATGGCCGCCACTATCAACATCATGGCGGCGGTACACAACAGGCTGCCCCGCAACGTGGTGCTTGCGGCGGACGAGAACAGGGTGAGCACAAGCAGGGAGAAGAAGGGGCCGCTGGGACGCAGCCCCAGCCAGTATATGAGCGCGGCTATCGGCAGGTCGAGGAATGCGACGTGCGCGAAGGAACCGAGCCAGGGCACCCTCTTGCGCAGGAGGTCGACAGTCAGGTTGTAGCCAGCGAAGGCGAGGACGATGATCCCGTCCGGGACCTCGACGCGCGTGGCCAGGGGTTGGGCGACAGCGAGAATCAGGAGTACCGCGATCACCACCCAGCGAATTCGCGAGATGGTCCGCCCAAGCAAACCGTCTGTGTCCGGTTGTGGGGGCAGCAAGCTATCAGCAAGGTTCCCCATGCTTACTCACCTCCTCACCAGATACGAGCGCCTCCACGCTGGCTGGCTGTGGTGCCAGACGGCGGTAGGATAGTACACTCAGACTATCAACCCGCCAGAGGACATCCTCTCCTTCCCGAGCCGGAGCCACACCTCCGACGCGATGCAAGATGGGTACCCGGTGTCGGCACCAGACGGGCAACCGCGTGGGACGGGCCGGTCCGCAGCGCGGCGTGAACGCACAACGGCGAGATCCTACCAGCACGCCACCTGGTCCTGAAGCTGTGATCCGGCGAGGAGCTCGTCTTCAGCGGAAGGTCCGCGTCCGACGCCCAATCACCCTCGCGCGACCACTGTCACCCCTTCACCGCGCCCGCGGTAAGGCCAGCCAGGATCTTGCGCTGGAAGATCAGCGTGAGCACGATGAGAGGGAGTGTCACGACCACAGTCGCCGCCATGATCTGCCCCCAGGGTACCAGGAAACTGCTGCCCACCGCGGTCTCAGGCTCGAACAACGTGATCGCCAGCGTGATCGTGCGGTTTTCCGGCGAGCGCAGGAACGACAGGGCGTACAGGAACTCGTTCCACGCTGCTATGAATGCCAGCAATCCCGTTGTCACCAGTCCCGGCGCCGCCAGTGGCAGGAGCACCATGTAGAAGGTCTGGAACGGTGACGCGCCGTCGACGTACGCGGCCTGCTCCAGTTCGGCTGGCATGGTCTTGAAGAAACTGACGAGCACCCACACCGTGAAAGGCAGCGTGAAGATCAGGTAGGTCAGGACCAGTGACTAGAGCGTATTGTAGACGCCGAACTGGTTCACCATCGTGAACAGCGCGCCCAGTACCGCGATCTGGGGGAACATCGTCATCGAAAGCACCAGGTAGAGCGTGATGGACCGACCGCGGAACCTGAAGCGCCCGAGTGCGTATGCGGCGAAAGCACCGATCAGGAGTGAGATGAGTGTCACGCTGGCGGCAACGAAGGTCGAGTTTAGAATAGCTCGCAGGAACAGGTCATCGCTGAGCACCTGCCGGAAGTTCTTCAGCGTCGGGTCGGCAGGAATGTACCTGACCGGCGTCTCGAACAACCGCTCGTCGGGCGTGATCGCTGATCGCAGCGCCCAGTAGAACGGGAAGATGGTGTATATGAGGATCACCAACATCAGCAGGTAGAACAGGATCCGCGAGCCGAGTCTGCGTCTCGTGGCCATCATCGCTCCTCCACTCCTATGAATGTCACGTATGCCGCGACGAAGATACCGATGACAACGAAGATCGCGATGCTGATCGCGGACCCATAGCCGAGGTCCGAGAATGCCACGATGTTTTGCTGGGCGTAGATGGCCATCGTCTGGGTATCCGCGCGGTTGCCGAACATCACGTAGAACACATCGAAGACTCGTACTGCATCTAGCGTTCGAAAGATCAGCGTCACGGCGATGGCGGGTCGTAGCAGCGGCAGTGTGATGTTCCAGAACTGCTGCCAGCGACTCGCTCCGTCAACTGTGCTCGCCTCGTACACGTCGCCGGGGATCACCTGGAGTCCGGCGAGGAGCAGCAGTGCCACGAACGGGGTCGTCTTCCAGATATCCACGGCCGCGATCGCCGGGATAGCCAGCGTGGGGTTCGCCAGGAAGGCCACATCCCCGTCTATCAGGCCGACCCGAGTGAAGATGTCGTTGATTACGCCGTAGACGTCGTTGTACATCCACTTCCACATCTGGGCGGAGATCACGGTTGGTATGGCCCAGGGTATGAGCATCGCGGCGCGCATCAGTCCCCTGCCCTTGAAGCTTGAGTTGATGACCAGGGCGATCACCATGCCGAGTATGAACTCCACGATGACCGTAGCCACGGTGAAGTAGAGTGTGTTCCACACGGAGTTCCACCAGGCGGGGTCGATTAGCAAATAGGCGTAGTTCTCCAGCCCTACGAACTCGGTCGGGTCAATGCCCGCGAGCTCGGCGTCCGTGAAGCTCAAGTAGATGGTCTGCAGCAGCGGCCAGAGCGCGACCACGGCCACCACCAGGAGCGTTGGCGTGAGCAGCAACCATACCAGTCGCTGTTGTTCGGATCCCAGACCACCTTTGCCGGCGCGTACTTTCGCCGCAACTCCCGCGGCTTCTGCCTGTTGCGACATATTGGTAGCTCCCTCCTGATGGGGTGCGGAAGGCAACGTGCCTTCCACACCCCGCGCATCTCGGGGTGAGACCGGGCTTCGCCCTTACCGCCTGCGTAGCAGACGCTGGAGCCTCTGTGCCACCTGCGACATCTGCTGCTCTGGGTCCGCTCCCGTGAGAACCTGATTCACACCCTGGAAGAACGCCGTCGAGCCCTCGTTGTAGTCGTCGGCTAGCACGCCGGCCGGGCGGGTAACTCGCCGGACGCTCTCCATCGGCTGTAGGAAGGGCATAGCCTCGATCACCGCCGGCCTTTCACTGACCTCGGGGATGGTCGGGACGTAAGCCCCCACGACCGCCCGGTATGTCTGCACCTCCGGGCTTGTCATGTACTGCACGAACTCGATGGATGCTTCCTTGGCACACACCTCGTATTATCATCTTCCACACATATGTGCACTCAGGCT
>JADDPP010000342.1 GCA_016781845.1 Rubrobacter sp.
CTTCGTGTTCAGGTGCAGTACGCGCAGGTGCTCTTGCTCCAGCTGCCCCATCTCCAGCATCAGCAGGTCCGCCACATCCGCGCCGGACCTTATCTGCTTGCGCTGCTCGGGCGCGGCCTTCAACAGCCGGCGACCCAGCTCGAGTGCCGCCTGGATAGAGCATGCCTTTGCCTCGCCCACGCCACGCTGCCCGGCCAGTTCAGCGAACTGCAGGCCCGCAAGGCCGATAAGCCCATGATTCTGCACCAGGAGCCGGCGGGAAAGGTCCTGCACATTCTCCCCCACTATGCCCACACGCAGGAGGATGGCGAGCAGTTCGGCATCGCTGAGGTAAGTGGCCCCGACGGCCTTGAGGCGCTCGCGCGGCCTGTCAGTGGCGGGTGTTTCTTTGAGCGTGAGGTACGGCGCGGATTCATTCGTCGTGTCCATGCAGGTTGAGAGCTTACCACACCCACGCGGCCTGTACAAGAGCCCGACAGGGTGAGGCCTGTGATGTACCGAGACAGTCCCCGCTGAGGACCCACACCGCGTCGTGCGCCCTCTTCTGATGCTATGATGACTCACGACTTGCTTCGAGTACCAGTACGGGAGAAGGAAACAAGGGGCGCGTGGAGTCCGAGCGCGAGAGCCTGAAGCCGGTGGAGGGAGCGAACAGGTCGCTGCGACGCAGGCTGGACCTGAAGGGAGAACTTACGCTCGCGCTGCTGCCGACCCTCACCGTGATCGTGGTGCTGGCCCTCGTGGAGACGCTGGGTGGGCAGAGGCTGCTCTTCGCGTGCCTCGCCTCCAGCGCGTTTCTAATCTACCTCGACCCGCTGCACGCGATGAACACTGTCCGCACGCTGGTGCTCGCCCACGCGGTTGCCGCCGTTTCAGGGCTGCTCGCGTACGCGCTGGTTGGCTCCGGCTACACTGCTGCGGGAGTCGCGATGATCGCAACGATCCTGGCTGTGATACTTCTCGACGCGGTACACCCACCGGCGATATCCACCGCGCTGACGTTCGCGTTCCGCGTCCCGTCGGAAAACACCATAGCACTGTTCGCCCTGGCGGTCGGCGTGACCGCCGGACTCGTGGTGCTCCAGCGCGCGGCGCTCTGGATGCTAGCCCGGCTTGCCCGCGAGTAGTCTTTGTGGCGTCACCGTCTTGCCTCTCGTAACGCATCCCTCAACCCTTGTCGCCTGGACGATAGACGTATGTGCTACGCGGTGATAGAGGCACAGCAGGTGACGAAACACTTCGGCGACAGGCTTGCAGTGGATGGGCTCTCAATAAGCGTGCCCGGTTGCGTCGTCTACCGTAGCTCCCTTGCGCCGAGGTCTGGGGAATTGCCTGAGTACTGATGGGGCTGGTCGCTGATGTTCGGCACCCGCGTTCCAGCGTCCACAAACACTGCTCCCTGCCTCAACGTCAGGTCGCCTGCCACTGCGTTTGCCAGCGCCTGGTCCACGGCCGCCACACTGACGAAATCTTCCGTTGTGTTCGTGTGTCCTCCCTGTCCACTCGCATCGCGGTAGTCACTCACGTTAGTTGTGTAGCGAGTGCCTGCGTACGAGAGTCCACGGGT
>JADDPP010000364.1 GCA_016781845.1 Rubrobacter sp.
GCAAGCCGCTTGATTTCAATGACTTATTTCTTGTCATGTGCTTAGCTCGTAGCCTCTGATTAAGCAGCATCGCCAGAGCTAGGCCGAGCACGATGCTGCCCAGAAGCGCTGCCCCAGTGAAGTAGAACGTATTCAATAGCACCCGGCGGAACTCTCTGCCACCGAACAGGGTAGCGTAGTTATCCATCCCCACGAACACCTTGACGGGCGATATGAGGTCCCATCGGGTCAGACTGAGATACGCCTGGTAGATCATGGGCCAGTACGTGAACAAGCCCAGGAGGAAGAAGTTGGGTGCGATGAAGGCCAAGAACATCAGGTGATCGCGACGAATGCGACCCCTCTTGCGAATGCCAGTGCCCGCACCTCTAGCCGCGCCTTCTGCTGTGAGGTTCACATTTCTCCTCTTGATTCTGATGAAAACGCTCTGATTGTCGTTTCACCGGTTAGTCGCCCAGTCTTCGGGCGGAAAGCGACCCATATGCTCCTGAACGGCTCCCTGCCTTGGGGTTACTCTTCACACAACGGGAGACAGAGTACCAGCCCGACGTTAAGCGGCAGTTAAGGAACGCTTAACGCGACCTTAAGTCCGAGCCAGATTATACATGGTACTCGGTCCGATATGTTGGATCCGAGTCAAAGTCTACACGGATTCTGACAAGATCGAGGGGTCGGTACTGACCCCTGCTGGTTTCCATCACGTCGTAGCCCCTCTCATCTTTGACGGAATCGTTGACCTTCCTGCAGCCGCTCTCGCTGGCCCCATCCGCCAACTCCCGCACAACCACGGGATCAGGCAGCTATGATATCAGCACATTCGGGATGAGAGCGTACCCGCATAAATGCATAAAGCTGGCCAGCATATACTCATCGTCGCCCCGCCGCACGCAGGAGGTACCCTTGTCACATCTCATCACAACCCTCGGCCCGAAGAGCGAGGACGAGCTCGGCATAATCCTGCCGCACGAGCACGTCTTTGTGGACCTGCGCACGTGGGACCTGCCCGGTTACGGTGAGGCGGATTCCGAGGACGTAACGAGACTGATGGCTCCGCTCATTGACGACGCACAGAGAGCGGGCGTAACAGCCATAGTGGAGCCGAGCACAGGTGGCGTGGGCAGGCGGGCGGACATCCTCAAGGCCGTGTCGGATGCTACCGGCTTTCCGCTCGTGGCGCCTACGGGCTTCTATCGCGAGCCGTGGATACCGCCGTGGGTACACGCGGCGAGCGAGGAGGACCTGCGCGACTGGATGACGGGGGAGCTAACGGACTCAATAGAGCGGAGCGGTGTGCAGGCGGGGTGGATCAAGTTGAGCGCCGGGGACGACGGACTGACGCCTACCGAGACGAAGCTGCTCCGCGCCGCCGCCGCCGCTGGCTCTGCGGCAAACGCCACGATCGGCAGTCACACGATCCGCGGGCGCGTCGTGCGTGACCAACTGGATATCATCGAGCGGGCAGGCTACACCGCTGAGCGCTTCGTCTGGATACACACGCACCTGGAGCCGGACTTCGAGCTGCACCTGGAGATGGCTCGCCGGGGCGCGTGGGTG
>JADDPP010000266.1 GCA_016781845.1 Rubrobacter sp.
GGTGGGCACGCACCAGATCACCCTGATGGCCACCGATGTCACTGGGGAGGCCACGACCGCCACGACGGAGGTGGTCATCGAGCCGGAGACCCGTCAGGAGGTGGAGGGCGTCGCGCAGGATGTCGTCGAGCGCACAAACAAGGAGCGGGCAGCACTTGGGCTGCCGCCGCTGAAGCTACAGCCCAACCTGCGCAACTCCGGGATGTGGTTCGCCCAGGACATGGCGGACAACCAGTACTACAGCCATACGGACCGCTTCGGTCGCAGTCCAAGTACGCGTATGTTCCAGTTCGGCTACGCGAACTCAACCATCACGGGCGAGAACATTGCCTCGGGACAGCAGACACCCGCTGACGTTGTTACAGCGTGGATGAATAGCCCCGGCCACCGGGCCAACATTCTGAACACCGACTTCCGCGAGATCGGCGTCGGGTATGGCTTCAACACACAGGATGCGCAACAACGCCGCTGGGTCCAGAACTTCGGGGCGCGCAAGGACGTCTACCCGCTGATCATCAACAACGAGGCGGCGCAAACCACGGATCCCAACGTGAGTCTCTATGTTTATGGTGCCGGCTGGGCGCAGCAGATGCGTCTCAGTAACGATGGCGTGAGCTGGACCGCATGGGAGCAGTACAGCGCCAACCCGAAGTGGTCCCTGGTGGCCGGTACAGGGATGCGCACCGTCCATGTGGAGCTGAGCAACGGCAGCGCAACGCTGAGGTCCAGGGATTCGATCGAGCTCATCAAACCCCTAGATGACCCGGCGGTCAACGATAGGCCCGTGGCGAAGAGCGACAGTGCCGCGACCGACGAGGATACGGCATTGCTGCTCACTCAGGCGGACCTCAAGGGCAACGACACCGACCCGGATAACACCAACGACCAGCTGTCGGTGACTGCAGTTTCCAGCGCCACTGGCGGCACAGTCGAGTTGATCGCGACCGGCGATGATGCCGGGAAGGTTCGATTCAGTCCTAAGCCCAACTACAATGGTCGCGCAGGTTTCGCGTACACCCTCAGCGACGGTGAGCTGACCGATACAGGCTACGCCGTGGTCACGGTCAAGCCGGTCAACGATGCCCCCAAGGCGGTCGCAGACAGCCGGAGCACGGATGAGGATACGGCTCTGGACTTCCAGGCCGCGGACCTAGTATCTAATGACTCGCCCGGCCCAACTAACGAAAGCACCCAGTCGCTGGTTGTTGCCGGGGTGACGATCACACCTTACACTCACGGCACCGTCACACTTACGGAAGGCATGGTTACCTACCGGCCAGCGAGCAACTACAACGGCGAGGCCAGCTTTAGCTACAAGGTCTGTGACAACGGTGTAACTGGGAGCCAGCCTGATCACAAGTGTGATACGGGCATCGTCAACCTGACCGTGAAGCCTCTCAACGACAAGCCCGTGGCCAGGAATGATGAGGCCGCCACGGACGAAGGCACCGCCGAGGTGGTCGACGTTGTAGCCAACGATACCGACGTGGACGGCGACTCGCTCGGTGTCAGTGCTGTCGGTGCGCCCTCCCACGGTACAGCCCGGCTGATCACGGAGG
>JADDPP010000115.1 GCA_016781845.1 Rubrobacter sp.
ACAACGCCGGCGGGACACCCGTCCCGCCTCCCCTTGCTGTATCAGCTGCTTACTGGACCGAGTCCGATCCGCCCATCACATCCGGTCCGGGGCTTACAACCGCGAGGTCGTTGATGATGGTGTTGACCCCCTGGACTCCGCGGGCTACCTCCTCGGCTCGCTCTCTCTCTCTCTCGCTGGAGACGGTGCCGCGCAGGTACACGAGCCCGTTGGGTCTCGCTTCCACGTCGAACAGCGTCACGGCCTTGAGCATCTGGTCCTGGCTTAGCTGGTTCCTTACCTGCGTCGCCAGCGCCTCGTCCTGCTGTGCGCCGTGCCCCCGAGTCTCACCGGGCGTGCCCAGGTTGATCTCGTTGACAACCTCGGTCACGCCACGCTGCTTGCGGGCGAGCTGTTCCGCCAACTCACGCTCGTTCTCGCTTGGGACAATGCCGCGCAGGTACACCACACCACCCGGCTCCACGTTGACATTGATTCTCGGGAGCGCCTTCAGCGTGGGGTCCGCCCCGAGCGCGGTCTCCACGCGAGCCTCGATAGCGCCCTCGCTCGTGTTCTGCTCGCGCTCGCTAGCCCTGGCAGCCCTGGCAGCCTCGATCCTGCCCCTTGCCTGCTGACTGACCGTGCGCGCCGTGCGCGCGGCCTGCCTGCTCGCTGTGCGAGCGGCCTGGCCGCCGCGCTGCGCGGCTACAGTGCGTGCCTGCTTGCCGGTCGTGGGGGAGCCGAGCACACCTGCGGCCGCGCCGACACCGAGGCCGGCCAGCGCCCCCACCCCCAGGAGCAGCAGCTTGTTCGTGCCGCCACCGTTCGACTTGGCCGCGGCCGCCGCCGCCTGGTCGAGCTGCTGCGCGGCCTCCGGGTTCGTCCTGCTGAGCCGCAGGATGCCGGAGAACCTTCCCGGTCCCGCCGTGGATGAAGAGCTTGCCGCCTCCTGCGCCTGGCTCGCGACCCGGCCGAGAGTGCTGGCTACCTTCGAGCCCTGGCTCGCAGCCTGGCTTGCGCCCTGAGTGGCTGCCTGGCTAAGGGTGCTCGTTACCTTTGAGCCCTGGGTCGCGGCCCGGCTCAGGGTGTCGCTCACCCTCGAACCAAGAGAAGCAGCGCCCTCCTGGGCCGACTCCTGTGTAGACTGCGAGGTGCGGCGCAGCGTCCGGGTGAACCTAGCGGCAAGCGACGGGGATGATGCCTTGTCGAGCTGCTTTGCCACCTCCGCATTCCGCTGAGCCAGCATCTGGGTCAGCCGCTCCTGCTGGGCGCTCAACACTTGCTTCACCTGCTCCGTCCGGCTGGGCGGCACCTCAATGGTCTGCTTGCGCAACCGTATCTCTGGAATCTTTACTTTGATCGTAGCCATCTGTTCTGTACCTCCGATGCTGTGTCCAATGGCTCACGGGTTGTTACCGAAGCTATATCTCCCGCAATGGGTATGCCAGCATAGGCAGATATGTCCAGTGGGGCGTCGAGAGATGAATGCTCCGGCCTGATCGCGCGGCGAAGCGCTACTTCTTTACGAGTCTTCGCATAAAGGGAGAGCGCCTGGCCGGGAAGATGCGGATTATGCGCGGATGAGAGCGCACGGTTGAGGAGGGACAGTAGGAGGGGACGGCTCACCACTTCCATCCCCTCCCGGAGGGATGTCTGCTCCAGTACTGTCCACTATTAATAACGCCGCAGGGGAGGCAAAAGTTTCAACTATTCGTAAACGAGTTTTCACGTCCTTTCCCGCACGGCGGATTGATATAATAGACACTATTACACCCAAGAGGAGCACGAGGTATGTGGCAGGCCCAGCGTTTTGTGGGCGAACAGCAAGAGCGGGTGCTCGCCGAGTTGTTGACGTGGCTGAACGAGAATGAGGACGTGATAATGGAGTTCCAGACTGTCCAAGTGCATGAGCCTGACGGAACCCACGTGTACGTCGTCTCCTACCGCGCTCGGAGCATTGATCCGCACGCATACCTCGCCTAGCATGACCACGCTCGAACAGCACGAGAGCATCAAGGAGCGGTTCCGCTCCCTGTATCCGTTCGCCCTCGACCGCTTCCAGGAAGAGTCTATCGAAGCTTACCTCACGGTTGGGAGCGTGCTCGTCGCGGCGCCAACCGGCACGGGCAAGACCGTGGTGGCGGAGTTCGGCGTTCACGATGCGTGGCTGCGGGGCCACCGCGTAATCTACACCACGCCGATCAAGGCGCTCAGTAACCAGAAATACCGTGACTTCCGACAGCGCTACGGCGAGGATGTTGGGCTGCTGACAGGCGATGTGATCGAGAACCGCGAGGGGCGGATACTCGTGATGACCACGGAGGTGCTGCGCAACATGCTGCTGCAGAGCCCGTGGGAGGTGGACGACGTGGCGTGCGTTGTGTTCGATGAGGTCCACTACCTCGCGGACCCGGAGCGCGGCACGACGTGGGAGGAGGCGATTATCCTCTGTCCCGACCACGTCCAGGTAATCGCGCTCTCCGCGACCGTCTCCAACGCAAGTGAGATAGCGGAGTGGATGAGCCGCGTACACCGTCCCACCCGGCTTGTGACGCATCTGGAGCGTGCTGTTCCTCTCTCGTACCTTTACTTCGTGGACGACCAGATTCACCCCGCGTTTGACGCGCGCGGTCGCTACAACCCCCACGTGGCTGGCTTCGGTGGTGAGGCACGGGCGCGGCAGCGCGGCGGCTCGTACCGCGGCAGGCGTGGCCAGCAGGCCGCGGCGGCAAACGAGCGCGCGGAGCCGACCCCGCCAGAGATCGTTGCGCGCCTGCGCGATGCCGACCTGCTGCCCGCCATCTATTTCCGCTTCAGCCGTCGGGACTGCCAGGCCGCGGCGGAGTTGTGCGCTTCCACGAAGATGCGGCTCGTGCGCTCTTCGGAGCAGGCCCGCGAGATCGAGGAGATGCTCACCCACTTCCTGGACCGGCTCTTGCCGGAAGACCGGGAGCTCGAGCAGGTGAAGGCGGTGGTGACCCTCGCACGCAAGGGGATAGGGTTTCACCACGCGGGGCTGCTGCCCGTGCTGAAGCAGCTTGTGGAGGAGCTGTTCAACCGGACGCTCATGTCCGTGGTGTTCGCGACCGATACGCTCGCGCTCGGCGTCAACATGCCCGCGCGCTCCGTCGTGATAGGCCAGATGAGCAAGTTCGACGGCCAGAGCGTGCGCCCGTTGCGCCCGAACGAGTTCCAGCAAATGGCGGGCCGGGCGGGCAGGCGCGGTATAGACACCGAAGGGTACGTGCTTGTGCCGTACAGCCCGTGGGTCTCATTCGGCGAGGCGATGAACATAGCCACGGGTGAACTGTACCCCGTTGAGAGCACGTTCGCGCTGCGCTACAACACGGTGCTCAACTTGTGGGACCCGCCACGCGGCGAGCGAGTGCTGTACGTGCTGCGCGAGAGCCTGATGCAGTTCCAGATGAGCCGCAAGGTGCGAGAGCTCTCTGACGAGATGCAGAACTGGCAGGAGCGCCTCGACGCCGTTCCCCGCGGTTGCCTCATCGGCTACCCGGCAGGCGAAGAGTTGCTGGGTGAGTACGAGGAGCTGAACCACAACAAGGTGGCCCTCAAGCGAAAGCTTGACGGTGTGCGCCGCGAGCAGGAATCGCTGCGGGCACGCCTGAACGAGACACCGTGGCAGCGTCCAACGCGCGAGGCGCTCCGCAAGCTCTTCCGCGCGCTGGAGCCGGGAGTCATGCTTCACACCCCATCTCATGGCTGGGGCGTATACGCCGGCCGGGGGGCGGACGGCTCGGTGCGCATCCTTATCCACCGCAGGCTGCACAAGATGCAGGGGTACGCCGAGATAGACTACCTGCCTAGCCCCGACCTCCGGGTTGCGCTGCCGCCAGCCCTGCTGGAGGCAGCGGCACTGGAGAACGTCTCGGGGGTGGCCGAGTCCGCGTGGCACGAGCTTGAAGATGCGGTGGAGAAGCTGGACTTGCCGGACCTGCGCGAGTGGGCCTCGCGGTACCGCGAGCGTCTGAGGGAGACGATGGCCCCGCAGCTCGAGTCGCTGCGCGCCGAGGAGGAGCAGACGCGGCGGGACCAGCAGGCGCTTCTTGAGCGTATCGAGAAGCACCCGTGCGAGCCGTGCCCGGTGCGTAAGCAGCACCGCAACAACCTGCGCGAGGCCGCGCGTCTCCTCAACGAGAAGGCCGAGGCAGAGCGGGAGCTCGAGCGCCAACTGCGCCAGGAAGACCTCCGTGCCGAGCACACGCTGAGGGGTATCGCCGGGGTGCTGCATAACTTCGGGTACCTGCAGCGCGGCGAGCCCACGGCAAAGACGGATCTGCTGGCGAACGTGTTTGACACGAACGGACTCATCATTTGCGAGATGATCGCGCGCGGCCTGATTGACGGGCTCAACGCGCCCGACTTGGCCGAGGTGTTCTCTTGGTTTGCGTACGACCGCGACCGGCAGTTCGGCAACCGGCATGTCCTTCCCCAGCACCTGGTGCATCTACGCCGCGAGCTTGGCGAGCTGGAGGAGAAGGTGCTTCGGGCGGAGCGCAGGGCCGGGTACGCATTGTCGGAGGGCTACAACGCGTACTTCTTCGGCACGATGCGCGCCTGGTGCAACGGCGTGACCCTCGCGGATGTCCTCGAGAAGGTTGATCTCTCGGAGGGCGACCTCGTGTTGACGTTCAACAAGGCCGTAGATCTGATGCGCCAGGTGCGTGAGATGCTTCGCAGCGTCGATCCTGATTCCCCGCTCGTGCCGAAGCTTGAGAAGGCCATGCGGCTGGCAAGGCGTGGCATCATCGAGCAGAGCTACGCGGTAGGCTTCGGGATCGCCCCCCCACCCCCCACCGCTACCGACGAGGATGTGGAGGCCCTCATCGCCTCAGGAGAAGAAATCCCCCTGTAGAGACGTTGCACGCAACGTCTGCGCGTCCAGGAGAGCATAGGATCGAGCAGGATAGGACTGAGGGAGACAGAGGGCGTACCTGCCCCGTTTACGCGCGGTGCGATTACGCGGCACTGACAGGGGCACGCGGTCACCAGACCGGGGGTAGCGGGTCAACGGTATCGGTCCACGGGAACATACCCGGACCACAAACATCTATTCTTCTTTCTCAGACGGCGTGCCACCCGTCAAGTCACCACTACGCTGGTGGTTCCGAGGACCATAGGACGGATCGGCGCCCCGCAGGTACTCCTGTTCGTTACCCTCGATCATCAACTTGTGCGTGAGCACCACATCGGCGTGCGGCATGCGTTCTACGGGCTGGACGCACAGGGGCATAAGCAGCCGATCCTTCACGTACACTCTCACCCTGCGGCCATGGCGTATCCCACCTGTTCGCGGTGCTGGTTATCGTGGGACTCGGCTCTGTCGGGCTCGGGGTAGTCCTCCTCATGCTGCTGCTCTGGAACTAGGGGGCAGGCAGGTACTGGCACTGTCAGACCAGAGCCCTGCACCTCGCCGTCTCGCCCCGCTATATGGCTACCCATCCGGGTCGGCGGGCAAGTCATGTCCGGACTCGTCCACGGCTCCAGGAGTCCGCATCCGCTCGTCTCTCAGGTAGGCGGCGCGGGCGATGGCATGGGCGGAGACGGGTGTGGTGAGAATCAGAAATATCCCGATCAGGACGACGCGGTAGATGATCGCACGCTGACCGGTAACCACGGAGGCCAGCAGGATGGAGATCACACCCAGGAAGACGGCCTTGCTGGTCGCGTGCAGGCGTGTGTAGATGTCCGGCATACGGAAGGCTCCGTACACCGCGACCGTCATTATCAGCACGCCGATGATCACCAGTGCGTCGGCGAGGAGGGCGAGCGCGGTTGCGATCATCAGAATATCCTGCCCTCTCCGTAGTACCTGGACGCAGCGAGCGTCGCGATGAACGCGAGCAGCGAGAGGAAGACCGCGGCGTCCAGGTAGTACGGGGACCTGTTAGAGTCGGCGTACAGGACCAGGAGTGCGACCAGGATGAGGGTGAGCTGGTCGAGCGCGAGGATACGCACCGCTGTCGAGCGCGCCCGGATCACCAGTAGCACGCTCGTAAACCCAGGAACGCTCCTATGTCCAGTCTGC
>JADDPP010000374.1 GCA_016781845.1 Rubrobacter sp.
ATGCCTGATGGATCCGCTCTCTTCAACCCTACCTTTCACGTTTCCATCGGGTCATACCAGTGAACGATGTCCTTTAGAATACTGTTACTATTCTATTCACAGATATAGGCTGTTGAGCTTGATGCGTGCATCCTCAGTGGTGAACCTCCAGTCGATCTTGCCCCCCTTGGCGGCGCACGCTTCCTGTCAGGCTTCGACGTGCGCCTTCAGCGTCTCGGAGTCGGGCACTCTTTGGTGCAGGCACTGACGGCTGAGCACGCTCAACTCTTGGTTCCAGGGATCCATAGGATTTGGGACGGCCCCAGGATTCGCCTCATCGGGCATCTCAGCTTCTCTTCCCACACGACCGATGCTCCTTGCGACGGGTAGCGCAAGCTTCGAAGGTACGCTCCTAGCGGTGGAGGATCTCCGTTCGCGCAGCTCATGCGGACTGTGCCCCTTGCTCGGTAAGGAACCTGGTGAGGACGGCACTGAAATGGTCCGCCTGCTCGAGCTGGGGCAGATGGCCGCAGTCGGGCACTATGGCCATCTGCCCCCGGGCAAGACGTCCAACAGCGGAGCGAGCGTGACTCGCAGGAACGACGCGGTCCCGTTCCCCCCAGACGACGAGCACGGGCATCGGTAGACGCGGGAGTTCATCCAGCAGTATCTCGCGGTACCGCTGGCCCCTCATATTGAGTCCACTCTTCAGCGCAGCTCGGGTCGCCTCCATAAAGCCGGGTAGCCGAGCCATCCGGTACTCTAGCGCGAGCCACTCTGCCGGCACGCGGGTGGGGCGTGCGAACAGCAGGGCCGCCATTCCCAGCGCCCACTGTGCCGCGCCGACCCGAGTCTTGTTCCACGCCACGGCCAGGTTGCCATAGCCAGGGAGGGTTAGCAGTCTGAGGGCGAGGCTGACTTCGCGCCCGAGGCCGGAACTATCTACCAGTCCCAAAGCGGTGAAGCGCGCAGGATTGGCGAGCGCCAGGCGCAGGACGACCAGTCCACCGAGCGAGTTTCCGACCAGGGCGGCGCGTTCAATCGCTAAGGCATCAAGGAAATCAAGCATGAAGTCTGTGAAGAAAGCGGGGGAGTAATCGGCTTTGGGCTTGTCGCTGTACCCGAATCCGGGGAAGCTAGGTGCGTAGACGCGGTGGCTGCGCGCCAAGGCCGGCATCACTCGTGCCCAGGTCGCGGCGCTGTCCCCGACCCCGTGCAGCAACACCAACGGCGGGCCCTCACCTGCGGTCAGGTAATGCGCGGTTATCTTTCCCAGCTTCACCTGACGCTCTGCAATCTTCACGGGCATATTCCGATTATCCCTCCGCCGCACCCAATTACACTGCACTCCTTCGTCGGCAGGCCCGAACCGCAAGCCAGGACACAGGCAGTCCGACCTGCGACGCCCATCCCTGGCTGGTCGCCATCGGTGCGGCAGCCGGCGCCTGCACGCGCTGCAACGGACACTTCGGATTCGCAAGAACAGGTCCTGCTGGTTATTGCCTGGATTGCACCAGGGCTACCGACGGAGTTGCCTCGACAACTGCGCCCGGGCATAATCCAGGCATCTGTGCCAC
>JADDPP010000150.1 GCA_016781845.1 Rubrobacter sp.
GTGGCCCAGGAATCCCCAGCCGGAGCACACAGCCAGCATCGCGATCAGGAGCACCGGCTGTGACGCCCCGAGAGGGCCAAGCAAGAACTGCAACGGCGCGCCGATCGCCAGCACCAGGGCCGCGGCGCGGGGCAGGACTGCTGCACGCGCGGTGGCGATCCCGAAGAGCAGCGAGCCGATCAACTGCGGGAAGAAGCCCGGGAAGTGGGCTACGAAGTCGAGGGGACCCTCCCCGGTGTTGATCCTGAAGATCAGCTCAGCGGGGACGATGATCAGACTGCCCACCGCTCCGTACCCGTACCCAAACAGCGCCAGGTAGGCTCCCACCTTGCCCAGCTTGCCGAACGCGTGCCGCTGCGCCCGGTAGAGGGCCAGGATGCCTACCGTCAGCAATGCCATCACGGGCGTGTCCAGGGTGTGAAAGAGCCAGTGCTTCTCCTCCAGTATCCGTAGCGACGGGATAACCCCAGTCGTACCAAGCACCATCAGTGCGTACAGTCCCCAGAGGGCAGCGGCACCGATTGGCTGCCCATCCATTACGATTTCCTGTAGCCAACATTCGTCTTCTCCTTATCGTTCTTCCTCACCCTTGTCGTGAGGTGTGGATGTCTGACTTGTGTGTCTTGTAAGGCTCCGAGCCTATCGCCCGGAGCCTCGGTCCATAGTTCTACTCGCGGACGGGACACGTTCCTTGTATCTGCCCCCGCCCTACCGCTGCTGCTAGAAGCAGGTCGCTGTATAGTTGAATGTGCCCTGGGAGATGAATCCCCATAGCCGGTCTGCTTCTGGCATCTGCTTACCGTCGACCGTGACGTCCGTGTTTGCCAGGCGGTACTCGTTGGTCGCCCCATCAACCTGGAAGCAGCCGTCGTTGTACCACGGGTCCCTCTGGTGGTACTCCCAGCCCTTGGAGGTCTGTCCCGTGCCCTCGAAAGCCGCGGCGACCTTCACATCCCGGCTGTACTCCCACCGATCCTCTGGCCGCTCGCACTCCTGGCAGACCAGGTTGTAGAGTGGGATGCTCACCTCGGAGAGTTTCGTGGTACTCAGCCCGTTCACCTTCAGTGCTCCTGAGACATCGGTGCAGCCATACTCGAACGTGCCCGTGTCTCCATCGCCCCCGCCGCCTCCCTGCGCGGAGGCATCCCCAGCCGGGAACGAGTGCGTGCTGGCGAAAAAGCATGCCCTCTTGACCGACCCGCCGCCTGTGCTGTCGGGGTTGTAGAACTCGACGATCTCGATCATCGAGCTGGTGCAGTGGTACGTGCCGTCGGCGAGCCTGCAGTTGTTCCAGTACGCCTCCGCCTGGGTCTCCAGCCGGATCGTCGTGTCGCTGTCCGCATCCTGCGCACTCACCGAGAGCGGAAGTGCGGTGATCGCCAGTGCCAGGATGGCGAGCACCCGGGCTAGCGGCCTTAGTAGTGCCAGTGAAGCCTTGATTCCCATGTCACCTATCTCCTTCCTAAGTGGTCTCGATACGATTGCTATACAGCGCTTCAAGCGATTCCTCC
>JADDPP010000221.1 GCA_016781845.1 Rubrobacter sp.
CGCGAGCCTATTGCGCGTTGATGCAAGATGGTTTATAGTGACTCAGGCAGCACGATCAGATGCTGGCATCGAGAGGGGGTGTGACTATGAGGCAGACGGAGCATCAGCCGCATACAACCACACAGTCACGTCCCTGGAGAGATACCGCCTGAGCAGTTCACCGCTGCAGACAACCTGAATGGCGAGGCCGCTCCAGTTGGGGTGGCCTCTTTTCATTGAGAAGCCGCGGACGTGAGAGTCTGCGGCATTTCCTGTCTCACAGTCACGCGCTCCCAAGGCGAACGGAGGTGTAACCATGAAAGAGTTCGGCAGTCGAAGGTACACAGATATCGCTTTGAGGAGAACGAATTGCAAGACCTGGACACGGAACTGTACCTGGAGGCTCTGGATCAGGAGCGGGAGCGCCATCCAGAGCTAGCATCATTCATTGATGATGGCTGGATCGCCGAGGTGCTGCACGTAGTCAAGAGCGGCAAGGAGGCCACGGTGCTCTGCTGCAAGGCGGGCTCTCGCGTTGAGAGCCGGTGCGTCGCGGCGAAGATCTACCGCAGCCGCAACAACCGCGTCTTCAGAAATGACGCCGTCTACCAGGAGGGCAGAGTCGTACTTGACCGGAGAGCTCGCCGCGCGTACGAGAAGAAGAGCCGAGCAGGACGGCAGGTGCAGGAGGGCGGATGGATCTATCACGAGTGGGACGCGCTCAAACTGCTCCATGCTGCGGGCGCGGACGTGCCTGCGCCGTTCACACAGGCGGGGAATGTCCTTCTGATGGAGTACGTGGGCGAGCCGGACGATCCGGCAACGCCGCTGTATAAGGTATCGCTTCAGGCCGGGGAAGCTCATGAACTCTTCCACACTGTGATGCGCAACATCAAGCTCTACTTGGCCCACGACCGGATACATTCCGACCTCTCCGCGTACAACATCCTGTACTGGGAGGGCAGGCTGAAGATCATTGACTTCCCGCAGGCTGTAGACCCGCGCTCGAACCCGAACGCCCTCGCCCTGCTGCAGCGGGATGTGGAGAACGTGTGCGCTTACTTCGCGAAGTGGGGGGTGCAGTCGGACCCACACCGAATTACGCGAGGGCTGTGGGGGCGGTTCCTCCGAGGGGCGCTGTAGCTTAGAGGGCCCGTGCCCAGATGATGGATGAGGTAAAAGGAATGACGGGCAGGTAAGGGTGCGGCGCGAGGCGGGGGCGGGCCGGCGTCCGCCTCCACCTGGCGCCTTCGGCAATCACAGCCGCACTGACTTGCGCGAAGTCAAGCAAGATGACACGCCTGTTGCCCCACAGCGATCCCGTCGCATTAAGTATCATTCACACGCTATACCGCACGGCCGGCCGCTTACACACGTCGGTTACAGTCAAGAAAGGTCTTCGCTATCTTGCGCGTCTCGCTCAGCAGTTACTGGAGGTTGCTCTCCGCCTACCTTCGGCCACAGGGGTCCAGGACAGCCTTGCTCGCCGTGCTGCTCCTGGGCAACATCGGCCTGCAGTTGGTTGGCCCGCTCATACTCCGCCGCTTCATAGATGGGGCGATGAGAGGTGACGCTC
>JADDPP010000301.1 GCA_016781845.1 Rubrobacter sp.
GACATGGGTCGGCAAGCTCGACGGAGCGGATAGCACGAGATCCCGGCCCTGGTCGGCTATGGGATTAGCTTTCCGCGAAGCCTTGCTGCCGCAGCACTGTGTTCAGCTTATCAGCGCTAAAGCCGACCACGGCCTCGTCGCCGATAAGTGTCACGGGCGTAGCCATGTAGCCCATGTTCACTAGCTCATTGAGCCACGCCTCGTTCTCAGCTATGTCGCGGCTCTCGTGGGGGATGCTCCGGCGTGATAGAAACTCTACCACCTGGTGACAAGCGGTTCAGCCGGGCTGGACGTAGACGATTATCTGCTTCTCTGTGCTCATTGCAGCCTCCTTGCACGCATCCACCGTTGCAAGACCTGTGCCTGTCGGGGCTACAAAGGGTAACGCTGGTCCCTCTGCTATAATTCCGCGTCGGCAGACATGCAGCAGAGGCCAGACGAGTGAACCACTCAGGGCGAGGTGGAGCGCGTCCATCGGATCTGCCTGCTTAGCTGCTAAAGGTTTAGGCATGCCTGAAGATCCCAATATAAGCCCCGAGGTGCTGATAGAGCTGCTGCTCGCAGTCCTCGTCGTCGCGGTGGTAGTCAAGCGGATTCGCGTGCCATACACGGTCGCGCTCGTGGTAGCCGGGCTCGTGCTGGGGCTGCTGCCCCAGCTCTCCGGCATCGTCCTCACTCCCGACCTCATACTCATCGTCTTCCTGCCCGTGCTGCTGTTCGAGGGAGCGTACAATCTGCCTGCTCACAGGCTGCGCCGCAACCTCGCGCCGGTGGTGCTGCTGGCCGTGCCGGGAGTGCTGCTCGGTGCTGGCGCTACCGCCGCCCTCGTGCATTGGTCACTTGATCTCAGTTGGCAGGTCGCCCTGCTCTTCGGCGCTCTGGTGTCGGCCACAGACCCGGTGGCGGTGCTCGCGCTCTTCCGGCAGCTTGGCGCACCCCAGAGGCTCTCCACCATAGTCGAGGGCGAGAGCCTGTTCAACGACGGCACGGCGTTCGTCCTCTTCACGATCCTGCTCGCGGCGATCACCGAGGGCAGCTTCAGCCTCGCGGAGGGCCTGCTCGCGTTTACTGTCGAAGTAGCGGGCGCCCTCGCGCTTGGCTCAGCGATCGGCTTCGGCGGCTCCCTGCTGTTGCGCGCAGTAGACGACTACCTGCTCGAGATCACGGCTACCTTTGTGGCCGCGTACGGCGCGTTCCTGCTCGCCGAGCGTTTTCACTTCTCGCAGGTGATAGCTGTGGTCATGGCGGGGCTCTTTTTCGGCAACTACGGTTCTGCAACCGCGATGAGCGAGCGCACCAACTACGCCGTCTCCGTCACGTGGGAGTTTGCGGGCTTCGTCGCCAACTCGCTCATCTTCCTGCTTATCGGCCTGGCCCTGGAGCCGGAGCGACTCGGAGACATCTGGTGGGTGGTGCTCATCGCCTTCGGAGCCTCGCTCGCGGGCCGGGCGCTCAGTGTCTACAGTTTGAGCCCTCTCGTCAGGGGAAGTCTTCGGATACCGGTACCCTACCGCCATGTGCTGCTCTGGGGCGGGCTAA
>JADDPP010000382.1 GCA_016781845.1 Rubrobacter sp.
GCCTACTGTTTCCGTTCGCCTGCCGGCAAGGGTATTATGATAAGGTCAATCTATCCCACTCCGACGTGTCGCGGCAACGCACAAGACCAGCTGGATCTGGTGAGCGCACATATAACCGTCGCGAGGTGGAAGTGAAGCCTGGACGGTGACCGGAACAGGTGTTAGACTTCACGCTGAATCCAAAACAGGCAGCCTGCACCGGTGTTGGCCGGTGGACGCAGAAAAGCGACGCGTTCCACGGATGCCGACTGGGCGGGAACAGTGGTAGACCTGTCACTCTCTGGGAAGAACAGATGGCCCTGGGTCGCTGATCCTCGGCCCGAGATTCGAAGGGCAAGCGTTCAACCGCATCCAGCGCAAGCCCTAACCTTCAGGAGGTTGTGTCCAATGGCATTCACTCTCATACGCAACGGCACGCTGATAGACGGGAACGGCGGGGAGCCCGTTGCTGGCGCAGCAGTCCTCCTGGAAGACAACCTGATCCGCGCCGCCGGACCCGAAGCGGCGGTACAACTTCCCGGTGACGGGGAGGTAGCCGAGATTGACGCACACGGCGGGTTCATCCTGCCCGGCTTCATAGACACACACGTTCACCTCATGCTGGAAGGTGTGGACATCCTGCAGATCATGCAGACGCCCTTCTCCTTCAACTTCTACAAGGCGATAGACCACATGCGGCGCACCGTCGAGGCGGGGGTCACGAGCGTCCGTGACGCTGGCGGGGCAGACGCCGGTGTGAAGCAGGCGGTGGAGCAGGGTCTCGTGCTCGGCCCGCGCATGCAGATCAGCATCTCCGTGCTCACGATCACGGGAGGACATGCGGACGGCTGGATGCTCTCCGGCAACAGGTTCGACCTGCTGCCCGAGTATCCGGGCAACCCGAGCGGGCTGTGCGATGGACCAGAGGAAGTACGCAGGAAGGTGCGCGAGGTGCTACGCGCTGGAGCGGAGGTGGTAAAGGTCTGCTCCACCGGTGGTGTGCTCAGCCCGACGGATCACCCCGACTTCACCCAGTTCAGCCCCGAAGAGCTCGAGATCATGGTCCAGGAGGCGGCCTACCGCCGCGGCGTGAAGGTAATGGCGCATGCCCAGGGGGCGGAGGGCGTCAAGAACGCGGTGAGGGCTGGGGTCCACTCCATCGAGCACGGCGTGTACCTCGACGACGAGGCGATAGAGCTGATGCTGGAGCGCGGCACCTACCTGGTGCCCACGCTTGTCGCCCCAGCAGGGGTGGTGGAGATAGGCGAGGCCACGCGGACTATGCCCGAGTACGGCATCCGCAAAGCGCGGGAGGTGGTCGAGGCCCACAAGGAGAGCATAGCGAGGGCGTACAAGGCCGGAGTCAGGATTGCGATGGGAACCGACGCAGCCGTCGTACCACACGGCACGAACCTGCGCGAGCTCGGACTTATGTGTGACATCGGCATGTCGCCGATGGACGTCATCGTAGCCTCCACCAGGGTCGCCGCGGAGTGTCTCGGATGGCAGGACCGACTGGGAACGGTCGAGCCGGGCAAGCTAGCTGACATCGTCATCACCAGAACGAACCCCCTCACCGAGATCCACTCGCTCACGGATACGGGCAACATATCTGTGGTCATCAAGGATGGCACAGCCGTAAAGGACATCCGACCTGCCAAGGTGTATGAGGCCGCGACCGCGTAAGGGTAGCGATCAGCGTTCGTCCAGGGACGGACACAGTGGTTCCAGCTCTCCACGAGGCTAAAATGCGGAGTGTAGGGGCGAAGCCGGGCGCCACCCTGCGTGTGGCGCCCGGCGCGATGCGGAAGGAGTCCGCTTGACCACCAGCCTGAGTGCAGCGCTTGGCGTCGGCCCAGGCGACATCGTCAGCATCGTTGGCGCTGGGGGCAAGACCACCACGATGTACCGGATCTGCCACGAACTCCGCGCGCGCGGCGTGCACACCGTAAGTACCACGACCACCGCCATTCAGCGGCCCCGCCCGCACCAGTCTCCAATTCTCCTGCTCCAGGACGAGGCGCCAGACCTGCTTGCGGTGACATCGCGGGCTCTCGAGGCGCACGGTCACGCCACCGTAGTGCGGCGCGCCCGCCGGGCGGACAAGTACGAGGGCATTGACGTAGAGACAACTGCTCTTCTGGCCCGCGTCGCCGATGTGATAGTTATCGAGGCCGACGGCGCGCGCCACGCTCGTATCAAGGCCCCAGCCGAGCACGAGCCAGTGGTACCCCCCCAGACGACTGTGTTCCTCTCCGTGGTCGGCCTGCACGCCCTCGGCCACTCACTCCGCGATGTATGCCATAGACCGGAGCGAGCTGCCCGTCTAGTGAACCAGCCAGAGGACTCCAGAGTGAGCGCGCGAACGATGGCGGAGCTACTCGGCTCACCCCTTGGTGGACTCAAGGGACGGCCACCGGCCGCGCGGGCGTGGGCGCTGCTGACGCACCTGACAGCGGAGAACGAGGCCCCGGCCCGCGCCATCGCTACCGGCCTGAAGGACAGCCCCTTCGCGGGAGTGGTCGCTCTCTCCCACACCCAGGTCCTGCCCCTGCCGTGAGCAAGCCGCGCGTGCCAGGGGGCCGAACGGGCCCCTGAGCCGTCAAGCAGCGAGGGTATCCATACGGCGCAGTTCTCCAGGCGCCTTAGCCGTTGGTATTCGGGTTGCGCTTCAACCCGGCCAGCAACACTCTCAGGTGCTGAATCAAAGGTTCCCATGCCTCGTCCTGCGCCGGTGGCGGCCCAGGTGCGTACGTATCCACTACGTACCCGCCACCGTTCGCGTCCACGTGCAGGAAGATGAAACCGTGCCTCGACTGCGTCGAGCCGTTCCGCGCCTGCACCGTCTGCTGGTAGCGCTGCACTGCGTCCGTGCCCTCCGTCGGGTTTATCTCCACTTCCTCGGGCGGCACATCAAGCGCCTGGGCCCCCTCGCCCAACCATTCCGGAGTTCGTGCCGCTATCTGCTCGACAGCTGGCTGCGGAGGCAGGTCCGGTACGTACCGGATGAGCGCGTTGCCCAGCTGGTTCTGCAGTTGATAAGTACCATCCTGCAGCCGCTGGTATTTGGTGCCCGGCGCAAGCGCCAGCACGTATGGTCCGACCTCGATCACGCTGCCCCGCTTATACTGGCGATATGCAAGGCATTGCTCGGGGTCTCCCGTCTGATACCCGGTCAGGTAGGCTTTCGCACGCTCCTCGGGCGAGCCATGCTCGCCGGGTGCGAACCACAACGAGTTGTCGAAAGCAGGGTTGCCGGCGTCGTACAGCGAGTACATCGCCTCCTGGACATCCCCCTCCTCGAGGTAACCGCGGGTCTCAGCGTTCTTCGTGTACAGTCCGGCGTAGCAATCGGCCTGCAACTCCGCCTGGACTGAGAAGGCTGGATAGCCTGCCAGCCGCTGAATGTGGTGTCCCCATTCATGCGCGAGTATCGTGACGGGTGCCATGTCACCATACCTCTCGTACTGGGACCACAGAAAGTTTTCATCCCACGCGATTATCTGGTCCTCGGGGCAGTAGAAGGCATTGTTAGCCAACGTCTTCGGGTCCGCATTACGCGGAACGCAGGCTGTCCTCGGAATCCTGCCCGGCACCGGGTAGTACGAGTACCTCGCCCTCGGCGAGACGTACGCCGTATTGGTGCCCAGCTTCGGGAACTCCTGCTTCCAGAACTGGTCTATGTCGCCGCCGCCGCCCGTGCCCTCGCCGCCAACCGAGATATTGATGACTTCGTAGTAGTGTGGGTCGCGAGGCGCGCGCTCTGCTGCGTCCGGCGGCAACGCGGCGGCATTACCGTTGTTGGGCGCCTCATCCGGGGAAGTGTTGCCGCCTGATGCAGCAGGTGGACTGGTCCCTACTGCCTCTCTCTCGCTGTCCACCTGCTCTGCAGGTGTATCGGCCGCGTCCCCACACGCGCTCAGCAACAGCGCAAGTAGCAGCACCACGATAGGAGCACGGCTCCTTAGCGTTCCGTCTCTCCCCCTATACCTTGCCCAAATCGCCGCCATGTGACCTCTCTCCGTCAGCCTCTCAACCTGCCGCCACCCAAAGACCGGGCACGGTCCCGTAGCCGCAAGCAGCCACTTGCCCGAATATCGCTCCTCTGGCCAGCAGACAATGCACGTGCCGTACCACAACAGGAGGCGCGAGGATACGCAGAAATACCAGGGCAGGCGAGTTCGCGTAGCGCCGCCTGAGAATCAAGCTTCTGGCCGGCCGTTCGTGCGCCCTGCTGAGTGAGACCGTATCCGGGCGAACGCCCCGTTGCTGTGATTCGAAGCCCGGCAAGAAATCCGCTACTCCGGACCACGGACTCTTCGCCTGGCACGACATTCCCTCGGAGTCTCACCGGAGCGGTATGACAGAACAGGAGCGACGGGTACGTCGCCCCTGCAACTTCAGGTATTCGAGATTGTCCTGTCGAGACAGCGGGTTACGAGGAGACGGCGGCAGTCTCCGTCTCGGCATCTACCATCTGGAGGAAGTACAGGTGGAAGCGAGAGTCGCCCGTAAGCTCCGGGTGGAAGCTCGTAGCCAGCAGGTTGCCCTGCCGAACCGCCACTATCGTGCCGTCCTCCAGCGTGCCCAGAACCTCGACGCCCTCGCCCACGGACTCGACGAGCGGCGCGCGTATGAAGACGGCATGTACGGGCTCGTCGCCTACCTCCGGCATCGGAATGTCCGTCTCAAATGAGTCCAGTTGCCGACCGAACGCGTTTCGCCGCACCCTGACGTCGAGCGCGCCCACAAGTGGCTGCCGCAGCCCCCCCAGGTCTTTCGCGAGCACTATCATCCCCGCACAGGTGCCCCACACCGGCCGCCCGGACTCGATGAGCTTGCGGAGCGGTTCGAGCAACTCGTATGAGACCATCAGCTTGCCGATGGTCGTGCTCTCGCCGCCGGGGATGATAAGGCCGTCCAGCCCGTCGAGCTGCTCGGCGCGGCGCACCTCAACAGGGTCCGCGCCTATCTGCCGCAGCATTGCGGCGTGCTCCTTGAAGTCACCCTGCAGAGCGAGCACGCCGATGCGCCTCGGTGCATCCATCCGTGCTACCAGCCCCGCACCGCCATCAGTTGCTCGCGCGGGATGGTGTCGATCTCGATGCCGACCATCGGCTCACCCAGGCCCTTGCTTACCTCCGCGAGCACGCGCGCGTCCTGGAAGTGCGTGGTCGCCTCGACAATTGCCTTGGCTCGGCGCGACGGATCGCCCGACTTGAAGATGCCCGAGCCGACGAAAACACCATTCACGCCGAGCTGCATCATCAGCGCGGCATCCGCGGGAGTCGCCACCCCGCCCGCGGCGAAGTTCACCACGGGCAGCCGGCCCTCGCGCGCGACCTCCTTGACAAGCTCGTACGGCGCCTGGATGTCCTTTGCGTACGCCATCAGCTCGTCCACCGGCATGCACGAGAGCCTGCGTATCTCGCCGTACACCGCCCGGGCGTGCCGCACGGCCTCCACGACGTTCCCGGTACCCGCCTCGCCCTTCGTGCGGAGCATGCTCGCGCCCTCGCCCACGCGCCGCAATGCCTCGCCCAGGTCGCGACAGCCGCACACGAACGGCACGCGGAACTCATGCTTGTTG
The DNA here is from genome assembly GCA_016781845.1 of Rubrobacter sp. Taxonomy (GTDB): domain Bacteria; phylum Chloroflexota; class Chloroflexia; order Thermobaculales; family Thermobaculaceae; genus JADDPP01. The sequence continues at coordinate 5,570 of JADDPP010000382.1, forward strand.
ACGTGGTGCCGCTCGTCCGCGGGCGTGAGCACTTCGCTCTCATCTATGTAGTCCACGCCGAGCGCCTCGAGGATCTGCGCCTCGACAAAGTGCCCAATGCGCGCCTTCGCCATGACCGGGATAGTAACGGCGTTTATAATCTCCTCGATCAGCGCGGGGTCGCTCATCCGCGCGACGCCGCCCTGCGCGCGAATGTCAGCGGGAACGCGCTCGAGCGCCATCACGGCGACCGCGCCCGCGTCCTCCGCAATCCTCGCCTGCTCCGCCGTCACCACGTCCATGATGACGCCACCCTTGAGCTGCTGCGCGAGACCCCTCTTCGTAAGCTCCGTGCTCTTCTGCGTAGTAACCACCTGCTGGCCTCCTTCGCCGCGCGCACCGGCGGCGACAAATAATGAGAGTTGTGCGAAAAGTTGACACTTTATTGTACTGTAGCGCCCTTCCAGCACACAAGAACTCACCCCTGA
>JADDPP010000394.1 GCA_016781845.1 Rubrobacter sp.
TCTCCTATGACCTCAAGTGTAGCCCCTAGAAGCGTCGTTGTAGTACTAGTATGGGGGCTTGCAATGGGGGCTGTAACAGTTGTGGTGGACACCTTGATGGCCGCGCTGAGTCCACAGCCTACTATCTCGACGGCTTGTTTCAGTCTCATACTCACCTCCATGTTCTTCTCGTTGAGTGGCTACCTAGCCTCTGCTCTAGCGGGGAACCCTCGTCAAGGTATTGTTGCCGGGCTGATAGCCGCCCTGGTGGTGGGGCTGGTAGACCCTGTGACTCTGCAGTTACTTCCCGGCCAAAGCAGAGGGATCATGCCCTGGCTGGAAGGCGCGTGGTATGGTCTGTCACTCAACGTGCCCTTCGGCGTGGTGTTCGGGTATATCGGAGGTCGCTTCGGCGCCAGACAAAGCTAGGGAGACGGGTGGATAGCGGCTGCGGCGGCATGATGCGTGCGGACCTGAAACCAGAGGTGTACTGCTGGCTGCACCTGAACGCCGATGCGCTGTCATTCTGAGCGACGTGAAGAATCCGTAGCTTGCGGCTATACATTCTTCGCTCCGCTCAGGATGAGGATCGCAGTGCGGTTCGCGCAGCCGGTACAGTTGTCTGATTGAGGAAGCTGGAACGGAGGGTTATGGATGGTTATCGCTGAGTGGGGAGAGCGGGTCGAGACGATGACGGAGGATCTGGCCGCGACGCGGCGCGAGTTTCACCGCATACCCGAGATCGGCTTCGAGGAGTACGAGACCTCGGCGCTGATCGCGCAGAAGTTGCGGGCACTCGGGCTTCAGCCGAGGACGGGCATCGGTGGTACGGGAGTAGTGGCGCTTATCGAAGGAGCGCACCCAGGGAAGACGTTGCTGATGCGCGCGGATATGGACGGCCTGCCCATCGAGGAGCGCACTGGCCTACCATACGCCAGCACGCACCCCGGCAGGATGCACGCTTGCGGACACGACACCCACGTGACGATGCTGCTCGCTGCCGCGCAGCTGCTTCTTGAGCGGCGGGAAGATCTCCACGGCTGTGTGAAGCTGGTATTCCAACCGGCAGAGGAGGGGCTTGGCGGAGCCAGGGCCATGATCGAGGACGGGGTCCTGGAGAACCCGCACGTGGACGCCGCGATCGGGTGCCATATCTGGAATGACATGCCGGTGGGCCTCGTGGGCGTGCGCGAAGGCCCGATAATGGCAGCGAGTGACCGCATCAAAATCACCATCGAAGGCCAGGGCGGTCACGGGGCGATGCCGCACCACGCTGTGGACGCGATAGCCACGGCCGCGCAGGTGGTTACTACGCTGCAAACAATCGTCAGCCGTCGGGTCTCGCCTCTGCAGGCGGGAGTGGTAACGATAGGGACGATCCACGGAGGGTACGCGAGCAACATCATCGCGGACCGCGTGGAGATGCAGGGCACGGTGCGTTCCTTTGACGAGGATGTGTGGGAGCAGATGCCGATCCAGATCGAGCAGGTAGTTACCGGGGTGTGCGCCGCGATGGGGGTCCGAGGCACAGTGGAGTACCACCGAGGCGTGCCTACGACCGTGAACGATTCCGGAATGACGAAGCTGGTGCGTGAGGCCGCCATCGAGGCGTTGGGCGAGGAGCGCGTGGTGGTACCGGAGCAGAGCACTGGCGGGGAGGACATGAGCCTCTTCCTGCGAGCGGCGCCCGGTTGCTTCTTCTATGTGGGTTCACAGAACCCGGCGAAGGGCGCGGACAAGCCTCATCACCACCCGGAGTTCGAGGTAGACGAGGACGCTATGCCGAATGGCGTGAAGGTGCTAGTCGCCAGCGCGCTCCGCTATCTGGGTAAGACTGCGGACTAAAGAACAAGGACCGAGGTACTGGACCTCGGTCTCCAGGCGTGGAGGGAGAAGCTGTGTTCGAGAACGTAGAGGTGCTGCCCAGGGCTCTGGAGGATTATCGGGGCATAGCGCCCGATGAGCAGCTGGAGGGGATTCGGAAGCTGGCGGACTCGTTCCAGGGGGCGCGGGTCCTGCACGTCAACGCCACGGCGTTCGGTGGCGGGGTGGCGGAGATGCTGACCACGATTGTCCCACTCATGCAGGACGTGGGCATCGAGGCGGAGTGGCGGGTAATCGAAGGGGCGCCCGAGTTCTACGCGGTCACGAAGAAGTTCCACAACGCGCTGCAGGGCATGGACGTGCCCATCAGCGACGAGGAGTTTGAGACCTACCTGCGGTACAACAGACGGAACGCGGAGATGTTCGACGAGGAGTATGACTTCGTCATAATACACGACCCACAACCCGCCGCGATCCACAAGCTGTTGCTGGATGACGGCAGGGGTGCATCCGGGTGCTGGATATGGCGCTGCCACATCGACATCACTCACCCGCAGCCGCGCGCGTGGGGATTTATGTGTCCCTTCGTGGAGTCGCACGACGCGGCGGTATTCACTATGCAGCAATACGTGAAGCCGGACCTGAACGTCCGCGAGGTGGCGCTCATCGCTCCGGCAATTGACCCGATGAGTCCGAAGAACGCAGACATGGACCATGCCACGGTAGCGAACGTCCTCCGAGAGAATGGGGTGGACCCCACAAGGCCGCTGCTCGCGCAGATCTCGCGCTTCGACCCGTGGAAAGACCCGCTCGGAGTTGTGGACACCTTCCGGTTGGTGCGACAGCAGACGCCTGGGTTGGGACTGCAGCTCGTGATGGTAGGGACGATGGCGACCGACGATCCCGAGGGGCACGAGTGGTACGAGCGGACGCGCGCGCACGCGGACGGAGACCCCGACATCTACCTGATCACGAGCGAGGTGGACAACAGCGTCCAGGTGAATGCGTTCCAGCGGGCGGCAAGCGTCGTGCTGCAGATGAGCAAGCGCGAGGGCTTCGGGCTGGTCGTAGCGGAGGCGTTGTGGAAGGGTACGCCGGTGGTCGCGGGCAACGTAGGGGGTATCCCCATGCAGTTGCGGGACGGACTCGATGGCTACCTGGTAAGCACGCCGCAGGAGGCGGCTGATAAGGTAGCGCACCTGCTTCAGCACCCCGACGCGCGCGCCGAGATGGGCAGGAACGCACGCGAGCACATCCGCTCAGATTTCCTTCTCACCCGCAAAGTGCTCGACTACCTGCGGCTGTTCGAGCGTCTGTCCAACTGAGATCAGGCTTTCGCGGTGGGCCTGGTATCAGTCTGTCACCCGACGGCGCGTTAACCGCCCCCTATTTCGTCAGCACTCCCAGGACATTCGTAGCCAGCTCCTGAGACGGGGCGAGGACGTAGTGGACCCGGTCAGCTTCCTGGCGGACGGCAGCTATTTGATCCTTCGCGCTCAGTATGTAGACGCCTTCCTGCTCTGAGAACTCACCCCCAAAGCGTGACTCGTCGTAGTAGCGGAGAGCGGCGGCGAACTCCTCGGCGTCCCGTGTGCTGTCCCACACGGTCTGCCACGCGACCACCTCCTGCTCACCCCTGGTATACAGCGCGAACTCGTCACCGTCCCAGCCAGCGGCCGCGTTCTTGGCGTCTCCGAGGTCGAGCTGACCCTCCAGCAGGACACGTGACTGGAACTCGCCGAACATATTCTCCTCCAGCTTTTTCCAGCCTGCGCCAAGCGTGGGGGCGAGGTCAGGCACCTGTACCTTCGTGGGTTCGTCGCGCGCCTGAAGGTACTTCTCCGGGTGGAGTATCTGCTCCGTACTGGTGGGAGGGTCCCTGTACACGGCATCAACGTTCTTCCAGCTACCCTGGATCCCGCCGCGAACGGTTGTCACGAAGATTGCGCCCTGCTCATACGGGAAGGTGAGGGTCTCCTGAATTATCGGAGGCACATTCGCCGGCAGTTGCGCGTCCTGCTGCTCCTCCTGGATAGCCTGGAGTATATCGTCGCGCAGGTCGGGGTTCGTGCGGAGGTAGTCACCATACTGCAGCACAGACGCGTCGCCCTCAACGAGTGACTGGAGGGCGAGAGAGGCATCGTCATCGCGCTTCTCGGCCTGCTCGGCCAGCTTCTCAAGGTCGAAGTGCTGGTCCTGCAGTGCGTGAGTTACTTCATGCGCGTAGGTGAGCTCGCCAAGCGCGTTGAGCTTCCTGCCGGAGCTGATAACGTACATGCGCTGGGTCTCGGGGTCGTAGAGTCCGGATATTTGACCCGAGTAGAGGTCAACGTAGAGCTTGCGGAGGTCAATATTCTCAGGGGCGAGACCGAACGCCGCGAGGACACGCTCATCCGCCTCGACATCCGCGGGCTTGTACTCCTCAGCCAGATCCTTCTCCAGTCGCTCGCGGAGCTGGTCGCGCGTCAGGTAGTCTTCACGGATCTCGGAGCGGATGGGGAGCCCACGGAGGCGCGAGACCTCGCGGGCTATAGAATCGAAGCGGGCATCCTGGCTGTTAGTCGGCGCCTTCGCTGCCGGGGTAGCTGTGGCTGTGCGTGGTGCAGTCGTCACAGCCGGGGACTCCTCCACGGATGGCTCGGTGGGCACGAACGTTGGGGTCGCACGCGCCTCAGTTGGCCCGGCGGTCGGAACCGAGTCGGTGGAGGTAGCCGGCGCCTGTGCGGCGACGGTAGGCGCGTGGGTGGGCGAGGTGGCGGTATCGTTGCCTCCGGTGCTGCATGCGCTCATCAGCAGGGCGAGTATCAGGGCGAAGGCACGAAGGTATCCGGTCATAAGTACTCCTTGGTTATGTCCATCGTAGCAGTCCGGCCACGGGCTTGCAAACGAAGCAGACGAGGGCTGGCGCTGGGAACTGCCCCTACCAGCGCATGACTGCGTCCCGGCATGGACGAATGTATCATGCTGACCACATAAAGGAGGCATGGATGGCTATGCGGAGGGTGCGGCGAGCGTTGCCGCTACGAACGAGGGCGTGGATCGAGAGGAAGGCCGTGCGGCTGCTGACGTACGCGGCAGCGAGAGCCCCGTGGGTGTGGCGATGGCGGCTGCCATCAGCCTTTATGCGCGGCACGTTCGACCCGATGGCATCGAGCTGGAACCGCACCATAGGGAGGCATGGCGGGAGCTGGGAGGCGCCGCTGCAGGCAGGACTGAGGGAGCTGCCACACGAGCCCCGACGGGTGCTGGACCTGGGCACGGGGACAGGGCTCGGCGGGGTGACGGTCGCGAGGCGCTTTCCGGACGCGAAGGTTGTGGGGGCGGATGTGTCTCCCGCGATGGTAGCGGAGGCTCAGCAAGAGCACCGGGAACTGGCGAACGTGCGGTTCGTGGTGGCGGACGGGCGGCGACTGCCGTTCGAGGACGGGGCCTTCGACCTGGTCACGTGCCTCAACATGCCGTTGTTCTTCGCAGAGCTGGAGCGTGTGACCGCGCCGGGCGGCTGCGTGCTCGTCTGCTTCTCCCTCGCAGAGCGCACGCCGATATACCTGCCTACAGCGGAGGTGGAGCGCAGGCTGAAGGGGCACGGCTTCGGCGAAGTTCGCAGCAGCAGTGCTGGGCAGGGAGTGTGGACGCTTGGGGTCCGAACTGGGGAGGGTCAACACCGAGAGCACGGGGAGATAACAGGGGGTTGAGCCGGGACCGCAACAACGGACGTTGAGGGTCATAGTATGGCCCATACAGAGCGTACCTTCATTCCCGCTGCAACGCTCACTCGTGGGGCACCAACTATCGCTCTGCGTGTTCTATGCGCTGAAAAGAGGGTGCTACCACGGGACGCGGGTAGCAGTCCGGGTGGCGGCGAGGGGCTGCCCGGTGAGGCCGACGGGGGCGCGCCACTCCGGGAAGTGGTGGTTGACGCCACGGACGAGGCCGTGGTAGAGCTGGCGTAGCTCGCGGGTAATCGGGCCGGGAGCCCCGGCCTTCAGGTCATAGTGGTCAATGGAGGAGATTGGCGTGACCTCCGCCGCCGTGCCGCAGAAGAACGCCTCATCCGCGAGGTACGCCTCGGTACGGTCAACAGGGCGCTCCTCGACGGCGATGCCGAGCACGTGGCGTGCTATCTGGATAACCGAATCACGGGTGATGCTTTCGAGGATGCCGCTCGTGAGGTCGGGCGTGAAGAGCCGTCCGTCGCGCGCAAAAAACACGCAGGAGCCAGGGCCCTCCGCCACCTTGCCCTCATGGTTCAGCAGTAGCGCCGTATCGTAACCGTTGAGGGCCGCCTCGTGAGAGGCGAGCTGGCTGTTGCGGTAGTTGGCGATTGCCTTGACACGAGGGGGCATGGAGCGGTCACCGATGCGCGTCCACGAGCTGAAGCCAGCGCGCAGGGAGTGGTCTTCCTGGCCGAGCGTGGAAGTGGTGGGGCGCGAGGTGATGAAGAGGTTCGTGACCCGCTCGCCAACCGCGCCGAAGGAGCGGCCTCCTGTTGCGTACGCGAGCGGCATGATATAGACATCACCCGCTACGCCATTGGCGCGGACGAGCTCGCACGTCGCCTGTCTCAGCTCATCCTGTGGGAAGCTGTCACAGTCCATGCGCATGAGCCGCATGGAGTTCGAGAGACGGGCGAGGTGGGCATCAAGCCGGAAGATGTACGTCTCGCCCTCGGCCTCGTTAAGGTAGCCGCGTATGCCCTCGAAAACCGCGCCGACGCTCGCCCACCAGTTGTCGGTGAGGTGCCCGGTGGCATCCTCCCAGTTGAGGAGATGGTGGTTGTGCCAGAGGTAGGCGGGGTGCTCGGGGGCGACGTGCGTCACGTGGACTCTCCTGGTAGCGATACGGATAGACGGTGGAACGTGTCATTGTATCGGCGGGATGCACGAGGCCGCAACGCGAGCTTGCGCGCGCGGCACCGCCCTGTCCTTTTGCATACGCCCCCGCGCCGGGGCCGCGTATGCAGGTCGCGGACGAGCCCTGACATATAACACAGTCATTCGGCGCGTAGTGTGCTCAGGGTTGCCAGAGGGGGACGCTCTCGTAACCGTCGTCACCGTAGAGCGCCTTTTCAAGCTCTTCGTCGCCAACCACAGGGGTCATCTCGCGGATAAAGTCCTCATCCGAGATGCCCATAGCCACCGCTTCGTCATACCAGCGTCGTATCTGTTCCCGTCGGGCGCGCTGCTCCTCAGTGGGTCCGCGCTCGTCCTCGTCGTGCATAAGGGCACCTCCCGTGCGGAGATGATAACATAGCCGCGCCGCGGGAGAACCTGGGGCGGCGAACACGCTCAGAGAAAGGGACGTTACGCGGAATGGCAACGATACGGATAGAAGGCGAGAAGACGATTACATGCGCGGATGGACGGCGGCTGGTGCTCTGCATCGAGGATGCGGGGATAGACATCCTGCACCGGTGCGGCGGCAACGCGAGGTGTACCACATGCCGGATCGAGGTTCTGGAGGGCGATGCGGGTGAGATGAACGAGGCGGAACGGGCGAGGCTGGCGCTGGAAGAACAGCTAGCGCCGAACGTGCGTCTCTCGTGCCAGATGACGCCGGCCAGGGACCTGACGGTCAGGGTAATCAACCGCCTGAGCACGAGTGGCCTGAGCGACGCGGGTCCGCGTCCGGAGGAGTGGTAGAGGATGGGTGTATACCGCGGAGCTCGAAGAGGGTCAGATAGGATTGCGTGGGGCAGGTCTTCGTGCTGCCCCGCAACCTCTGCGCTGCCACCTGTCTGCCAGGAACAGGCACGAGGTTCTATACTGCAAACTCTATCACCGTGTGCTACACGGACCGAGTAGTGAAACTCACGAGGTCGCGGGTATGGCCGGAGCAATGCGGTCCAGGTGCGCGGTTCTGCGCCACATGACGGCGTAGAGGGCGTGGCCGAGGAGCGCGGTGGTTGCGCCCGACAGGAGGGAGACAAGGCACCACAGTGGTGAGGTAGAGACGAACAGGATGGAGCCGAATCCCATAACGGAGTAGCCGCCCTCCATCAACCATTCGCCAGCGCGCAGAGGCACAGGAGGTGCGGGCAGAAGGCGCGCCTCCCGCGCGCCAAGAAGCCTCGCAGCCGTCCGCTCGACGAGCTCACGCGCCCGGTCGTCCATATAGCGCAGCTTCTCGGAGCCGAAAGCCCCAGGGTAAAGGTACACCTCGGCGGTACGGTGGGAGCGAGGAGACCACCACGATGAGTCTGCCGGGCTGAGGCGCACGCACGCGATATCCAACCCGCGGAGCAGCGGGTTTGCGAGCGAGCCATCGAGAATGGCGGCGAACTCTTCCCCATCCATGACCGGATTATACAACGGAGCAGTGAGCGATGACCAAAGAGTTATGTAGTTGCGGGAACTGAGGGTGGAACACTAGAATACTGTCTGGACCGAGGTCCGGACAAAACCGGGTGCGTGCGGATTGCGTAATGTGTATGACTCGCCGCGAGAATGCGTTACCGACCGAGCACTCAGGCCAGACAAAGGAGTGTTATGGACGGCGTGCAGCCCGAGGATGAGGAACTTCTGGCCCAGGTGGGCAGGGGCGACGAGAACGGGCTAAGCGTTCTCTACGATCGCTACGCCCGCGTCGTCTACTCGCTGATACTGCGAGTGGTGCAGAACCGTCAGGTGTCGGAAGAACTCACACAGGAAGTATTCCTGCGCGTTTGGCAACAGGCCAGCACCTTTCACAGGGATAAAGGCAGGTTCGCGAGCTGGCTCTTCGGCATCGCGCATCATATAGCGATAGATGAGCTTCGTCGGCGCAAGGCGCGTCCGCAGCAGGTGTACGACGACCCGTCCATCTCGCGGTCAATGCTCGATGTAACGGACGGTGAGCCGGAGCCGGAGGAGATCGCTCTGGGCGGCATCCGACGGGAGTACATTATCGAGGCCCTGTCGCAGCTGCCGGAGAACCAGCGCGAGGTGCTGGAGCTGTCTTACTTCGGCGGGCTGACTCAGTCGCAGATAGCGGAGCGCAGGGGCGAGCCGCTGGGAACGATCAAGACGCGCACGCGGCTAGGATTGCAAAGGCTCCGGTCGAACCTGCTGGCGCTGGGCTTACAGGCGGACACGCTATAGTTGGAGTAGTCACGCGGGGCGTTGACTCGGTCGGATGGATAGGTAGTCGTTTACGCAATGGATATAGAGCACTCAAATCACGAGCAGATAGCTGAGCTGGCAGCGGCATACGCGCTGGATGCCCTCGAGCCCGATGAGATGCGGGCCATGGAGGAGCACATGCGCACGTGCCCGTCGTGCAGAACAGCGGTCGCGGAGATGCGCAGTGTGGTAGCCATGCTGCCGTACACTGTCGAACCGGTTGAGCCACCACCCGCACTGAAGCAGCAGTTGTTCGAGCGCATACATGCCGAGGCACAGCCCGCGCCCGTGCCGTTCCATACAGAGGCCGACCCGCGGACGGAGGTGCGGCAGCGACGAGGGGGCTTTTGGTCATCGCTGTTCACGAACAGCCGACTGCCTGTGCTCGCTTCCGTAGCCTCACTCGTCCTGGCGCTTGGCATGGGCTGGGTGGCCTGGCAGCAGCATAACCGCGCGGTGGAGGCCGAGAGCCAGCTCGCGCGTCTTAGCGAGGTGCATCAGATAACGACAGCATATCAGACCCAGGTCGCGCAGATGCGGCACAAAGGCATGCAGGCGCGGCTGTATGTGGTGCCGAACCACAGCGAGGCGTACATAGTAATCGCTGGACTTCCCGAGCTTCCGCCAGGGCGCAGTTACCAGATATGGCTCAAGCCGCCCGGAGAGAATGCGCAGCCGGTGAGCGCTGGTGTATTCGATGAGAACACGGGCAAGTGGCTGCTGGAGGCAAACCGCCCTGTCAACTCGTACGACTGGATCGGGATTACGGTGGAGCCGGAAGGTGGCAGCCCCAGGCCCACGTCCGAGCCGCTGATGGGCGGCGACCTCAACTAAGCCCATGGGCCACAAGTTAAGCCTTTAGCGGCGTTGCCATGCAGCAATAATCGTCCTGTGGCCGCTCAGATGCTCGTCCACGATGGTGTTGAGTTGCCCTCACAAGCCGACGCCTACGTCGAGCGGGGGGCGAATTCCTTAACTTGTGACCAATGAGCTAAGGGCACACCTCTTGCATCCCCTCCCTCCATGCGCGCTGATGTGTGCAAAGGAGGAGACGATGTCCAGCGGACCCGGCCAGACTGGCCGCGGCGACGAGGAAGCCACGAGCATGGCCGCGAGCGATCCCGAGGAGTCCCCTGCGGTACCACCCGACCTGCGTGAGCTTGAGATGGAGCGGGGGGTTGTTGACCTCTATACGGGGACGGAATCCCCTGAAGGGAGGGAGGCGGACGCGCGCACTGAGCCAGAGCCGGGGGCCGGTAGGGACACGTAGGGAGGCAGGACTTATGCAAGAAGACTCTACGCAACCATCCGTCAGTCCCACAGACGAAGTGACCGCGGAGGATCGCCTGACCCAGGGGCTCACGAGTGCCACCGGCCGGGTAGACGTGCCTGACGCGAGCATGGGTTCGGGCTCGGGCTCGGGCATGTTCTCGCGGGGCGAGGACTCGGAGGGAATGCGGGACGCCCCGGCCGATAGCAACCTGCAGGGCAGTCCCGGCCCCTCTGGAGACACGGGGTACCCGACCCAGGAGGGCGGAACACCAGAGGGGTAGGTATGCGGCGTCGGGTTAGCCCATCAGGGGTATACTTAACGTAGAGGGGCACGGTCCGCCGTGCCCTTTTCGTTGGCTCGCTGCCCAGACAGGGCATGCGACAGGAAGATATGGGAACCCGACATTGAGACGCGAATTTTTGACAGTACTCGTGGTGCTCGCGATGTTCGTTACCGCGTGCGGGAGCACTCCTCCGCCCGAGCCACCAGTTGGCACGCAGGCAGCTACCGGCAGGGAGTTGTTCGTCGGCGAGTTCGGCTGCAACACCTGTCACCCTGGCGGTCAGAAGGGCGTAGGGCGAGACCTCGTCGGACCGGAGTTCCGGCAGCGGCATCCGACGGATGCTTCGGTGAGGGAGCAGATTCGCAACGGCGGGGGGCAGATGCCCGCGTACGGCGAGGAGAGGATGTCCGAGCAGCAGCTCCAGGACGTTATAGCCTACATCCGCTGGTTGAACGAGCAGCAGGCACAGTAGCGCGTGACGTAGCCGGAGACGTAGCGTGCTACGTCTCTACAGAGGTGGGGGCGGAGCGGACAGCTTGGAGGGAACGGCGATAGGGCATGCGGACTCGTAACCTGCACGGATCGGAGGAGCTCGCGTATACGCTTGCTGACCCGCCTCGCAACTTCAGGGAGCTCGTGTGGGAGGTCGTGCGGACGATACCGCGCGGTCGCGTGATGACGTACGGGCAGATCGCGGCGCTTCTGGGGATGCCTCGCGGAGCGCGCGCCGTGGGCTTTGTGATGTCAGGTACGCCGGAAGAAGCGGATGTGCCATGCCAGCGGGTTGTGAACCGATGGGGCGGGCTCGCGGCAGCGTATGGGTGGGGTGGCGCGGCGCGGCACCGGGCCGACCTCGAAGCCGACGGTGTCGAGGTCGGCGACGACTACACCGTGGACCTATCCCGGTACGTGTGGACGCCCCCACCGGAGCGCGCCGAGGCTTGGGAAACGGAGAACCTCATGCGGATGCACGGGCGGCAAGTTGAAGGAGACTGGCTGTGACGCAACTGATCTACCAGACGGACAGTTACGCGCGTGTCTGGGAGGCGATGGTGCTCCGCGTCGAAGGTGACGAGGTGCTGCTTGACCGCACGGCGGCGTACCCCGGCGGCGGCGGTCAGCCCGCGGACAGGGGTCACCTGACGTGGGATGGTGGGGAAGCGACTATCTCCGGGGCGCGCAAGTCAGGAGATGAGGTATGGCACAGGCTCGGCGGTGCGACTCCAGCCGAGGGTCAGGTCGTGCGCGGCGAGCTGGACTGGGAGCGTCGGCACGCGCTGATGCGCGCCCACACCGCACTGCACGTGTTGTGCGGTATCATCTGGCGCGACTATGGGGCGCAGGTCACCGGCGGGAACATGGATGTAGGTCGCGCCAGGATGGACTTTGAGCTGGAGGCCATGAGCGGGGAGTTCGCGCAGGAGATTGAAGGAAGGGTGCGCCGGGAGGTTGAGGCAGCGCGTCCCGTGCGGGTTCGCATCCTGCCTCGCGAGGAAGCGTTCGCCATTCCCGACCTCATACGGACGAAGATCAACCTGCTGCCAAGCGGGATCCAGCTGGTGCGCGTCGTGGAGATAGAGGGTCTGGACCTGCAGGCGGACGGTGGGACACACGTGGCGAACACCTCTGAGGTGGGCGAGGTCCGCGTCGTGGGCCACGAGAGCAAGGGGCGGATCAACAAGCGCCTGCGGATTGAGTTGGGGTAACGAGCGCACCTTCCTCCCCTTGTGCCCGCCGCTGCGCGAGCACGATGCGCGCTATTCGTACTCACGGGGGATGGGGATGTACTCAGGGGGACGCCATTCTTCCCGGTTTGCGGCCGCGACTGCCTCATGGTCGGCGGTCAGCTTGCCGGTAGTGGGGTCGTAGGAGTAGCCGCTGGGGAGTTTCGCAACATATACGGGTATCTCACGGCGTTCGAGCTCCTTGAGCAACGCCTCCATCGGCTTGCTCTCGGCGCGGGCGAGGCGGTCGAGAGTATACGGGATGACTGCGGCAATGCGTCGCTGAGCCACAAGACCCAACAGGGCGGTCAGTCCGGGCCGTGAGAGCGTTGTGTTCGGGCCAGTATCGCTGAAAATAGCATCGTCCTCGATTGTGTACCCCAGGTTAGCTGCCAGCGTGCGGCAGGCATCTAGCTGTTCCTCAGCGGATGTTCTGTCATGCTCGGAAAGGGTTGACTCCCGCGTGTAGATGGCAGCCGGACGTCCGGCGCCTATCTTCGCTTCGGTTGTGTTGTCCATCATTGCTTACGTCCTCCTGCCTGAACCGGCCAGCAAACGGTAGGCTGAGCAAGGCGCACGCCAGCGCGGCGCTACTCGTTCGGATGCGTGGCGCGATGAGGTCATGTCGCCCCAGGCTACGCACAGCCTGCGGTGTCCTTACTACAGCAGGTCGAATCGGGGCCCGATGTCGTCGCCGATCTCGCGGAGGCGGTCAATTACTTTGTGGTAGAGGGGCACGCCCTCGCGCTCGTGCTTCTCGGTCAGCTCCCACTCCTTCTCGCCCGCGACCCAGACACGGTCCGCGCCCTCAGCCTTAGGCGAGTTGCGCAGTGTCCTGATGTACTCGTCCATCTCGCGCTTGAACTCTTCGGCGGGCCGGAAGGCGTGCACGCGCATCGCGCTGAAGAAGTGCCCGGTACCAGCGGGTCCGGCCTCGCCGCCGTGGAGTCCGTCCACATGCGGCCCCCAGGCAGAGCCGGAGAGAACACCGCAGAGGATGTCTACCATTGCGGAGAGATTGTACCCCTTGTAGCCGGAGAAAAGCGCGGTGCCGCCGAGGGGAAGGATGCCGCCCCCTGTCCGTTCGTCCATCGCTTTGAGCACGGCGGCCGCATCGGAGGTCGGCTGGCCGGTCGCGTCCACGGCCCAACCGAGCGGAAGGGGCAGCCCTTTGCGCCGGTATACCTCCAGTTTGCCGCGTGGTACGACGGTGGTCGCCATGTCCAGCACCCACGGCCGCTCCTCGGCGGTGGGAACGGCAACGGCGATGGGGTTGGTACCGGTCATCGCGATCCGGGCATTGGTGGGCACGAGCAGGGCGGAGCTGTTGGTGTAGCTCGTGCCGATCATGTCGTGCGGCAGGGCCATCATCGCCCAGTAGCCCGCTATGCCGTAGTGGTTGCTGTTGCGGACAGCTACAGCACCCTGCCCCGTCTCGTGCGCCTTGCGAATAGCAAGCTCCATCGCAAACTTCGATGCAGGCTGGCCGAGGCCGTTGCGGGCGTCCACGGTGGCGGTAGTAGGCGTCTCGTGCACGATCTCCGGCTCGACGTGGGCGAGGGCGCGTCCCTGCTGGATGCGCCCGGTGTAGCCACCGAGCCTTGCAACGCCGTGGCTCTCAATGCCGCGCACATCGGCGGACACGAGGTTGTCAGCGGTGACCTGCGCGTCCGCCTCCGATACGCCCAGCGATTGGAACACCGCGGCCACCCAGCGCCGGAGCGCGTCAGCGTCCACTACGCCGTACTCAGCAGGTTCGGTCTGTGTTTTGGTCGCTTGCTCGGTCATTGTGGGCTCCGTTTCTAGGTGGATAGACGCGGCGAACTGGTATCGAGCACAGGGCGGCGCGGAGATCCGCCCTTTCACCGGTTGCGATGATACACCCGTGTGGCAGTTCAGTCTACCGTATAGGCGCAGATGTCGTGTTTACGGTCTCGCCCGAGCCGGGACCGGTGAGCGCGAGGTGGACCGGTACCCGGCGATTGCCGTCGCCACCCTCGGGGAAGATTTTTCCGGGGTTGAGGATGTTGTTCGGGTCCAGGGCGCGCTTCAGCGTCTTCATTACCCCCACGGTAGTGGGATCCACGGCGAGGCCGAGGAACTCGCGTTTGAGGACGCCTATGCCGTGCTCGCCGCTAAGTGTGCCCCCGAGTGACACCGCGGCCTCGAAGATTTCCGCGGCGGCGAACTGCACGCGCTCCACCTCCTCCGGGTTCCGGCGGTCGAAGAGCAGGTTGGGATGAACGTTGCCGTCGCCTGCGTGGCCCCACACGGGCATAAGGAGGTCGTATTTGGCGGCTATCTCGCGGCAGCGGCGGATCATTGCTGGCACGGCGCTGCGCGGAACCGATACATCCTCCCCGAGCTTGTTCGGCTTCAGGCGGGCGGTGGCGGGGCTCACGGCGCGGCGGGCAGCCCAGAGCCTCTCGCCCTCTGCCTCGTCGTGGGCGCGCTGTACGGATGCACCGTTGCGCTCGAGTATGGCGGCGACACGGTCCATCTCATCCTCCATCGCGCCCTCGTGGTTGCCGTCCACCTCGACAAGCAGGATGGCCTCGGCGTCGGTCGGTAGGCCGAGGCGCACGACGTTCTCGACGATACGGATGGAGGACTGGTCCATGAGCTCAAGGGCGGAGGGGATTATTCCCTCCCGCGTGATCTCGGCGACGGACCCGCTTGCGCCTTCGAGGGTGGGGAAGATCGCCGTCGCGGTGCGCTTGTGGCGGGGGCGGGGGATGAG
This sequence comes from Rubrobacter sp., assembly GCA_016781845.1. Lineage (GTDB taxonomy): Bacteria > Chloroflexota > Chloroflexia > Thermobaculales > Thermobaculaceae > JADDPP01. Next base: position 14,924 of record JADDPP010000394.1, read on the forward strand.
GCGCAGCGTTATCTCCGTAATAACCGCGAGGGTGCCCTCCGAGCCGACGAGCAGCTGGTCGAGCTGGTAGCCGGTGACGTTCTTGATGACCCTGCCGCCCGCGCGCCCTATCTGTCCGGTAGCGGTGACGTACTGGAGGCCCAGGACGTACTTGCTCGTCACGCCGTATTTGAGGCAGCGCAGACCACCCGCGTTCTCTGCCACGTTGCCACCAATGGTGCTCTGCTTGAGGCTGGAGGGGTCGGGCGGATAGTACAGGTTGTGCTTCCGGACGGCCCTGTCGAGGTCGTGCGTGAGCACGCCAGGCTCGACGACGGCGAGCAGGTTGCCGGTATCTATCTCGAGTATGCGGTTGAGTTGCGCCAGGTTGAGCACAATGCCGCCGCCGAGGGGGATTGTGCCGCCCGAGAGGTTTGTAGAGCCGCCGCGAGGGACTATCGGAATGCGCTCGCGGTTGGCGATGCGGAGGACCGCCGCGACCTGCTCCGCCGAGCGGGGCATCACAACGCAGTCCGGCCTGCCTTCGAGCCACGTGCCGTCTATGGAGTAGCTAATCAGGTCCGCCCGATCGAGCAGTACGTCGGCGGGGTCGAGCGCCCGTCGCAGTTCAGCGACGACTCCCTGAGTCAGCAAGCGATGACCTCCAGGCATGAGAATATTCCTTCTGGCGGGAGTATAACACAGGGCGGGAGGGGGGACGGGAAGAGCGATGCGTGGTCGGGTATTATTTGAGCGGATGTGCAAGAAAGGCAGGGGGAGGGGATCTTATGAACGAGTGGCACGACAGGGCCTCCGCGGCGGGATGGGTCGGGATCGCGGCGCTGATCGCCTTCATCTCGATGGCGCTCCTGCCGTTCGGGCTGTTGATTCTCGGCGCCTTCTTCACGGTTGGAGGGGGCGTCGGCTACCGGCAGAACCGGGACCCAAAGGTGCGCGCTATCGCCGCAGGCACCTTCGCGGGAGGTATAGCCTGCTTTCTGATGCTACCGCTCATGCTCGTGTACTTCGCGATCACCAGATAGCTGCGAGTGAGCAACATTGACCGGCCCACCCCAGGCACTCATCACTGCTTCGGAGGAGACGCAAGCTGTACGAGCTGCTGCAGGTAGTGATGCGGACGGCGCACCTGGTGTCGTCCGCGGCGTGGATCGGGGGGAGTATCTTCTATGCGTGGGTGCTCGCGCCACAGCTGAGAGTGTCTGAAGAGGCGCGCAAGGTGTCGCCCGCCGTGGCGCGCTCCTTCGGGCAGGTAGTCAGCCTTTCCGCGTGGACGCTTCTCGCGACGGGCGGGTATCTGACCTTCGACCGGCTCATGAACACGCGGCTGGCTGTGCCGTACGCTGTGGTGCTTGCGGTGAAGGTGCTGATAGCGGTGTGGATGTTTCTGCTCGCGGGCGCGCTAGGTCGGAGCAGGCGCGGCAGCCGGCGCGCGGCGCTTCAGGAGCCGAAGGCTGCGCCCGCGAGCCTGCGCGCCCTGATACCCGTGCCAACGCTTATTCTCGCGCTTGGCCTCGTCGTGTTTCTCCTCAGCGCAGTGCTGACAACGATGTACCAGGCCACTCCGGTACGGTAGAGCAGAGAGATGGTTCCGCCCACGTATGTTGATGGCGAGCGCGGATTTGGATGCAGGGGTGAGCGAGACGTTGCGTGCAGCCTTTCTGGGAGACCGCAGTAGCCATCGGTCGTAATGGGCGCGAGCCGTCGGATACCACCAGCTATTTGTGGTCCGCTGGTCTGGCGGTCGAGTCAGGGGGGTATTGAGGCGCCATAGGCAGCCGATTCCCATCCCTGATGCGGGTGATGTAGTGGCGACCGATGAGTGCGATTACCGCAAGTGTGGCGAGGCCACCGTATATGAGGGCGAGCCAGCGCCGGTCGGCGGCGATGCCGGCGCCTATGGCTACGGTAAACGCTGTCGGGAGGATGCCGGCGAGGGCCGTTACGGCGACGTACTGGCGGAACGGCAGCGTGGTCAGCCCGGCGGCGTAGCTGACGTAGTTGTAGATAGGGGGGAATATCAGCCGAACGAAGAGTAGCGTCCGCCAACCTCCCGAACGCTGCGCCAGGGAATCAACGTACGCCAGGTTCTTTTCCCCCACGAAGAGCGCAAGGGCGCGCCGCCCCTGCAGCCGCGAGATCCAGAAGCTAGCGGAGCCGCCGAGCGTGTCGCCGAGTAGGGAAAGTAGCGTTCCCTCCCAGAGACCGAAGAGGGCGCCGGACGCTATCCTGAGCGGGGTGCCGCTTACCGGCGGCAGTATCGTGGCAATCGCCTTGAGGACGACGTACGTGATGGGCGCCCATGGACCAGCGCGTACGACGAGCGCCTGCACTCCCGCGACGCCACCAGCAGCGTCGAGCAGCGCGAGCGCGCCGAGGGCGAACAGCACGAGCGAGAGCGTGCTGAGCAGGAGCGCGCGGCGAGCGGGAGGGGTAGATCCGAAGCTCAACAACTACTCCGGCGGGTCACACGGAAGAGAGGTATGAACGGCCTCGACGCGGTTGGCGGCAAGCACCTCGTCCCTGTGCAAGAGGGAGCGCGTTACTTTCCAGCCGAAGCCGATGGAAGTGCGGCATCTATGAGGCCGGCAAGGTCGTCCTCTGTGAGCGGGCCAAGCCAGCGCCGGACTATTACGCCTTCAGGGTCTATGACGAACGTCTCGGGGATGCCGGTGAGGCCGTACTCGGCGGCGAGGGCGGCTTCGGTCCTGCCGTTGGGGTACGTGATGCCCTGCTCCTCGAGGAAGTTGCGTGCCTCCTGCTCCGTCGTCCATACGTTAGCACCGAGGACGACGACGTTCTTGTCCTTGTACCGCCGGGAGACCTGCTCAAGCACCTGAGCCTCATCCTTGCACGGCTGGCACCAGGAGGACCAGAAGTTGAGCACGACCACCTTACCACGAAGCTCCGAGAGCGTTATCGGCTCCCCGTCGAAGCCCTGAAGCGTGAAATCGGCGGCTGGCTCGGGCGCCGCGGACGCAAGGCGGCCCTCGGCGTTGATGCCAGGCGCTCCGAGTCCGGGGCCACCTCCGGGCGGGTTCGCAAGCCGATAGCCGACAAGGCCCAGAAACGCGACGAGCGCCACGAGCACCCCAAGAACAGCCAGGCGGGCGGGCGAGAGGTTCCGCCGTCCCATCGCCATCCTCACCGCGGGCGCTCCACGGCAGGGGTACCGGACGCGGGCGCTCCAGCACGCTGCTCATCCAGTGCGGCCAGGTCCCGGCGAAGCTCGCGCAGGCGCTGGGTCAGGTAGAAGAGGTAGCCGAGGATGCCTACCGCGACCACAGCGAGGGCGGATATAAGGTAGTTCAGATTATCCATTGGCGCCTCCAAACGCTAGCTCGTCCTCGCGCTCCTCCAGGTGGTACTGCAGACGCTCGATGCGCACGCGCTGGAGCATGAAGTAGATGTACAGGAGGGTGAACGCACCAAGAGAGAACAAAAAGGCGAACAGCATCTCCCCAGGCATCGCCGCGCCCTCGGGCTTGATAACCTTCTCCGGGTGAAGGGTGCGCCACCATGTCGTCGCGAGGTACACGATGGGCACATCCACGAAGCCGATTATGCCGACCACCGCGGCGTAGCGGGCGCCCTGCTCTCGTGTGGGGGCGTACGCGCGCAGCATGAGGTAGCCCAGGTAGATGAACCAGAGGATGAGCGAGGTGGTCAGCATTGGATCCCAGCTCCACCAGGTGCCCCAAACAGGCTTGCCCCAGATCGAGCCTGTAACGAGCATCAGAGTCGTGAACAGCAGCCCGATCTCCCCCGAGGAACGTGCCACGGCGTCCCAGCCGGGGGTGCGCTTCCAGAGGTAGCCAACACTCGCGACGAGCACTACGAAGAACGCAAGGAAGGCCAGCCATGCGGAGGGCACGTGGAAGTAGAAGATGCGCTGCGCCGGGCCCTGAGCCGCGTCCTGTGGCGCGTACACGAGCGCGAGGTAGGTTGCCACGGCCATCGCAAGCAGCGCGAGGACACCGAACAGCCGGGCGAGCCTGTCGCCCACGCGGGCTACTGAGGAGGTGGGGCTGGCTGCGTGGGCGGGGATGGAGCGAACTATTCTTGTATCTGCCAAGGTCTTCTCCCAGGTGGCGTAGGTTGGTCTAGTACGTAGCACTCCTCGCGGCAGCGCATGTGAACGGGTTACTGTGTGAGTCCACCACGGAGCCGCTCCCTGTCCTCGCGCAGCAACTCGTCGTAGCTCGCCACATCCTCAGACGCGGACTCGGGCAGCGGCTGGGGGCGGTTCGCGGACCACCTGTTTATCGCAAAGCCCAGAGCGAGCAGGCCCACAACCAGCGCCAGCACGGGCGAGCCCCAGAGCAGGAGGTTGAAGCCGCGCTTCGGCGGGTTGAGCAGCACGTCCTCACCGTAGCGCGCGACGAAGTACTCTTCTATCTCAGCGCGCGTCTTGCCCTGCTCGAGCTGCTGGCGGATGATGACGCGCATGTCCTTCGCGAGGTTGCTCTGAGAGTCCGCAACAGAGAGGTTCGTGCAGATCTTGCAGCGCATATCCTTCGCTATCTCGCGCGTCTGTCTGTCAATATCCGTCTCCGCCAGCGCGGGCGACACGGCGAACAGGACAGCGAGAAAGGCAGCCAGCATGCCCAGGACCTGTGGACGGAGCAGCCATGCGAGCGGACTGAGATGATGTGTGTACGTCACGGGCTATCGCTCCGACTAGGGTGAGGGATCGGCTAGCTCGGCGTCCGCCTGGGACTCGAACTTCGAGGGGCACTTCGCGAGTAGCACGTCAGCGGCGAACACCCTGTCTCGCCCGTACGACCCTTCGAGCACAACATCAACATTATCCTTGAAGATGTCGGGCACGACCCCACCATAAGCTACCTTCATCTGACCGGTGGCGTCAACAGCCGTAAAGCGCAGTGTCTCCGCGCTACGCTGTATAGAGCCTTGCTCCACCTTCGCGAGGACGCGCACTCGCTGCCCCTGCGCCACGTCGCCCCTGGCAAGGAGCTCGCTGACGGTGAGGGCGTACGCGCTCGTCGCGCTCGTGCTACGCCAGATAAGGAAGCCAACGGCGAGGATTGCGATTGCCCCGAGTATGGGAAATCTGTAGCTGCGGCGAGTGGTGCCCCCGACCATGACGCTCTCCTACTCAGTGTGTCTTCTATAGATAGTATAACAAGGGAAGCAGAACAAGTAAGCAGGAGGCTGGGCGCTGAGGTTCAGGAACGCTGAATAGTCTGGCTCGCGGCAACTTCGCCTAGCTCAGACAGCACTTCCTCAGCGGAGAAGGGCCGATGGCTGCGGGAGGACTCGACAACGGCGGCACACAGCGCCAGGTCCAGCAGCCCCTCCCTGCCGTCGTACGTGGGAGCGCGGCCTTCCCTTATCGCCTTGAAGAAATCCAGGTACGCCTGCGCGAACGAACTGCGGATACCAAGCGGAAAGATCGCCTCCCTCTCGGCTTCCGTCGCGTGTTCCTCGAAGAACTCCTCAAGCGTCGTCGGGGGTTGTCCATCCAGGTGGAGCTGGTTCCCCTGCAACGCGCCCCGGCTGCCATAAATCACCATTCCGCCGGGGAACTGGGTTGGCGGGCCATGCCCGGCCCAGGAGGCGCTGAGGTGGGCCACCCCACCGCCGTCGAACTCCACCTGGCAGAACATCGTGTCGTCCGCGTCCACCTCCACCTGCTCGACCAGCTCGCCCGCGGCGTTGCGCTTGTAGCGGACTGGCTCGAAGATGCGCACACTGCCGTATACCCGTGCTATGGGACCGCATACGTAGCGCAGGCGCTGGAAAAAGTGGACTCCCAGGTCCACGCTGATCCCACCACCCGCCTCAGCGACGCGATGCCGCCAGGGAGTGTCGGCGACGACCCTGTCCGGGCTCCACTGATGGGTGCCCAGGTACGCGGCGGCAACCATCTGGATCGTGCCGAGGTGTCCCTTCTCCACCAGCCACCGCTCCATGAGGACGGAAGGCTCGTAGCGGACGTTCTCCATGACGCCGAGCGCGATGCCAGCCCTCTCCGCCGCTGCGACCATCTCCGCGGCCTCCCGCACGTTACCGGCTATCGGCTTCTGCACCATCACGTGCCTGCCCTTCGCCGCGGCCTGTACTGCCGCGGGGTGATGGACCGCAACGGACGCCGTAACATCAATCACGTCCAGGTCCGCCTCTTCTATCATCGCCTCCGAGTCGGTCCAGGACTGGACGTGTGTGTCTGGAAAGAGGTCGCTCAGGTAGATATGGGGAGCGTTGAGCGGGTCACCTGGGTTATCGGTGAGGGGCGGGCGAGGGGGAGGGCCGCCGGGGGCGAGGAACCTCTCAACATCCTCCAGCTTGCGGGCGCACAACGCGGTGATCTCGAAGTCCCCGACGCCCGCGTCTATCAGAGCCTTGTACGCGTGCAGGTGCGCAGGCAAGATGCGCCCACAGCCGACAATGCCGATTCGTAGACGTTCGCTTCTCATGTACTCCCTCGCTATGCGCGTTAGACCGAGCCCGCAGCTGTCTCGACTACCAGCCTGGTCCCTTGTTCGCACACCACCCGTATCGGCTCCTGGCTCATCACCAGGCGCGTATCTTACCCCTACTGCCGCTCGTCTTGCAAGCCGCACCCGTCCCTGTACGTTCACTTTTGTTCACTATTCGCCACGAGATTGTTCCAGGCAGTTCACCGATGCGTTCACATCCGCCAGCTAAACTTGATCACAGTAAGCAGGACTCGACTCGCGGGTCCGAGGGCAGATAGCAGCTCAGGCCGAGCCGAAGTATTGCATCAGGAGGGATCAGCATGGCGGTTCCACCAAGAGGTCCAGGGTACAGGCGCTATTACGGGTACTACAACCGCCCATTCACGGGTTGTGGTTGCCTGTACTCGTTACTCATATTTCTGCTGTTCTACTGGCTCTTCTCGTTACTGTTCACGCCGCTCGCATTCTGGTAGGCCGCCGGCTGGCCTCGCGGCGCGGTGGTCGTCCTCGCGGGTCAACGCAGCCGGACGTGGTGGAGGTGGAGGATGCTCAAGTACGAGAGGGAGATAGAGGAACTGCTATGCGAGCTGGAATCACAGGAGCCAGCATCTCGGAGGCGTGCCGACCAGTGGCAGTCCCCGCAGGTCGTGCGTCCACCCCTCCAGGCTCTTCTCTACCGTCTGCTGAGCGTCACGCTGCTGGTGCGCCTGGTGGGCCCGGCCATCGGCATAGGTCTGATTCTAGTATCGGCGTGGCTGCCCGAGGCGATACGGGTGCCTCTGACAGTGCTGGCCGTGCTCCTGTTCCTTGCCGCCGCTACGCACCTGCTCGATGACCTGCTTATAGGAGAAGCGAGTAGCGAGAACGCTATCGAAACCGTGAAGCAACGCGAAGGGCTGGACGGCCCAGGCGCACCCCGGTAGCCGCGGAGCAAGCTGGCTTGCGTCGAGTCTGATTCCCGCTACGACGAGTGACAGAAGCCGAATGCCCGGCTGCATTGCAGCCGGATTAGCACAAGGAGGAAGCTGAGATGTTACGCAGCGTGAAGGACCTTCAGGGTTACACGATCCACGCAACGAACGGAGAGATAGGCAAGGTCAAGGAGTTTCTCTTCGACGACCAGAGCTGGGCTATCCGCTACATGGTCGCCGACACCGGCGGCTGGCTCACGGGTCGGCTGGTGCTCATCTCGCCGAATGCGCTGAAGGGATCGGACTGGGCAAACGAGGTGTTACCGGTCTCGCTCACGAAAGAGCAGGTAGAGAACGCCCCCAGCATCTACGAGGACCAGCCTGTCTCCCGCCAGTACGAGGCGGACTACCACGACTACTACGGCTACCCCTATTACTGGGGCACAGCGTACGCCGGACTCGCGCCAGCCTACGCGCCCATGGTCCCTGCCGGCGCATACACCAGGGGCGCCGACGGGCGGGACGGGCTCTCGGAAGCCCCTATCCAGCAGGACCAGGGCGACCCGCACCTGCGCAGCACGGAGGAGGTGACGGGCTACGACATTCAGGCTCGTGACGGCGAGATCGGCCACATAGACGACTTCCTGGTGGACGACGCGAGCTGGCGTATCGAGAGCGTGGTGGTAGCCACAAGGGACTGGCTGCCCGGCAAGAAGGTGGTGATACCGTCCCAGGCCATACAGGAGGTGGACTGGACGCAGAGTCACGCCACGGTGAACATGCGGCGCAGCGACATCGAGTCTGCACAGGAGTACGACCCTGCCATCACGAGCGCACCGGACAGGCCAGCTCAGCTTCTACT
>JADDPP010000372.1 GCA_016781845.1 Rubrobacter sp.
TGCATCTGAGTCTCCTTCCATAAGCGATGGCGATGAGATACGCCTTAGCACAAAGCGCTCCGTGGAGCTGGGTCCGTAGTTCTGGTGGTCACAGCCTGACGAGCATTGTCAGAGAGGAATCGGAGGGCTGGGAGACACCGGCATCCCTGAACCCGTGGCGCTCGTAGAGCCTGAGGGCGGGGTTGGCGCGGTCAACGGAGAGGCTCAATGCCTCGTAGCCCTGAGCCTGGGCCAGGCTCTTGATCTCCTCCAGTAGCCTGCCCCCCACTCCCTGGCCGCGGGCGTCTGGTATCACGCCGATGGAGAGCTCCGGGATGTCCTCAGAGACCCAGCCATAGCCTGGGGCGTAGGCAGGGAAGAGGCGGTACCACGCCGCGCCCAGTCGCCTGCCCCCCAGCTCGGTCGCGACGACGGCGGAGTCGCCGGTCTGCCCCCAACCGTCGAGGTATTTTCGGATCTCCGGTAGTGCGAGCGCGGTCTCCTTGCCCATGTTGCGCACGTGGGGGGCGACCGCCGCGGCCTCCCAGGCCATGTCCCACAGGAACGGCACGTCGTCCACTACCGCGGCCCTTACAGTGATGTCTCTCTGCATAGCTTCCTTCCAGGCTCCTTTTCACAACATCTCGTTCGAGCCGTACGCTTGGTGCTGTCCGGAGACTATGGCAAGCGTAGCGCGCAAGCAGGTCGTCTCTTCGGCCTCGATGCTCGTCTATACTGACTGATGTAGTCCGCACCTTTCTTGCCGTGAACCATACGACCGATGGAGCGCGCATCCTGACGGCGGTGACTAGAGACAGTTCCAGACGACTGCTTATAGTGCTCGCGGCGCTCGTGTTCGCGCTGCTGGCGAACCCCGTGCCCGCAGGCGCGCACGGTGGCACTACCCGGATCGGGAGCGCCACCGCGGGACCGTACCGGGTGCGGGTTGCAAGCACGCCGAGTCCACGGGTAGGAGTGGTTGATGTATCGGTTGCTGTGACTGAGCCGGGCGGCCGTCCTGTGAAGGATGCAACCGTCTCCATCACGGTATCGCGGCCTGACTCGCCGGGAGAGGAGGCGCGCTATGAGGGGGAGCTGGAGGACGAGACGCCGAGCACGCATCACGCGAGCATCAGCTTTCCAACGAGCGGCAGGTGGGAGCTGCTCATGAGGGTAGCAGGCGCCGAAGGGCAGGGGGATGCCCGTCTGGGCGTGGACGTTAGCCCCGTGTTGTGGGGAGTCACGCCGTCCGAGCTGCTGATCGGAAGCGCGCCGCTGCTAATCCTCATTGTTGTGGTCGTTGCGCGCCGTTTTCGCCGCTCGGAACCGCCTCAACAGGAACTCCGCGACGGCTCTCGGGCGTGAAGAGGGGGACACCGGCGAACTCGGTTGCTGAGCCCTTGCGCTACGGCTCGCGCTCCGTCAGCTTTGGGTTACTCACGTGGCGGTCACGGTCGCGAGTGGTTTTCTTCTCGATGTTGCGCAGGAACGAATTGGTGAGGTCCACGCCGGTCTGGTTCGCGATGGCGACCACGACGACCAGCACGTCCGCGAGCTCGTCGGAGAGGTCGTGCGGCTCATGGGGGTTGCGGAAGCTCTGGTCGCCGTACGTGCGGACCATTATTCGCGCTACCTCCCCGACCTCCTCCATCAGCTGCGCGAGGTTGGAGAGCTCGGAGAAGTAGCGCACGCCGACCGTCCGGATGTACTCGTCAACTGTTGACTGGGCTTCGTGCAGCGTAACATCGGGCATGGGCGCTCCTGTGGGTGTCAGGTGTGTGGAGGAGACGTAGCGTGCTACGTCTTGACAGGGTGGCGGGGGCGCTTGACGCTGAAGCTGTGTGGCATCGCGCTAGGCATCCCGCACGAGCACGGCCTTGTGTACGCTCTCCGGCTTCGAGGCGAGCTGGGCGAACACGTCGGGCGCCGTCCACATCGGAAACTCGCTCGCTACGCGCGGGTACGTTATCTTGCCGTCCGCGAGCAGCTGCAGCGATTCGGGGAAGCAGTTGACGGAGGCGCGGGAACCGACGACAGTCATCTCCTTGCGCGTCCAGTCGAGCGCGGGAAAGGACACCTTGTCCCCCTGCCTCGCGAGCCCGAGTATGACTATCCTGCCGCCCGCGGCGACGAGGTCCACGGTCTGCTCCATCGCCTTTGTGTTACCGGTTGCCTCGACCACAACGGGCGCGCCCTCGCCGTCCGTGTGCTCCATCACCGCGGTGAGCAGTCCCTCGCCCGCCGGCAGGGTCTCCGCGCCGAGCGAGCGAGCGGTCTCAAGGCGGGAGGGCATGATGTCGGTGGCGATTACGTGCGCCCCGCGCGCCCTCGCGACTTCGGTTACGGCGAGACCGATGGGGCCGGCGCCTACCACCAGCACCAGCTCGCCAGCGCTTATCTCTCCCCGACGGCACGCCTGCACGCCGATTGCGACCGGCTCCGCGAAGGAGGCGAACGGGAGCGACAGTCCAGGTGGAACGCGGTGGACGTTTCGGGCGGGCGCGAGGACGAACTCGGCGAATCCCCCGGCCCGGTGTACCCCTATGATCGAGAGCTGTGCGCAGCAGTTCGTTTTGCCTATACGGCATGGGTAGCACGTCCCACAGCCAATGAAGGGCTCCACCACTACGGGCATGCCGCGGTCCAGCCCTTCCACCCCCTCGCCAACCTCGGACACCACGCCCGCGATCTCGTGCCCACCGATCTGTGGGTAGGAGGCGTACGGGTTCTTGCCGAGGTAGATGTACATGTCGCCAGCGCACACCCCGGCAGCCTCGACGGAGACCAGCACCTCGCCAGCGCCAGGCATCGGCGTCTCCCACGCCCCCACCTGCATCTGATGGGGAGCGTTAATAATTGCTGCGCGCATGTCCTGTCCTCCAATCGTCGCAAGTACATCGGTCTGGCGCGAACACCTGCCCCTGTGCCAGACCGTTCCTACCCGCCTCACATAGTGTCCCGCTAGCAGCAGGAGACTCCTCTATCCGCCTTCACGTGCCGCTTCTACGCGGGAACGTCAATGTGGTCGTCGTACAGATCCCGGATGACATCCTCCAGCCGGTTGTACGCGGCCACGAGTTCCTCGGGTCTGCCTATCCGCTTCACAGCGACAGCGTACGCGAGGAGGTTGGGCGAGGCGATATCGCCCAGGAGCCCCGTGTCTATCACGGCGTCGCCGAGGCCACCCTGCACGTTCAGGACGTGATGTGGCGGGATGTCGTCCGCCTTGTACTGCTGGCGGACCAGACCCGCGACGACCGGCCTCCACAGCCTCGGCTCCTTGCGATAGCCCGCGGCGACATCGCGCGCAAGGCGCACGACATCCGTGAGCTGTCCGGAGTTCTGCTCCGGGTCGTACGGATTCATATGCACCCGAACACCGGGGTAAGCGTCCGAGATGCGGCGCTGGACTGCATCCCACCCACCGAGCTGTCTCGCCACTGCCATCGCATAATAGTGGTCCAGGGCACCGATCATTACCTCGACCACCTCGCGCAGCTCGAGCTCCGTCTGCCCGAAGATGTGCGGGTACAGCTCCCGTCCTCCCTCGTCGTTCGGGTCGAGCTCAAGACCGCGCACGAGCGTGTGCCACCGAACCTTCCCCCCTCTGACTGCATCCGCCGCCGCCCACCCGATGGCCAGCTTCGCGGCGGACGCGAGCGGGAAGGACTCGTCTTCATGGAGCGAGCTAAGGGTCCTGCCGTCCGGCACGGACATGGCGAGCACACCGAGGCTGCCGCCCGCCTTTGCGACGTCGGAGTCGAGTTTAGCGAGGTCCACGGGGTCCTCCTTCCCAATCTTGCGACACCTGGGCGGGTAGTCGTGGCGAGCGCCCCTCCAGGTCTGCGAGGCGCATGTCCGCGCAAGGGCACGGGGTGTTTGCTGCGCTCAAAGTGCCACAGCTCCAATCCTCATCCGAAAGCCCCATCATTCACGATATCCAGCCGGGCCACGGCGTACGGAAGCAGGTTCAGAGTCATGGTCTCTCCGTCGGCCTGCACGGGCTCGCCCTGCTGCGCGCGGAACTCTTCCGGCGAGGTCATGGCCTCAAGGACGTTCGTCTCATGGAGGTAGCGGACGCGGGCGGGGCCGCCTATTCCCCGCACCCTGACCTGCCGCGGCTGGGCGGTAAGGTTGGCGACAAGCAGCCTCGTACGCTCCGCTGTCCGGATCGCCAGCCCCTCGGCCTTGAGGGGGGCGCTGGATGTGACCGGGAGCAGCTCGCCGTCAGCCAGCTCACCCGCGTCCGCGAGGATGTGGTACAGAGGGAAGACAGCGCCGGGGATTGAGCGGAACGGCTCGGGCGCGGGCGAGCCGGACGAGGTCTCCATGACGCCACGCCATCCGGTTGTCTCGTAATAGGTAACAGCCCTCACCCCGCTCTCGGCGAGGTACTTGAGGCTCCCCAGCGTCCACGCCGCGCCGAAGAGCGACATCTGGCGCAGGTCCACCTGCGGAAGTAGCTCCCCCGGCCCCAGCTCGCGCTCCGGGCCGGTTGCGCTCGGGTTGAACCGGGGACGCAGCGTCACGGGCGTGATGTAGAGCGGTGCATCCCCGGTGAACGTGCGCGCGCTCTCCACTGTGAATGCCTGCGCCTGCAGGGTCTCGACCAGCGAGAGGTTGTCGAAGGCGTGTACCTGAGGGTTGATGCTGTAGCTGACGAAATCCATCGCGTCTACTTCGGGGCGGTCGCGGTTGAGCTGAGTGAAATAGGCGTCCGTTCCGCCGCCGACAGGCACCGTCGGATCGTACTTCCACAAGTAGTGCTGCGCGAACTCCAGCCACTGCCGTGGCGTTGTTCTCTCGCCGTGTTGAAAAAGCAGCCAGCCGCATACGTTGGGCTGCACATCATCTAGCAGCGAGAGAAACGTCTCAAGCTCATCGGCCGGATTGGTAAGGGTGAGCGCTACAAGAAGGGACGCCTCCAGAGAACCAGCCTCGCCCGCGGCACGGCGCAACGTGTCCTCGTATCCTGGTCGCGACAGGTCCAGCCCAACGTGCAGATGCCCGAGGACCAGGAGTCGCAGCCGCGCGAGCTCGTGTCCGGTAAGGGGCTGCCCGTGGCTCGCCACCCCTAGCCCGACGCGTGGGAGAGCGCCGACCGGCTCATCGCCGATCGTGAGGGTGAGCTCGGACTCCTCGGTCTCGGCAGCCGGGGGTGAGGGCTGGCCATGGAGGGTGAGGGTTACGGACTGGGAGATGCACGTGCCCTTCGTGACCTCTACCGGGTAAGGTATCTCGATTGGGGTGCAGTACGTTTTGTACGAGGCGTCGGTCCAGTTGCGCTGGTCCTCCATCTCGAACACGTCGCCCTCGAACATTACCTCGGAGCGCACGCCCGGTGTCACCTCGTGAGCGATACTCCGTATATCGAGGAACGGCTGGTGAGGAGATATATAGCGAGGGAAGTTGCCATGCTCGACGCTGCCGTCGGAGTGCTCCACCTCGCACGGCAACCCGGCGCATTCCTTTACCGGGTGCAGCACGCAGAACCCGATGCGGTTGCGCAGGAACGTGGAGCGTGCCTCGCCATTCAGCGCGAACGTGATGGTACCATCCGCGCCCCCGGTGATGCTTCCCTTCCACGTGAAGTCTATCTCGCCCTGCCGGTTCGACACGTCGTACGTGATCTCGAACGAGTGATCACGGGCGTCTATCTGCGTGTTTGAGAGCACGGCGGGGACGGTGCCCCAGTTGCGGTCGCGGACGGCAACGTACACCCGGCGCAGCACCTCCCGGGCCCCGAGGCGGATGTAGCGCAGATCCCCTTGCTCGTAGCGGAGTGAGAGAGGTCCGGCGCGTAAGGGCATGCTTTCGGGGAGGGCCTCCTCCCTGCCGTACAGCAGCACCTCACGGGGTAGCGTCTCGGTCTCGATGGTGGGCCTCCTTCGGCTGCGGTTTGGATTATACCCGCAAGCAGCACGTGTGGTATAGCCCCAGCAAACCGTGGAGGGCGGAGGGAGAGTTGAAGCAAGCAGGTCCAGCAGGCATCCTTTGGAATGCAACAACCGAAGGAGTAGCCGATGGACCCGCGAAG